>NZ_BAAGXJ010000013.1:0-17258 GCF_054779895.1 Microbacterium lacusdiani | reverse complement strand
AGCTCCACTCTGCCGGGAGGTTCTCGTCACATCAGGGAAGCCAGATCAAACAACGTCCCTGGGCAGTACATCTAGCGAAGGGTGGTGGTGCGCAACTCCTGCCCGACCGCCCGCGGGTCAGGCGCGCGCGAGCGCGTCGAGCACCGGGCGCTGCCCCTTCACGAGCAGCGTGCGCGCCGCGCCGACGGCGACCCAGCGGGCCTCGTCGACCTCCGGGAACTCCTGCATGCGCCCGGATCGCGGCGGCCACTCGAGCGCGAACGTGCCGAACGACAGCGGGCCCGGCTCCCACCCGGCGCCGTCGAGCGCGAACACGCGGATGCGCTTGCCCGACGCGTACGCGAACTCGCCGAGATCCGCCACGTCTCCCCGAGGCGGGTCGACGCCCAGCTCCTCCACGAACTCGCGGCGCGCGGCCGCGAGCGGCTCCTCGGTCGCCGGGTCGCACTCGCCCTTCGGGATCGACCAGGCGCCCTCGACGCGGCGCGCCCAGAACGGCCCGCCCATGTGCGCGATGAACACCTCGACGCCACCGGGCGACGCCCGGTGCAGCAGGATCCCCGCGCTGAGGACCGGCATGTCAGCCCGCGGCCTCCTCCGGCCGGTCGATCGTCTCGTCGTGCGCGGCGTCGGGCACGTAGCCGGGGATGTGCCGCTCGTCGGGCCCACCGTACGCCGACAGCGGGCGGATGAGCGCGTTCGACGAGAGCTGCTCCATGACGTGCGCGGTCCATCCGGTCACGCGCGACGCCACGAACAGCGGCGTGAACGTGAGCGTGTCGAACCCGATCAGGCTGTACGCGGGGCCCGACGGGTAGTCCAGGTTCGGGTAGATGCCCTTGCGGCCCACGAACTCGCGCTCGAGCGTGTCGTACAGCTCGGCGAGGTCGGGGCGGTCGTAGTGCTCGACGAGCGTGTCGAGCGCGGCCTTCATGGTGGGCACGCGCGAGTCGCCGCGCTTGTACACACGGTGCCCGAAGCCCATGATCTTGCGCTTCTCGGCGAGGGCCGCGTCGAGCCACGGCACGACGTGCGCGGCGTCGCCGATCTCGTCGAGGATGTGCATGACGGCCTCGTTCGCGCCGCCGTGCAGCGGCCCCTTGAGCGCCCCGATCGCGCCGACGACCGCCGAATACAGGTCGCTGAGGGTCGAGGTGATCACGCGCGCCGTGAAGGTCGAGGCGTTGAACGAGTGCTCGGCGTACAGGATCATCGACCGATTGAACGCGTCGACCACGACCTCATGCGCCTCCTCGCCGAACGTCATCCAGAGGAAGTTGGCCGAGTAGTCGAGGTCGTCGCGCGGCGGGACGGGCTCCTGGCCGCGGCGGCGGCGCTGGCCGTACGCGACGATCGCCGGCAGCTGCGCGAACAGGCGGACGCTGCGCTCGAGGTTCTGCTCGGGCGTGCCGACCGCGTCGAGCACGTTGTCGATGCCGGCGGTCTCGATCGCGCCGATCACGCTGACGGCCGTGCGCACCTCGTCCATCGGATGCGCCTCCACCGGCATGAGGTCGATCGCGGCCTTCACCTCCGGGGCGAGGGCACGGTGCGCGCGCTCGGTCTCGCGCAGCTCGGCGAGCTGCGCGTCATCCGGCAGCTCCCCGTGCCAGAGCAGGTGCGCGACCGCCTCGAACGGCTGGGTCGCGGCGAGCTCCTGCACCGGGTAGCCGCGGTACAGAAGGCTGTTGGTCTCGGGGTTGACCTTCGAGATCGCGGTCGTGTCGACCACGACCCCGGCCAGTCCCTTGCGGATCTCCTCCGGCATGCGTGCTCCTTCGCGACGTGCGGCTTGTGGCCGATCCTGCCCGATCGCCGATCAGCGGTCGATGGTGAAGTCGAAGACGCCCTGGTCGAACCGGCTGTAGCCGGAGTAGTCGATCAGGTCGTAGAGGTCGGCGCGATGCTGCATCTCGCCCAGCTTGCCCGTGAGGCGGCCCTCGCCGATCAGCTCGTCGAGCCCGCGCTCGGCCGCCCCCATCGCGAGGCGCAGCAGCGAGACGGGCCAGATCACGATCCGCACGCCCGCGTCGCGCAGCTGGTCGACCGTGAACAGGTCGCTCTTGCCGAACTCGGTCATGTTGGCCAGGATCGGCACGTCCACGGCCTTCGCGACCGCCTCGAACTCGGCGAGGTCCGCCATGGCCTCGGGGAAGATCGCGTCGGCGCCGGCGTCGACCAGCGCCTTGGCGCGATCGACGGCCGCGTCGAGACCCTCGACCGCGCGGATGTCGGTGCGCGCCATGATCAGCAGGTTCGGGTCGCGCCGCGCGTCGGCCGCGGCCCGGATGCGCTGCAGCGCCGTGCCTTCGTCGACCACCTGCTTGCCGTCCAGGTGGCCGCACCGCTTCGGGTTGACCTGGTCCTCGATGTGCAGGCCCGCCAGCCCCGCGTCCTCGAGCGTCTGGACGGTGCGGGCGACGTTCATGGGCTCTCCGAAGCCCGTGTCGGCGTCGACGATCGCGGGCAGGTCGGTCATCCGCGCGATCTGCTGCGCGCGGCCCGCGACCTCGGTGAGCGTCGTGAGCCCGATGTCGGGCAGGCCCAGGTCGGCCGACAGCACGGCGCCCGAGATGTAGACGCCCTCGAAGCCCTTGCGCTCGATCAGCCGGGCCGACAGCGGGTTGAACGCCCCGGGGAAGCGGAGCAGCTCGCCCGAGTCCAGCCGCTCGCGGAACGCGCGGCGCTTCTCGTGGGCCGGGATCTGGGAATACAGCATGGGGACGCCTTTCGGATCAGAACAGGCCGCGCGGCGCCGGGATCGCCTCGAGCAGGCCGGGCTTCGCGACGATCGTGAGCGCCGCGACCTCGTCAGCCGTGAGCTCGGGCAGGCGCTGGGCGAGGTCGAGGAAGCGCTCGATCTCGGCCGTCTCGAGCACGGGCTCGGCCAGCACGCGGAACTTGCGCACGTAGTCCTCGCGGACGAACGGGCGGGCGCCGAGCGGGTGGGCATCCGCCACCGCGATCTCCTCGACGATGCGGGTCCCGTCGGTCAGGGTGATCTCGGCGCGGCCGCCGAACGCCTTCTCGTCGGGGTCCTCGGAGTGGTAGCGGCGCGTCCACTCCGGGTCCTCGGCCGTCGTCACCTTGTGCCAGAGCGCCACGGTGTCGGGGCGGCCGGCGCGCTCGGGCGCGTACGAGTCGACGTGGTGCCACGCGCCGTCCTGCAGCGCGACCGCGAAGATGTACGGGATCGAGTGATCGAGCGTCTCGCGCGACGCGTGCGGGTCGTACTTCTGCGGGTCGTTCGCGCCGGAGCCGATCACGTAGTGCGTGTGGTGGCTCGTGTGCAGGACGATGCTCTCGACGTTCGCCGGGTCGCGCAGCTCGGGCCGCTCCGCTCCGAGCCGTCGGGCCAGGTCGATCCAGGCCTGCGCCTGGTACTCGGCCGAGTGCTCCTTCGTGTACGAGTCCAGGATGGCGCGCTTCGGCTCGCCGGCGGCGGGCAGCGGCACCTCGTAGCGGGCCTCGGGGCCCCCGAGCAGCCAGGCGATCACGCCGTCCTCGCCCTCGTAGATCGGCGACGGGCTCGTCTGGCCGCGCATCGCGCGGTCCACCGCCTCGACCGCCATCTTCCCGGCGAACGCGGGGGCATGGGCCTTCCAGGTCGAGATCTCGCCCTTGCGGCTCTGCCGCGTGGCCGTCGTGGTGTGCAGCGCCTGCGACACGGCCTGAGAGATCACCTCGGGCCCCAGGCCGAGGAGGGTCCCGATGCCGGCCGCGGCGCTCGGGCCGAGATGCGCCACGTGGTCGATCTTGTGGCGGTGCAGGCTGATCGCGCGCACGAGGTCCATCTGGATCTCGTAGCCGGTCGCGATGCCGCGCAGCAGCGCGCGGCCGTCCGCGCCCACGTGCTGCGCGACGGCCGTGACGGCCGGGATGTTGTCGCCCGGGTGTGAGTACTCGGCCGCGAGGAACGTGTCGTGGTAGTCCAGCTCGCGCACCGCCACGCCGTTCGCCCACGCCGCCCACTCGGGGCTGGTGTGCACGTCGAGCGCGCAGCCGAAGACGGTGGCACCGGATCCGCCGCGCGACACCGGGTGGTCGAGCGCCTGCGCGCGCGCCGAGACGACGGGCGCCCGCGTGAGGGAGGCGGCGGCGACGGCCGCGTTGTCGATGACCCGGTTGATCACCATGTCGGCGACGTCGGCCTCGACCTCGACCGGGTCGGCCGCGACCTGGGCGATCTTCCAAGCGAGCTGGTCCTCGCGGGCGAGGTTCTCGTCGCTGCGATAGGTGCGGACGGCGTGGACGACGGTCATCGGGGTCCTTCCGGGGAGGGGGCTTGTGGCCTGCGGTGAGTCTATTTCCTCCGCGGCGGCGGGCGGTCGTCAGTCGAGGAACACGTCCGGGTACAGCTCCTCGTCGGGCGTTCCCGGCACGGCCGCGTAGCCCGACAGGTCGGTCACGCCGGCCTCGGCGAGCACGTCCTCGACGATCAGGGTCTGGCCGCTGCGCTCGGAGGCGGGCCGCGACAGCACGAGGTGCGCCGCATCCGCGTAGATCTCGGGCGTGCGGCTGCGGGCCATCAGCCGGTCGCCGCCGATCACGTTCTGCACCGCCGCGGTCGCGATCAGCGTGCGCGGCCAGAGCGTGTTCGCGGCGATCCCGTCCCCGGCGAGCTCGGCAGCGATCCCGAGCGTGGCCATGGTCATCCCGAACTTGGCGAGCGAGTAGCCGGGGTGGGCGCCGAGCCACCTCGGCGTGACGTTGAGCGGCGGCGCGAGCGACAGGATGTGCGGGTTCGGGCTCTCCCGCAGCACCGGGATGGCCGCGCGGCTGAGCATGAACGTGCCGCGCACGTTGACGTCCTGCATCAGGTCGTACTTCTTGGGCGAGAGCGCCTCGGTGCCGGACAGATCGATCACGCTGGCGTTGTTCACCACCGCGTCGATGCCGCCGAACTCCCCCACGGTGGCGAGCACCGCATGTGCGATCGCGTCGTCGTCGCGCACGTCGCCCACGATCGGCAGCGCGCGGCCGCCGGCCTCGCGGATCCACTCCGCGGCCGTGTGGATCGTGCCCTCGAGCTTCGGATGCGGGGTGTCGGTCTTCGCGAGCAGCGCGATGTTGGCGCCGTCGCGCGCCGCCCGGATCGCGATCGCCAGGCCGATGCCGCGGCTGCCGCCGGACATCAGGATCGTGCGCCCCTCCAGGGGCCGGGTCGCGTCGACGGGACGATGGGCGGGGTGTGACATCCGTGCTCCTCCTGCCCGCGCGCCATCGCGGGGGCTCTCGAAAGCCTACGCGGGGCCGACCCGGGCACCGCCCGCACGTCCTCCGCCCCGGTGCGCGGGCACGCCCCTAGACTCGGGCCCGGGCCGCTCACAGCGGAATCCAAGGTTCCGATCGAGGAGGACGGATGAGCACGCAGGAGACCGAGAAGCCTCGCTGGAGGATCATCGGACCCGGCCTCGTCGTCGCCGCCACGGGCGTCGGCTCGGCCGACATGGTGGCCACGCTGGTCGCCGGCTCCAACTACGGGTACATGCTGCTGTGGGCGGTGATCCTGGGCGTGATCCTGAAGATCGTGCTCGTCGAGGGCGCCGGCCGCTACACGGTCGCGACCGGCAACACGATCTTCGAGGGCTGGCGCTCGCTCGGCCGCTGGCCGGTCTGGTACTTCGCGCCCTACATCGTGATCTGGGGCTTCGTGTACGCCGCCTCGGCCATGAGCTCGACCGCCCTGCCGATCGCGGCGCTGTTCCCCGAGGGGACGTTCTTCGCCCAGGTGTGGCCGTGGGCCATCGCGATGGGCCTGCTGGGCTTCGTGCTCGTGTGGTTCGGCCGGTACCGCTTCTTCGAGCGCATCACGGCGTTCCTCGTCGGCCTCATGTTCGTGACGATCGTCATCCTGGCGGTCATCGCCGCACCGAACTTCCTCGAGACGATCGGCGGCCTGGTGCCGATGATCCCCGAGGGCGGCGTGTTCAACACGCTCGCGCTCGCGGGCGGCGTCGGCGGCACCATCACGCTCGCGGCATACGGCTACTGGCTGCGCGAGAAGGGCTGGGACAAGCCGCGCTTCCTGCGCGTGATGCGCATCGACAACACCATGGCGTACGTCATGACCGGCATCTTCGTGATCTCGATGCTGATCGTCGGCGCCGAGGTCGTCCGCGCCGCCGGCGTCGCGCTCGCGGCCGGCGACCAGGGCCTGCTCGAGCTCGACGGCGTGCTGCGCGAGCGCTACGGCGACTTCATCGGCGTCTGGTTCCTCATCGGCTTCTGGGCCGCCGGCTTCTCGTCCGTGCTCGGCGTGTGGAACGGCGTCTCGCTGATGTTCGCCGACTTCATGGGCAACGTCACGGGCAAGGGATCGGACCACCCCGACTCGCGCCTGAACGGCAAGTGGTTCAAGGTCTACCTGCTGTGGCTGACCTTCCCGCCGATGCTCATGCTGTTCCTGAACCAGCCGATCTTCCTCGTCCTGCTGTACGGGTTCCTCGGCGCGCTGTTCATGCCGTTCCTCGCGATCACGCTGCTGCCGATCCTGAACACGGATCGCGTCCCGCGCGAGTACCGCAACAAGTGGTACCTGAACGTCGCGCTCGGCATCACGGCGCTGCTGTTCATCGTCCTGGGCGTCTACCAGGCGGTGCAGGCGATCACCAAGGCGTTCGGCGGCTGACGGCCGTCCTCGCCGCGCGGGCCCCCGACCTCCCGTCGGGGCCCCGCGTGCGTTCGGGCATGGACGGGGCATGCCTGTCCCCGCGGAGGAGACGGTCGTGTCGGCGCGGGTGCGCGACCCGAGCCGACCTCAGGACGGGCCGACGATGAAGTTCCACGAGCCCGTCGCGACGGCCACGGCCACGGCCGTGAGGCCGATCCCGGCGCCGGCCGCGAGCAGCAGCCACTCGCGCGCGCCCCACGGCGAGACCCGCGCCCAGGTGCGCTCCGCGTGAGCGCCGAAGCCGCGCGCCTCCATGGACGTCGCGAGCGCCGAGCCGCGCCGGATGGCGAGCACGATCAGCGCGAAGGCCATTCCCAGCACGCGGCGCAGCCGTCCGGTGTCCGCGACCCCGCGCGCGCGGCGCGCGACCTCCAGCTCCCGCCAGTCGTCGACCAGCAGCCCCACCAGGCGCAGGCCGCCCAGCGCGCCGAGGACGAACCGCGCGGGCAGCCGCGCCCGCTGCGCCAGGCCGTCGGCCAGATCCGTCGGATCGACCGTCGCGAACAGCACGACGCTCGGCAGCGCGAGCGCCAGGATGCGCAGGACGGTGGCCGCGGCGAGCGCGAGAGAGCCGTCCGAGATGCGCACGAAGAGCCAGTCCAGGTGCACCGTGCCCGACGTCTCGCCGTAGAGCGCGATGGTCACCCCGGTGAGCGGAGCCGCGATCCACACGGGCGCCGTGCGCGCCCAGAAGCGACGCCATCCGAGACCCGACATCGCCAGCAGCGGCACGGACAGGAGCAGCGCGACGGCCGCCGACACCCAGTCGATCGTGAGCACCAGCGGGGCGGCCATGAGGAGCGCGGCGCCCAGCTTCGCGACCGGGTTGACGCGGGCGAGCGGGCCGGCGGGGACCAGCGGGGTCGGAAGGATCATGTCCCGACCCCGGCCGTGAGGCTGAGGCGGCGCGCGTGCAGCGCCTCGAGCACATCGGCGTCGTGCGTGATCGCGACGACGCCCGCCCCGGGCGCCCCGTCGCGGCCGTCGCGCAGCGACGCGATGATCGCGACCAGCTCGGCCCACGTGCGCGCATCCTGGCCGAACGTCGGCTCGTCGAGCACGACCACCCTCGGACGCGTCGCCAGCATCGCGGCGACGGTCAGCCTCCGCTTCTCGCCGCCGGAGAGCGTGTGGGGGTTGGCCTCGGCGAGATGCGCGAGCCGGAGCCGCTCGAGCAGCTCGTCGACCCGCGCCGCGATCTCGCCCTCGGGCAGGCGCAGGGCGCGGGGACCGACCTCGAGCTCGCGGCGGACGGTGGTGGAGAGCAGCTGGTGATCCGGGGACTGCAGCACGGTCCCGATGCGCGTGAGCAGCTGCCGCGACGACCAGCGGATCGGCGCCTCGCCGATCCCGCCCGCGAGCGCCGGCCCGGCGACGACCCGGCCTCCCGCCGGCGGAAGCAGCCCGGCCAGCGTGCGGCCGAGCGTCGACTTGCCCGCGCCGTTCGGCCCGACGACGCCGAGGACCTCGCCGGCGCGCACGTCCACGTCGAGCGGGCCCGCCACGCGGCGGCCGCGTGCGCGCGCGACCTCGAGCGCGCGTCCCGACAGCAGGACCTCGCCGGGCGCCGCGGCCGGCGGCGCCGGGTGGCGCGGCGGGATCCCGGGCACCCAGACGCCGAGCGCGGCGAGCTCGGCGCCCCGGTCGCGCAGCACGTCGGCGACCGGACCGTCCGCGATCACGCCCGCGTCCCCCGCTCCCAGCACGATGATCCGGTCGACGATCGGCAGCCACACGTCCACGCGATGCTCCACCACGACGAGGGTCGCGCCCGTGCGGTCCAGTACGCGGCCCACGGCGTCACGCACCGCGATCGCGCCCGCGGGATCGAGGTTGGCGGTGGGCTCGTCGAGCAGCAGCAGCCCGGGGCGCATGGCGAGCGCCCCGGCGAGCGCGAGGCGCTGCTTCTGTCCGCCGGACAGCGCGGTCGTGGACCGGTCGAGCGGCACGTCGAGGCCCACGAGGTCGAGCGCCTCGCCGACGCGCGGCCAGATGTCGTGCCGCGGCACCCCGAGGTTCTCGCAGCCGAACGCGACGTCGTCGCCGACGCGGTGCAGGACGGCCTGGGTGTCGGGATCCTGCTGCACCAGCCCGGCGCGACCGCGGACCGCCGCGGGCGGGTGCCCGTCGATCGTCAGGGTGCCGGCGTGCTCGCCCTCGTCGTCGCCGCCCAGCACGCCCGCGAGGGCGTGCAGGAGCGTGGACTTGCCCGAGCCGCTCGCGCCGAGCAGCAGGACGCGTTCGCCCGCGTCGATCCGCAGGTCGATGCCGGAGGCGGCCCACGCGCGGCGGCTGGCGTAGCGCCATCCCCAGCCGCGCGCCTCGACGGCGGCCGGGGACACGGCCCCGGTCGCCGGAGAGGCCGTCACGTCAGACGCGCCTGGCGACCGCGCGCCCGGCCGCGAACCGGTTCAGCGCGCCGGTCGCCGCGAGGCCGCGGACGATCGCCCAGCCGCCGAGCCCCGCGATGACCGCGCCCGACACCGTGGTCGAGGCGATGTACACGGTCGTGAACAGCGCGTCGGCGCCCGCGTACCAGAGGACGCGGTCGTTGATGCCGGCCGCGAGGCCCGCGCCGGCGCCCGCCAGCACCGCGACCGGCAGGCGGAACGACCTGTACAGGAAGATCGCGAGGATGATCTCGGCGCCGAGGCCCTGCACGAGGCCCGACACGATCGTCAGCGCGCCCCACTGGTTGCCGACGAGCGCGGAGATGACCGCGGCGAGCAGCTCGGTGTAGAGCGCGGCGCCCGGCTTGCGGATGACGAGGCCGCCGATCACCCCGGCGATGAGCCAGGGGCCGGTGAGCAGGCCGCCCAGACCGGGCAGCAGCGGCGCGAGCAGCTCGCTCGGGCCGATGTAGGCGACGTTCCAGACGAGGAACACCACGGCGCAGGCCACGGCGATGACGCTGGCGACGACGATGTCGACGACGCGCCAGGTGAAGCGGCGGGTGCCCGGGGTGGCGGGTGCGGACGTGTTCATCTCTCTCCTCCCTGCGCCGGCATGATCCGGATCAGGTTCGACGGTCGAAGCGCGGGTCGCTTCCTCTCAGCCCGGCTCGCCGGACTCCCGTGGTGTGTGAGGGACATTCTAGGGCGATCCGGCGGGTGAGGTTCGCCGCCGGGGCCCGCGATCTCCGGCTGACTCCCGGCATCCGCGGGTACCGTAGGCGGGTGGCAATCGACGACTCCCCCCACGACGATCTCCGCGAGGATCTCCGCGGCTCGATCGACGATGCGTCCGTCGCCACGGTGCCGGTGGCAGCGACCCCCGTCGCCGAGGCGCCGCGTCGCCCGCGCCGCGCGGTGACGGCGCACGACATCGACCCCCTGCCCGAGACGCCCGTGGTGCCCGAGCAGCCCGCGATCCGCCGCGGCATCGGCTCGCTCTTCGACCAGCGCACCGCCGATGCGCCCGTGACCGAGGCGGCCACGGCCCTGGCGGGCGCCGCGCTGACGGATGCGCCCCCGGCGGTTGCTCCGACCGGGGCCGAGGCGCTGGCCGTGCCCGCACCGGAGACCCCGACGTCGCTCGAGGAGGCCGCCGGCGCCGCGGTCGAGGCGCCGGACGCAGCGGTGGCGGACGCGCCCCGCACCGACACCGCCGCTCTGGCCTGGATCGACCCGGCCACCGTCGCCCTCAAGCCCGAGGCGGCCCCCGCGCCGTCGCCCGCGTTCGACCTGGTCCCCACCCGCCGCGAGAGGCGCCCCTCCGTCGCGGCCCCGCTGATCACAGCCGGCGTCCTCGCGCTCGGCTACGTGGGCGGCTGCGCCTTCTGGCCGCTCGCGAACGTCGCCCCCGCGGTCTCGGCCGCGACGGTCGACCCGGCGCCCGGTCATCCGCTCGCCGTGACCTGGCCCGCGGACGGCTCCGCCGCCGTCGGCGCCGAGGGCCTCGGCACGGTCCCGGCCTCCAGCGCCGCGCCCGCGCCCATGGCCAGCATCGCCAAGGTCGTGACCGCGCTCATGATCCTCGAGAAGGCGCCGCTCGCGGTGGGCGAGCAGGGGCCGTCCTACGCGTTCGACTACGCTGACAGCCAGGAGTACTGGCAGTACCGCGTGGCGAACGAGTCGGCGCTCGACGTGCCCGTGGACGGCACGCTCACGCAGCGGCAGCTGCTCGAGGGCATCCTGATCGGCTCGGCCAACAACTACGTGGATCGCCTGACGACGGAGCTGTGGGGCTCGAAGGACGCGTTCGCCCTCGCCGTGCCGGAGTGGCTCCAGGCGCACGGCCTGTCGGGCATCACGATGGTCGACCCGAGCGGCATCGACCCGGACAACACGGCGACCCCCGCGTCGCTGGTCACCCTCGCGAGACTGGCGCTGGCGAACCCCGTGATCGCGGAGATCGTGGCGATGCCCGAGACGGAACTCCCGGGCGCCGGCGTGGTCGAGAACAGCAATCCGCTGATCGGCGATCCCGGCGTCGTCGGCATCAAGACCGGCACCCTGTCCGAGTGGTGGATCGAGTCGTGGAACCTGCTCACGGCCAAGGACGTCACGATCGGCCAGACCACCGTGCGGCTGTACGCCTCGGTGCTCGGCCAGCCCGACGAGGAGACCCGCGCGAGCGTCAGCCGCACGCTGCTCGAGCAGGTGGAGCAGTCCCTGCAGCCCGCCCCGACCGTCGCATCCGGCACCACCGTCGCGAACGTCACGACCGAGTGGGGCGAGCCGGTCGAGGTGGTCACGGGCGACGACGCCGAGGTCGTGCTGTGGGACCGCGGCAGCCCCGAGGTCCAGTCGGACTACGAGGTCGAGGTCGGCACCGCGTCGGGCGCGGAGGTCGGCACGCTCACCGCGACTGGGCCGTTCGACTCGGCCACGGTCCCCCTGGTGCTCGAGGGCGACCTCGAGGGCCCCAGCCTGCTCTGGCGGCTCTCGCACCCGCTCGACCTGCTCGGCCTGCAGTAGCGCGCCGCCGCACGCGCCCGACCCCGCCCTGGCGCGAGGAGAAATCCCCGATCCAGGACGAATGCCCATGAGATCGGCCTCGCGCGTGGATTTCTCCTCCGCGGAGGTCGGCGTTCAGCGGCGGATGCGGTGCAGCCCCTGCGCGATGGCGGTCACCACGAGGTCCTGCACCGCGGCCCAGTCGTCCATGATCTGCCAATAGCCGATCCGGATGACGTGGTAGCCCATCAGGCGCAGGCGAGCGTCGTGCTCGTTGTCGCGCAGGCGCTGAGCGTCGACGTGATGACCGCCGTCGATCTGGATCACCAGCCGGTCGCCGATGAGGAGATCGACGGGCCGCGCGGCGATGACCACCTGGCGCCGGATCGGCAGCCCCAGCCGGAGGAGGCGCAGGCGCGAGAACACGATCGACTCGGTGCCCTCATCCGCGAGCGGCCGCGCATCCGCGAGCAGCCGTCGGGCGTCGGGCGGCAGCGGCAGGCCGCGCAGCACGTCGAGGTCGACGAGGTGCCTCCGGATGGCCGCCTCCCACGCCGCAAGGCCGGCCTCGTAGGGCTGGCACGTCGCGAGGATCACCAGCGCGTTGATCAGCGAATCCTCGAGAGCATCGGGGTCGCGCGGGATGACCGGGGTCGCCCAGTGCACGTGCGCGGTCGTCTCGCGCTGCAGCTGTCCGTTCGGGCGGATGGCGACGTGCGGTTGCGTCACGGCATCGGTCCAGAGCCCGCGCCGCTGCGCGACCGTGACGCACGAGAGCACCACGCCGACCTCGACCGCCGAGCGCCAGGCCGGGTCGACGGAGGGCAGGCACATCCAGCCGTGGCGGGGTCGCTGCACCGCGCCGCTGTGCAGCGCGCCGCGCAGCGCGTGCCGCGTGACACCGAGCCTGTGGAGCGCGGGGGTGCGCGCGATGCCTCCGAAGCGGGCGAGCGCGGTGACGGGATCCATGCGCCCATGCTGGCCACCCGGCCCGGTCCGCGGCCGGCCTGGCTCCCCCGGATGAGCAACCGGGCCATCCCTGGGCCTGTGGACGACGCCGGCCGGCGAGGTGACCGCCTCCAGCGGAGGAGGAATCCACCTGCGAGGAGCGGAGCGCCGGGTTCCGCCCTCGGAGGTGGATCCCTCCTCGGCTCAGGTCGCGTCAGGCCGTGGGCTCCTCCGGCGCGCCCGCGGCGGCGGGCACCTCGACGGCCGCGGTGTCCGTGGCCGCCTCCTGCGCCTCGACCGCGTCGAGGTCGACCGCGGCATGCTCGAACTGCGACCGGTACAGGCGCCAGTAGGCGCCCCCGCGGGCGATCAGCTCCTCGTGCGTGCCCTGCTCCACGATGTCGCCGTGCTCCATCACGAGGATGAGGTCGGCGTCGCGGATGGTCGACAGGCGGTGCGCGATCACGAACGACGTGCGGCCCTTCCGCAGCGCCGCCATGGCGTGCTGCAGCAGCTGCTCGGTGCGGGTGTCGACCGAGCTGGTGGCCTCATCCAGGATCAGCACGCTCGGCTGCGACACGAACGCGCGCGCGATCGTGATCAGCTGACGCTCGCCGGCCGACACGTTGGCCGCGTCCTCCTCGAGCACCGTGTCGTACCCGTCGGGCAGGGTGTGCACGAACCGGTCGACGTAGGTCGCCTTCGCGGCCGCGATCACCTCGTCATCCGTGGCGCTCTGCCGGCCGTAGCGGATGTTCTCCCGGATCGTCCCCGAGAACAGCCACGGGTCCTGCAGCACCATGCCCGCCCGCGCGCGCACGTCGTGGCGGGTCATCTCGGAGATGTCCTGGCCGTCGAGCAGGATGGCCCCGCCGTCGAGCTCGTAGAACCGCATGATCAGGTTCACCAGCGTGGTCTTCCCCGCTCCGGTCGGCCCCACGATCGCCACGGTCTGCCCCGGCTCGACCCGGAAGGACAGGTCCCGGATGAGCGGGCTCTCGGGCGTGTACGAGAACGACACGTTGCGGAACTCGATCACGCCGCGCCCGTCGGGCGCCGCGGGGGCGTCCTCGGCGTCGGGCTCCTGCTCGGGCTCGTCGAGCAGCTCGAAGACCCGCTCGGCCGAGGCCGTGCCGGACATGACCGCGCTGGTCATGCCGCCGAGCTCCATGAGCGGCTGGGTGAACTGCTGCGAGTACTGCACGAACGCCTGCACGTCACCGATCCGGAGCTGCCCGCTCGCGACCATGACGCCGCCGAGCACCGCGATGCCCGCGTAGGTGAGCGAGCCGATGAACTGCACGCTCGGCATCATGAGGCCCGAGAAGAACTGGGCCCGGAACGCCGACTCGAACAGGTCGTCGTTCTCCTTCGCGAAGGCGTCGGAGTTCGACTTCTCACGGCCGTACACCTTGACCAGCGCGTGGCCGGAGAACGACTCCTCGACGCGGGCGTTGAGGCGGCCCACCTTGGCCCACTGCGCCTGGAACGCCTTCTGCGAGCGCGGGCCGATGACGCCGAAGATCACGGCCATCAGCGGCAGCGCCACGAGCGCGACCAGCGCCAGCTGCCACGAGATCGAGAACATCATGATCAGCACGCCGACCACCGTCAGGATCGACGTGACGGCGCCGGACAGCGACTGCTGCAGCGTCTGCGTCATGTTGTCGATGTCATTCGTGACGCGCGAGATGAGCTCGCCGCGCTGCACCTTGTCGAAGTACGCCAGGGGCAGGCGGTTGATCTTCTCCTCGACGCGCTGACGCACGCGCCACATGGTCTTGACCATGATCACGTTGATCACGTAGCCCTGCACCCACTGCAGCAGCGCCGAGACCACGTAGAGCGCGAGCACCCAGCGGATCACGACGGCCAGCGCCGCGAAGTCGACGCCGCGCCCGAGCTCGAAGTGCTCCATGGCCGCGATCGTGTTCGCGAAGTCGGTCTGACCCGCCTGGCGCAGCGCCTCGACGACCTGCTCCTGGCTCATCCCGGCCGGGAACTGCGCCCCGAGCACCGACGACATGAAGCCCTCGAACACGATGTTCGTGGCCTCGCCGAGCACCTTCGGCGCGGCGATCGACAGGATCACGCCCGCGGCACCCAGCACCATGACCAGCGCGAACACCCACTTGTACGGACCGAGCAGCCCGATGAAGCGGAGGAAGCTGGGCCCGAAGCTCTTGGGCTTGCCCGGCGGCGGGGCGTCCCAGCCGCCACCCTGCTGGCGCGCCTTCTCCCCGAGCTCGGCCTCGATCCGGGCCTGCTCCTCGTTCACGGTCTCGTTCTCGACGGCCGCTCACAGGAACGACTCCCCTCGGAGGATGCGGGCGGGGAACTGCGCCGACGTCCTCGGCATCACCACGCGCCTCATGCCTCGACCCCCAGCTGCGAGTCCACGATCTCGCGGTACGTCTCGCTGCTCTGGAGCAGCTCGTCGTGCGTGCCCACGCCCGCCACGCGGCCGCCGTCCAGCACCACGATGCGGTCGGCGTCGGTGATGGTCGACACGCGCTGCGCGACCACGATCTTCGTCACGCCGGGCAGCTCGCGCCACAGCGCCTGGCGCAGGCGCGCGTCGGTCGTGAGGTCGAGGGCCGAGAACGAGTCGTCGAAGATCAGGATGTCGGGCCGGCTGACGATCGCGCGGGCGATCGCGAGCCGCTGACGCTGGCCGCCCGACACGTTGGTGCCGCCCTGCGCGATCGGCTCGTCGAGCCCGCGCGGCTTCTCGCGCACGAAGTCGGCCGCCTGCGCGATCTCGAGGGCGGCCCACAGCTCGTCGTCGGTGGCGTCCTCGCGGCCGAACCGCAGGTTGGACGCGATCGTGCCGTTGAACAGGAAGGGCCGCTGCGGCACCAGGCCGATGCCGGCCCACAGCGCGTCCAGGTCGGCCTCGCGCACGTCCACGCCCGCGACCTTCACCGATCCGGCCGTGACGTCGTAGAGCCGCGGGATCAGGTTGATCAGCGTGGTCTTGCCGACGCCCGTCGACCCCACGATCGCGACGGTCTCGCCCGGATCGGCGCGGAAGCTCACGCCCTGGACGACCGGCTCGTCCGCACCCGGATACGTGAAGGCCACCTCCTCGAGCACGACCTCGCCGCGCCGCGGCAGGTGGGACACCGCCTCGGCCGGCCGCTGCAGCGAGCTGTCGACGGCGAGCACCTCGCCCACGCGGTCGGCGGACACGGCGGCGCGCGGGATCATCACGGTCATGAACGCCGCCATCATCATGCCGCCGAGGATCTGGCCGACGTACTGCATGAATGCGAACAGGGTGCCGATCTCGACGCTGCCCTCGTCGACCTCGAACGCGCCGAACCACACGACCGAGACCACCGTGACGTTGAGCACCAGCATGACGAGCGGGAACATCAGCACGAACAGCGATCCGACCTTGCGCCCGACGATCATGATCTCGTCGTTCGCGGCGCCGAAGCGCTCCTCCTCGATCGGCTCGCGCACGAACGCGCGCACGACGCGCACGCCCGTGAGCTGCTCGCGCATGACGCGGTTCACGCCGTCGAGCTTGGTCTGGTAGCTGCGGAACAGCGGCACCATGCGCCAGATGATCAGGCCCATGAGCACGAGCAGCACCGGCACCGCGACGCCGATGATCCAGCTGAGGCCGACGTCCTGGCGGACCGCCATGATGATGCCGCCGATCGCGAGCATCGGCGCCTGCACGAGCATGGTCGCGCCCATCATGGCGAGCATCTGGATCTGCTGCACGTCGTTGGTGTTGCGCGTGATGAGCGATCCGGACCCGAACTGCGAGACCTCGCGCTCCGAGAACGAGCTGACCCGCTCGAACACGGCGCGGCGGATGTCGCGGCCGGCCGCCATCGCGGACCGCGCGGCGCAGGCCGTCGCGATGATCGACGCGACGATCTGACCGAGCGAGACCGCGAGCATCACCAGGCCGGTGCGGATGATGAAGCCGGTGTCGCCCTCGGCGACTCCCTCGTCGATGATGTCGGCGTTGAGGGACGGAAGGTACAGGGCGGCGAGGGCCGAGGCGAACTGGAACACCAGCACGCCAGCGAGCAGCCATCTGTATCGCCGGAGATATCGGAACAGGAGCTTGCCGAGCACAGGGGCCTCCCCAGGGAACTCCCCGCGCGTGCGCGCGGGGGACCCAAAGAGACTGCCACCGACCTCCGACATTCCTCCAGTCGCGGAGGGTCCTGTCCGCTGACGGCGGAATCCCAGGCCATCCCGGACTTCCGGCACGCCCGGATATCCATCGCGAGACGGATGCGCGCGCCACCACGAGGGGATAGAGAAGGCCCCGGAGATCCGAGTTGATCGGCTCTCCGGGGCCCGTGCTGGTGGTGGGGACTTACCAGTAGCGCTCCCACTCGGGCAGCGCACGACGGGTGAGCGCCTCGAGGTAGAAGTAGTCGCCCCACATCGAGCCCTCGTCGACGCCGATGCCGCGCGGGAAGTCGTACACGCTGTGCAGGAGCAGCGCGTCCGAGTCCTCGGCGCGCTCGGGGCGTGCGTGGGCGATCAGGGCGTCGAGCATGCGGTCGGCGTCGCGGCGAGCCTGCGCGGCGCGCGCCGGGTCCTTCTCGAGGCGCGCGAGCTCGTACAGGCCGCAGGCCGCGATCGCCGACGCGGAGCTGTCGCGCGGGGCGTCGCTGTCGTGGTCAGCTCGCCGATGGGTGGCGTCCCGCTGTGTGGTGGAGTTTCTCAACACCGGCGAGGTCAGCTGTTTCTGATTATGCCGCGAT
>NZ_BAAGXJ010000012.1:0-60464 GCF_054779895.1 Microbacterium lacusdiani | reverse complement strand
GAGCCCGCTCCGGCCCCCGCCGCGGAGCCCGCTCCGGCCCCCGCCGCGGAGCCCGCTCCGGCCCCCGCCGCGGAGCCCGCTCCGGCCCCCGCCGCGGAGCCCGCTCCGGCCCCCGCCGCCGAGGCCGCCCCGGCCGCGCCCGCGGGCGACGCCACCGACATCGTGCTCCCCGAGCTCGGCGAGAGCGTCACCGAGGGCACCGTCACGCGCTGGCTGAAGAAGGTCGGCGACGAGATCGCCGTCGACGAGGCGCTGCTCGAGATCTCGACCGACAAGGTCGACACCGAGATCCCGTCGCCGGTCGCCGGCGTCATCCAGGAGATCCTGGTCCAGGAGGACGAGACGGTCGAGGTCGGCTCCGTGCTGGCCCGCGTCGGCAGCGGCGCGCCCGCCGCCGCCCCGGCCCCCGCCGCCGCGCCCGAGGCTCCGGCCGAGCAGCCGGCCCCCGCTCAGGAGGCCCCGGCTCAGGAGGCCCCCGCTCAGGAGGCGCCCGCTCAGGAGGCCCCGGCTCAGGCGGCCCCGGCGCCCGCCCAGCCCGCGGCGCCGACCGAGCCCGTCGCGGCCCCGGCCCCCAGCGCCGAGGCTCCGAAGGCCGAGCCCGCGGCGCCGACGTTCACCCCGCCCGCCGAGGGCGACGACAAGGTCTACGTCACGCCGCTCGTGCGCCGCCTGGCCGCGCAGAACGGCGTCGACCTCGCGACGGTCACCGGCACCGGCGTCGGCGGTCGCATCCGCAAGGAGGACGTGCTCAAGGCCGCCGAGACCGCTGCGGCTCCCGCCGCGGCCGGTGCGGCGCCCGCCGCCGGCGCGCCCGCCGCCACCAAGCTCCCCGTGTCGGAACTGCGCGGCACCACGCAGCCGATGACGCGCCTGCGCAAGGTGCTCGCGTCGCGTGCGGTCGAGTCGATGACCTCGACCGCCCAGCTGACCACCGTGGTCGAGGTGGACGTCACGAAGCTGGCCGCGTTCCGCGACCAGGTGAAGGGCGACTTCCAGGCCAAGACCGGCGCCAAGCTGTCGTTCCTGCCGTTCTTCGCCCTGGCCGCCGCGGAGGCGCTGCAGGCGTACCCGATCATCAACTCGACGCTCGACGGCGAGAACATCGTCTACCCGCCGACCGAGAACCTCTCGATCGCGGTCGACACCGAGAAGGGCCTGTACACGCCGGTCCTGCGCGACGCGGCGTCGAAGAACCTCGCCGAGATCGCGGCCGGCATCGCCGACCTCGCCGAGCGCACGCGCAACAGCAAGCTGAAGCCGGACGACCTCGCGGGCGGCACGTTCACGCTGACGAACACGGGCTCGCGCGGCGCGCTGTTCGACACGCCGGTCGTGTTCCTGCCCCAGTCGGCCATCCTCGGCACGGGCATCGTCTTCAAGCGCCCCGGCGTCGTGAAGGTCGACGGCGTCGAGGCGATCGGCATCCGCTCGTACGTCTACCTCGCGCTGTCGTACGACCACCGCACGATCGACGGCGCCGACGCGGCCCGTTACCTGTCGGCCGTCAAGGCGCGCCTGGAGGAGGCGGCCTTCGCCGCCGATCTCGGCATCTGACGCAGACGTCCCCGAGGGGCTCGGCCGCATCCGCGGCCGGGCCCCTCGTCGTTCGGGGCGGCGCCCGTCCTCACCCGGCCGCCATGGGGGTCGCCGTGCGGAGCAGCCAGCGCCCGTCGAGCCGGACGAGCTGCAGCAGCAAGGACCCGCGCTCCCCCGCCGGGTCGTCCGCGCGCAGCACGGCGACGTCGCCGTAGTCGTCGAGCAGTGCGAGCTGCGTCGCACCGGCAGCGGTCTCGAGCGCCTCCGGCGGCAGCGGCTCGGCCCCGGCATCGCGGATGCCCGCGCACAGCGGGTCGCCGTGCGCGACGCATTCGGCCAGCTCGTCGAGCAGCCGCTCGGCGGCCGCGGCGGGATCCTCAGGAGCGGGCGCCCCCGCGACAGGCTCCTCCGAGGACGCCGGCGACGCATCCGGCGAGGGCCCCGGCGCCGCCGCCGGCGATCGCTCCGACGCGCCGCGCGCCGCGGCGGGCTCCGGCTCGGCGGGCCAGAGCAGGCCGCCGCCGAGCACGAGCGCCGCGACGACGCCGCCGGCCAGCAGCGGTGCGCGCCGCCCGCCCGCGAGGCGGGAGCGGAGTGCGGCACGGGTGCGGTCGAGCGCATCCCCCACCGCGTCGGCGATCCCGGCGTCGCCGAAGCGCTCGATGAGCCCCGGGATCCCGGATCCCGCGGGGCGGAGCTCGACAGCCGTCCGAGGCGCCGCCACGCGCGGACCGCCCGCCCTCTCCTCGGCGCGCTCGATCGCGCGCGGGGCGCACGCCTCGAACAGGGCGTCCTCGAGCTGCGGCAGCGCCCTCGCGAGCGCCCTGGGCCGTTGCAGAGCGGACCGCCCCTCCTCCAGGAGCCGGACCAGGACCCGGTCCCGCGTGTGCTCGGCCGCCTGGGCGATCACGGCGTCGGCGGCCGAGGCCACCGGCTCGGCGTCGTCGGATCCGGGCGCGAACAGCGGCCGGCCCCCGTCGTCGATCCACCACGTGCCGCGCGGGCCCTCGGACTCGGG
The DNA here is from genome assembly GCF_054779895.1 of Microbacterium lacusdiani. Lineage (NCBI taxonomy): Bacteria > Bacillati > Actinomycetota > Actinomycetes > Micrococcales > Microbacteriaceae > Microbacterium > Microbacterium lacusdiani. Next base: position 57,910 of record NZ_BAAGXJ010000012.1, on the reverse strand, counting down.
CGCCTGGTCGGCCCAGGCCTCCCGCACGCCCCGCAGCAGGCTGACGACCAGGGTCACGAGCTCACCCCCGGCCAGCGGCGCGCCACCCGCCGCGCGCGCCGCGAGCAGCCGCGCCAGGGGCTCCCGGCACCAGGGCAGCTCGAGGTCGTGCCCGTCCCCGCGCCGGACGACGTCGCACGGCGCGAGCAGGTGCTGCGGCGGGTCGGGCCGCCCGCAGAAGACGCGGTCCCGCGCCTCGACCGCGTCCGCGAGCACGACCCGTCGATCGCCCGCGGCGGCCAGCACCCCCGCGACGGGCGAGAGGGGCGGCTCGACGCGGCGGATCGGCCGGTACGCGTCGGTCAGCGCGGGCGCCCGCGATCCGACGGGGGTCGTGCCCGAGGACGCGGGCGGCTGCTCGAGAGGCGCGATCGGCGGGCGGGTCATGGCCTCATCCTGCGCCCGCCCCGCCGTCCCTTCGCCCCGCCAGCAGCGCCGGGAGCGAACGCGCCCGGATCGACGGCCTGTGGACGAGTCGCGCGCCGCCCTCACGGTCGGCGCACCGCATCCCACTGGGTACTCTTGACGTATGGCAGCACGCACCCCCGAGGCCGAGAAGCGGCCCGGATTCTTCCGGCAGATCAGGTCCCTGTTCACCTTCACGCGCGAGGTGTACCCCTGGCTCGGGTGGCTGCTGCTCGGCATCCTCGTCGCGGGCGTCCTCGTCGGCGTCCTGATCGGCGTCCTGCTCCAGCCGACGTGGTGGGGCATCCTGCTGTGGGCCATCGCCGGCCTGATGCTCGGCGCGCTCGCGGCCATGACGACCATGACGCGCATCTCCACGCGCGCGATGTACCGCAAGATCGACGGCATGCCCGGCGCGACCGGCCACGTGCTCTCCACGATGCTCGGCCGCAGCTGGCGCTCGAGCGAGATGCCCGTCGGGGTCAACCCCAAGACGCAGGAGGCCGTGTACCGCGCGGTCGGCCGCGGCGGCGTCGTGATCGTCGGCGAGGGCTCGCGCGGCCGCCTCGCGCGCCTGATGCGCGACGAGCGGATGAAGGTCAGCCGCGTCGCCACCGGCGTGCCGGTGCACGAGCTCTACGTCGGCCACGGCGAGGGCGACGTCCCGATCGCGGACCTCGCCAAGACCATCAAGGCGCTCCCCAAGGCCATCGACCGCGCCACCATGGGCGCCGTCGTCCAGCGCATCGAGTCGGTCTCGCAGTCGCTCGCCTCGCTGCCGATCCCCAAGGGCATCGACCCGACCAAGGCCCGCGCGCCCCGACCGCGCTGACCCGCTTCACCGAAGGAGCCCCCGCCGCCGGCGGGGGCTCCTTCGTCGTGGATCGAGCGGATCAGGCGCGGACGAGGACCGTGCCGGCGGCCCTGTCGTGGAGCCCGCGCTGATCCGCGTCCCAGATGACGGCGGGGATGACGAGGACCAGCAGCAGCGTCCGGACGATCGGGCGCCAGACGCCGGGCCACCCGCCGCCCTGGAGCTGCAGCCGCATGCCCGCGAGGCGATGCCCCGGGCTCCCCCCGATCGTCGGGATGAACAGGATCTGCACCACGGTGAAGACGACCATGGTCGCCATCGCGTCGTACTGGAAGAACGCGATCGAGATCACCACCGCCGCGATCCAGTCGATCGCGAGGCCCGCGAGCCGCCGCGGCACCCGGGCGATCGACCCCGATCCGTCTCGCGGCAGTCCCAGACGCTGCCCGGGATAGGTCTCATCGGCGGTGGAGGAGGTCATCTGTCCAGCCTACGTGCCGCGGAACGACGCGGATCACGGGGCCCGCGTAACATGTCGGAAACATGAGGGACACCCTCGGGCAATGCCGGGCCTATAGGTTCAGGCCGTCACCTGTGTTCCAGGCGATCCCACCCGAAGTCCCACCAATCTGGAGCCGCAATGTTCAACGACTCATCCGAGGTGCTGAAGTTCATCAAGGACGAGGATGTCAAGTTCCTCGACATCCGCTTCACCGACCTTCCCGGCGTGCAGCAGCACTTCAACATCCCGGCGTCCACCGTCGATGAGGACTTCTTCACGATCGGCCAGCTGTTCGACGGCTCCTCGATCCGAGGCTTCGCGAACATCAACGAGTCGGACATGCAGCTGATCCCCGACGTGACCACGGCGTACGTCGACCCCTTCCGCGAGGCCAAGACCCTCGTGATGGTGTTCGACATCTACAACCCGCGCAACGGCGAGATCTACTCGAAGGACCCGCGTCAGGTCGCCAAGAAGGCCGAGAAGTACCTCGCCTCGACCGGCATCGCCGACACCGCGTTCTTCGCGCCCGAGGCCGAGTTCTTCATCTTCGACGACGTGCGCTACGAGGTCTCGCAGGGCAAGAGCTTCTACTCGGTGGACTCCGAGGAGGCCGCGTGGAACACCGGCCGCGAGGAGGAGGGTGGCAACCTCGCCAACAAGACCCCCTACAAGGGCGGCTACTTCCCGGTCTCGCCGGTCGACAAGCAGGCGGACATCCGCGATGACATCGTGCTGAAGCTGATCGAGGTCGGCCTCGAGGTCGAGCGCTCGCACCACGAGGTGGGCACCGCCGGCCAGGCCGAGATCAACTACAAGTTCGACACGATGGTCCACGCCGCGGACGACATCCTGAAGTTCAAGTACATCGTCAAGAACACGGCCGAGCAGTGGGGCAAGACCGCCACGTTCATGCCGAAGCCGCTCTTCGGCGACAACGGCTCGGGCATGCACACCCACCAGTCGCTCTGGTCGGACGGCAAGCCGCTGTTCTACGACGAGAAGGGCTACGCGCAGCTCTCGGACATCGCCCGCTGGTACATCGGCGGCATTTTGAAGCACGCCCCCGCCGTCCTCGCGTTCACGAACCCCACGCTGAACTCGTACCACCGCCTGGTCAAGGGCTTCGAGGCGCCGGTCAACCTGGTCTACTCGGCGGGCAACCGCTCGGCGGCCATCCGCATCCCGATCACGGGCTCGAACCCGAAGGCCAAGCGCATCGAGTTCCGTGCGCCGGACTCGTCGGGCAACCCGTACCTCGCGTTCGCGGCGCAGCTGATGGCCGGCATCGACGGCATCAAGAACCGCATCGAGCCGCACGAGCCGGTCGACAAGGACCTGTACGAGCTGCCGGCCGAGGAGGCGAAGAGCATCCCCCAGGTGCCGAACTCGCTTCTCGACTCGCTCGAGGCCCTCAGCAACGACCGCGAGTTCCTCACCGCGGGCGGCGTCTTCACCGACGAGCTGATCGACACGTGGATCGAGTACAAGTACGAGAACGAGATCCTGCCGATGCAGCAGCGTCCGCACCCGTTCGAGTTCGAGCTGTACTACAGCGTCTGATCCGAGCCGCACGAGGCCCCGTCACCTTCCGAGGTGGCGGGGCCTCCGTCGTCGCGCGAGACTGCAACGCCGCGCCGACACAGCGGGTGACCGCAGCGTTCTCAGCGCGGCGATGCGGTCTCAGCGCGGCGATGCGGTCTCAGCGCGGCGATGCGGTCTCAGCGCGGCGATGCGGTCTCGGCGCGGCGTTGCGGTATCAGCCGTAGAAGAGGCGGTCGAAGACGCGGCGCGCGCGGCGCGCGGTGCCGAGCCAGTCCTGCTCCACCTGCGTGGCGCTGTGCGGCGGGTACTCCAGGATGCGGCCGATGCCGTCGAGCAGGCGGCGGTCCGTGGGCAGGACGTCGCTGGTCTGACCCGACAGCAGCGTGTTGGCCGAGCGCAGGCGCGCCGCGAGGAGCCACGCGGCGCGCAGGCGGGAGGCGTCCTCCTCCCCCACGAGGTCGGCCTCGACGGCGGCCTGGAGGGCGTCCAGGGTCGACGTGGTGCGCAGCCCCGGCACCGCGTGGGCGTGCTGCAGCTGCAGGAGCTGGACGAGCCACTCGACGTCGCTCAGGCCGCCGGGGCCGAGCTTGAGATGCCGGGTCGGGTCGACGCGGTGCGGCAGCCGCTCGGTCTCCACGCGCGCCTTGATCCGCTTGATCTCGCGCAGGGCCTGCTGCTCGACGCGCTCGGGGTAGCGCACGTCGTCGGCGAGCTCCGTGAACGCGGCGATCAGCTTCACCGACCCCGCCACGCCCCGCGCGCGCAGCAGCGCCTGCGCCTCCCACGAGAGGGACCAGCGCCGGTAGTACTCGGCGTAGGCGTCGAGCGACCGGACGATCGGGCCCTTGCGCCCCTCGGGGCGCAGGTCGGCGTCGAGGTCGAGCGGCAGGCGGAAGTCCTCCGAGACGCGGCGCACCTCGGCGACGATCTTGAGCGCGAGGGCCTCGGCGCGGTGCGGCTCGACTCCCTCCGGGCGGTACACGTACAGCACGTCGGCGTCGGATCCGAAGCCGAGCTCGGCGCCGCCGAACCGGCCCATGCCGATGATCGCGAAGTCCAGGCTCGCCTCCTCGTCCGGCACGATCTCGCGCCGGACGGCCCGCAGCGTGGCCTGCAGCGTCACCTCGGTGATCGTGGTGAGCGCGTGGCTGAGCTGGTCGATCGTCGTCACGCCGAGCACGGCGCCCATCGCGGTGCGCAGCATCTCGCGGCGGCGGAGCGCCCGCACGGAGCGCATGGCGTCCTCGATCGTCGCGTGGCGGGTCTGGATGGCGCGCGCCTCCTCCTCGAGGGAGGCGCCCGGCCGCGGCAGCAGCTGATCGTCGCTGTCGAGCCACGCGACCGACTCGGGGATCCACTCCATGAGCTCGCCGACGTAACGCGAGGTCGACAGCAGGCGCGTCAGGCGCTCGGCGGCGCCGGACGAGTCGCGCAGCATCCGGAGGAACCACGGCGTGTCCCCCAGTCGCTCGCTGATCCGGCGGAACGCCACCAGCCCGTAGTCCGGATCCGCGCCGTCCGCGAACATCCGGAGCATCACCGGCATCAGATGCTTCTGGATGGTCGCCTTGCGGCTCAGGCCGCTCGTCACCGCGCCGATGTGGCGCAGCGCGACGGCGGGCTCACGGAAGCCGATCGCCGCGAGGCGGTCGCGGGCCTGCTCCGTGGTCAGGCTGCCCTCGTCCTCCGGAAGGCGCGCCACGGCCCCCAGCAGGGGCCGGTAGAACAGGCGCACGTGCACCTCGCGCACCTCGCGCTTGACGTCCTCCCACACCGTCTGGATGCCGTCGGCCGAGTCGGCGAGACCGGTGGCCCGCGCGAGCGCACGCAGGCCCTCCTCCGTGCGCGGCATCAGGTGCGTGCGCGTGAGCCCGGCGAGCTGCAGGCGGTGCTCCAGGAGGCGCAGCGTGCGGTAGTCGCGCGCGAACACGGCGGCCTCGGCGCGCCCGATGTAGCCGCCGGCCTCGAGCGCGTCGATCGCGGGGAGCGTGCCGCGGTGGCGCACCGACTCGTCCGTGCGGCCGTGCACGAGCTGCAACAGCTGCACGGCGAACTCGATGTCGCGGATGCCGCCCGGGCCGAGCTTGACCTGCAGCGGCACGTCGGCTGGCGGGATGTGCTCCATGACGCGCTCGCGCATCCGCTGGACGCTGTCGACGAAGTCCTCCCGGCCGGCGCTCGCCCACACCTTCGGCTGGGTGGCGGCGACGTACGCCTCACCCAGCTCGTGATCGCCCGCGAGCGGGCGCGCCTTGAGGAGCGCCTGGAACTCCCAGCTCTTGGCCCACCGGTCGTAATACGCGATGTGCGACTCCAGCGTGCGCACGAGCGCGCCCTGCTTGCCCTCGGGGCGCAGGTTCGGGTCCACCTCCCACAGCGGCGGCTCGGCCTCGATGCCGTCGATCCCCCGCATGGTCTGGATGGCCAGGCGCGTCGCGATGTCGATCGCGCGCCCCTCGGTGAGCTCGGAGCCGTCCGCGGGCTCGCCCACGAAGATGACGTCGACGTCGCTGACGTAGTTCAGCTCGCGCGCGCCCGACTTGCCCATGCCGATGATCGCGAGGCGCGTGCGCGCGACGTCCTCCCGCGGGTACCCGGCGCCGAAGCCGCCCGCGGCGGCCGAGACCTTGGTGCGGGCGATCGCGAGCGAAGCCTCCAGCGCCGCGCCCGCGGCATCCGCCAGCGCCGCCGTCACGGCGTCGACGACGCTCACGGGCTCCGGATGCATGAGGTCATACGCCGCGATGCCCGCCAGCTGCGCGCGGTACGCGACGCGCAGGCTCACCCAGGCTGCGTCGTCGCCCGACGCGGCGAAGCCGTCGTCGTCGGCCCCGACCGCGTCGAGCAGCGCGGAGCGCAGCGCCTCGCGGGAGGGCAGCTGCACCCCCGCCGACGGCAGCTCGGCCAGGCGATCGGGCCGGCGCAGGTAGAAGTCCGCGAAGCCCCGTGAGGCGCCGAGGAGCCGCCACGCGACCTCGCGTCCCCGCGGGTGCGCGAGCACGTCGCGCACGCTCTCCGCCCGCCGGCGGGCGATCCGCACCAGCCCCGCGAGTGCCTCATCCGGATCGGCCGCGCGCGCAGCGTCCGTCAGCAGAGCGTCGCGTTCGAGCCCGACGAGCCCGCCCAGCTCGGCGAGCTGCGTCTCGGCCTCGTCGAGGTGCGCGAAGCCGAGGCGCGCGAGATCCGTGAGGAACGACGTGCGGTCGCGGCTGCTCATGCGCGCCGATTCAGATGATGTCGAGGCTGTGACTCAGCTCGAACTGCGTGACCTGCGCGCGGTACTGCTCGAACTCGCGGCGCTTGTTGCTGAGCACGTAGCTGAAGACCTGCTCGCCGAGCGTCTCGGCGACCAGCTCGCTCTCCTCCATGTGCTCGATCGCGTCGTCGAGGCTGGCCGGCAGCGGCTGGTAGCCGAGCGCACGGCGCTCCCCCGGCGTGAGGGCCCACACGTTTTCCTCGGCCTCGGCGGGCAGCTCGTAGCCCTCCTCGATTCCCTTCAGGCCCGCCGCCAGCATGAGGGCGTAGGCCAGGTACGGGTTGGCGGCGGAGTCGACGCCGCGGTGCTCGATGCGCGCCGACTGGCTCTTGCCCGGCTTGTACAGCGGCACGCGCACGAGCGCCGAGCGGTTGTTGTGACCCCAGGTCACGTAGCTCGGCGCCTCGTCGCCGCCCCACAGGCGCTTGTACGAGTTGACGAACTGGTTGGTGACGGCGGCGATCTCGTTCGCGTGGCGCAGCAGGCCCGCGATGAAGCGACGTCCGGTCTGCGAGAGCTGGTACTGCGCGCCCTCCTCGTAGAAGGCGTTGACGTCGCCCTCGAACAGCGACATGTGCGTGTGCATGCCGCTGCCCGGCTGGCCGGCGAGGGGCTTGGGCATGAACGTGGCGTGCACGCCCTGCTCGATCGCCACCTCCTTGACCACGGTGCGGAAGGTCATGATGTTGTCCGCCATGGTCAGGCCGTCGGCGTAGCGCAGATCGATCTCGTTCTGGCCAGGGCCGCCCTCGTGGTGGCTGTACTCCACCGAGATGCCGAGGTCCTCGAGCATCCGCACCGAGCGGCGGCGGAAGTCGTGCGCCGTGCCGCCGGGGACGTTGTCGAAGTAGCCCGCGTGGTCGACCGGCTCCAGGCCGTCGGGGCCGGGCGTGGACGACTTGAACAGGTAGAACTCGATCTCGGGGTGCGTGTAGAACGTGAAGCCCGCGTCCGCGGCCTTGGCGAGCGTGCGCTTGAGCACGTTGCGCGGATCCGCGACCGCCGGCTGCCCATCGGGGGTGGTGAGGTCGCAGAACATGCGGGCGGTCGGATCGACCTCGCCGCGCCACGGCAGCGTCTGGAAAGTCGTGGGATCCGGGTGGGCGAGCAGGTCGGACTCGTACGTGCGGGTCAGTCCCTCGATCGCGGAGCCGTCGAAGCCGATGCCCTCGCTGAAGGCGCCCTCGACCTCGGCCGGCGCGATCGCGACCGACTTCAGCGTGCCGACCACGTCCGTGAACCACAGACGCACGAACTTGACGCCGCGCTCCTCGATCGTGCGCAGCACGAAGTCCCTCTGCTTGTCCATCGTGTCCCCTCTGGAGGCGATATAGACGGGCGTTCCCGCTCGCCCAGCCTAGTGGCCAGAAGGGACCCGGCCCCGCTCGACACGGCCCCGCCGGGGGTCAGGGCGTGCCCGCGCCCCAGCCGCGCTCGCGCTCCTCGTCCTCGGCCCAGGCCTTGGACCGCGTCTGCAGCAGCTGCGGGGCGTTGCGCGCCTCCTCCGCGGTGTCGAACGGGCCCACGCGATCGATCGCGGGCGACTCGGGCCCGTGCTCGACCTCGCCGGTGCGCATGTTGTACCAGTACTTGCTCTCGATCTCGTCGGGCGTCTCCGAGGTGCTCATGCCCCTGATCCTAGGCACGCGCCCCTCCGCGCCGCAGGGGCTTGCGCTCGAGCGCCCGTGCCGTTCCGGATCAGCGGAACATGGCGCGGACGCGGGCGGCGGCGTCGGCGCGGCGCGCGCGGCGGGCCGCGGGGCGGCGGGGCGTGCGGCGGCTCGAGCCGCCACGGCCGCGAAGGGCGTGCAGCACGCCGACGAGCGCGAGGCCGAGGAGGCCTCCCCAGAACAGGAGGGCCTGCACCCACGGCCCGACGACGACGCCCGGCGTGAGGCCCTCGCGGAGCTCGACGTCGCCGATCAGGATGCCCGACTGGTCGACGGCCAGCGACGACATCGTCGTTCCGTCGGGCGCGATGATCTGGCTCGTGCCGACCGTCGAGAGGTTGACCACCGACCGTCCGGTCTCGATCGCGCGCATCCGGGCGAACGCCAGCTGCTGCAGGTTCTCGTCGGTGCCGCGGAAGTCGGCGTTGTTGGTCTGGAAGACGTACAGCTGGGCGCCCCGGTGCGCGCCCTCGCGGATGATGTCGTCGTAGATCACGTCGAAGCAGATCGCGAGGCCGATGATCGCCTCGCCCACGTCGATCGTCGGCGCGTCCGTGCCGGGCGTGTACTCGCGCCCGATCAGCCCGATGAGATCGGGGACGAGGCCCTCGTAGAACGCGCGGTCCGGCACGTACTCGCCGAACGGCACCGGATGCCGCTTGGAGTGCGTCTGCAGCCCGCCCGCGACGTCCGCGCCGTCGGCGGTCCACAGCATGGAGGTGTTGTAGATGAGGTCGTCGCGCGCCGAGGCCGCGTTCATCAGGATCGGCGCGTCGAAGGCGCGCGCCGCGGCGGACAGCGCGAGCGCCGTGGTCTGGTCCTGCAGCGGGTCGTATTCGACGCCGCCCTCGGGCCACACGACCACGTCGACCTGCTCCCCGCGCAGCGGCTGGGACGCGTCGAGCTGCGCCTGCAGCACCGAGTACGGCTCGCGGTGGTCGAAGTACGCGGTGGGACCGTCCCCCTGCACGGCGCCGACGGTCAGCGTCCCCGCGCCCGCCGTCTGCCATTGCGGCACCACCAGCAGGACGAGCGCCACGGCCGCGGCCGGGGCGAGCGACGACGGCCGCCACGCGCGCGTGCGCACGATCTCGATCACCGCGGCGCTGAACATCACGATGAGGAACGTCAGCCCGCTCACGCCGATCCACGACGTCACCTGCGCGAGCGGGCTCTCGGACTGGCTCATGCCGATCCGGCCCCAGGCGAACCCGCCGTACGGCCAGGACCCGGTCGCGAGCTCGCGCGCGGTCCACAGCGCCGCGACGAGCGCCGGGAGCCCGACCAGCCGGGCCCACCGGCCCGTCGGGAACCAACGGTAGGCGAGCGCCATCGGGACGGCGCCGAGGCCCGTGAAGATGGTCTGCAGGCCCGCGAGCGCCACCCAGGGCAGCCAGGCCAGCGGCTGGTCGGCCAGGAACCGCGCCGTCCAGTCGATGTGCGGGAACCAGAACGCGGCGCCGAACGCGAGGCCGGCGAGCAGCGCACCGCCCGCGCGACGCCCGATCAGGGACGCGAGAGACAGCGCCACCGCCACCGGGGCGAGCGCCCAGATCCCGAGCGAGGGGAAGGACGCGTCGAGCGCGAGGCCGCCCGCGATCGCGACCAGGACGGCCGCCCAGAGCGGCAGCGCCGCGCGCCCGTCAGGTCGAGGGCGCCCCCGCTTCGACCGGCTCATACGGAGCTGTACGCCACGATGCCGCGGCGCACCGCGTCGAGCGCGCGACGGGCGGTGCGGGCGAGCTCGCCCTCCGCGACGAGGGACAGCTGGTCGAGCAGATCGATGGTCTGCTTGGCCCAGCGCACGAAGTCGCCCGCGGCCATGTCCGCCTCCACGAGCACGCTGTCGAGCAGCGCGCCGCGCGCCCACATGTGCATCGCGGCGGCCAGCCCGGCCGAGACGGGCTCGGAGCCGGGCAGCCGGTGATCCTGCTCCAGGTCGTCGAGGCGGGCCCACAGGTCCTCGGTCTCGCTGAGCGCCAGGCGGAAGGCCCCGCGCGGGAGCGACCGCGGGTCGGCGCCGCCGTCGTTGCCGCGCGGCTCGTACACCAGGCAGCAGGCGAGCGCCGCGAGTGAGGCCGCGTCGAGGTTCTTCCATATGCCGGTGCGGAGCGACTCGGCGACCAGCAGGTCGCGCTCGCCGTAGATCCGGCGCATCCGGCGGCCGGCCTCGGTGAGCGTCGCCTCGTCGCCGTCCAGGCGCACGTAGTCGAGCGCGGTGAGCACCTCGATGATGCGGTCGAACACGCGGGCGACCGTGCCCGTGCGGTTCTCGATCTGGCGCCGCGTCTTGTCGGTCTGGCGGCGCAGCTTCCAGTACCGCTCCGCCCAGCGGGCGTGCTGCTCGCGGTCCGGGCAGCGGTGGCAGGGGTGGCGCTGCATGCGCCGGCGCAGCCCGCCGATCTCGCGCTGGCGCTGCTCGCGCGTGCCGCGCGAGGCGCCCGCGTCCTTGCGGTTCAGCTTCTCGAGGTCGCTGAGGTCGCGCCGGATGGCCGAGTACTCGGTGAAGTCACCGTGCTCGCAGGTCATCGCCTTGGCGTACCCGGCGAGCGACTCCTCGGCGTCCTTCACCTGGCGGGCGAGGCCCACCACCGCCCGGTCGGCCTGGAACTGCGCGAACGACGATTCCAGGATCTGCCGCGCGCGGGCCCGACCGAACTGGTCGATCAGGTTCACGGCCATGTTGTACGTCGGCCGGAAGCTCGAGTTCAGCGGGTAGGTGCGGCGCGAGGCGAGCGCGGCTACGGCCTGCGGGTCCATGCCCTCGGTCCACTGCACGACCGCGTGCCCCTCGACGTCGATGCCGCGCCGGCCCGCGCGCCCCGTGAGCTGCGTGTACTCCCCCGACGTGATCGCGACGCGCGCCTCGCCGTTGAACTTCTCGAGCTTCTCGAGCACGACCGTGCGGGCGGGCATGTTGATGCCCAGCGCGAGCGTCTCGGTCGCGAACACGACCTTCACCAGCTTGCGCTGGAACAGCTCCTCGACGACCTCCTTGAACGCGGGAAGGAGCCCGGCGTGGTGCGCCGCGACGCCGCGCTCGAGGTTCTCGACCCACTCCCAGTAGCCGAGCGCCGCGAGATCCTCGTCCGGGAGCGCCCCGGTGCGCGACGCGACGACGGCACGGATCTCCGCGCGCTCCTCGGCGGTCGTGAGGCGCAGGCCCGACCGGCGCACCTGCTGCACCGCGCCCTCGCACCCGGCACGGCTGAAGATGAAGAAGATCGCCGGCAGCAGGTTCGATCGCTCCAGGAGGTGCACGACCTCCGGCCGGTCGATCCGCTCGAGCCGCCGCGGCGGGCCGGGTCGCTTGAAGCCGGGCTTGGGACGCCTTCCGCCCCCGCCCTTGCGCCGGCCGTCGAAGTAGGCGCTGTTGGCGGCGAAGGCCTGACCACCGCGGATCCGCATCAGCTCCTGGTTGACCTGCGCGGTCGCCACGCCGGCGCGGTCGTCGAACAGCGGCAGGAGGTCGCCGCGCACCAGCACGTGCTGCTCCAGCGGCACGGGCCGGGTCTCCGACACGATCACCTCGGTGTCGCCCCGCACCGTGTCGAGCCAGTCGCCGAACTCCTCGGCGTTCGAGACCGTGGCGCTCAGCGACACCAGGCGCACGTCGGCGGGCAGGTGGATGATGACCTCCTCCCACACCGCCCCGCGGAACCGGTCGGCAAGGTAGTGGACCTCGTCCATCACGACGTACCGCAGGCCGCGCAGCGCCGGGGAGTCCGCGTACAGCATGTTGCGCAGGACCTCGGTCGTCATCACCAGCACGCGCGCGCCGCCGTTGATGTTGGTGTCGCCCGTGAGGAGGCCGACCTCGTCCTCCCCGTAGACGTCCTGCAGCTCGCGGAACTTCTGGTTCGACAGCGCCTTGATGGGCGTCGTGTAGAACGCCTTCTGGTTCGGCGTCTGCATCGCGAGGTGGACCGCGAACTCGCCCACGATGGTCTTGCCCGCGCCGGTGGGCGCCGCGACGAGCACGCTGCGGCCGTCCTCGAGCGCGTGGCACCCGGCGATCTGGAAGTCGTCGAGCGTGAACCGCTGCGCGTCGGCGAACGCCCGGGTCTGCGGGTGGGCGCGGTCCGCGCGCGCCGCCGCGTAGCGCTCGGCCGGGCTCGGCTCGGTCATGACTCCTCCGCGAGCAGCGCCTTCTCGCGCCTGCTCTTGCGGCGGTCGAAGAGCAGCGAGACGCCCGCCGCGGCGAAGTAGAGCACGATCAGCGCGGCCGCGAGCAGCAGCATCGAGGCCACGTCGGCCGCCGGGGTCGCGAGCGCAGCGAAGGCCGTCGCGACGACGATCGCGACGCGCCAGCCCTTGAGGATCTCGCGCGCCGTCAGCACACCCGCGAGGTTCAGCGCGACCAGGAACACGGGCGACACGAACGCGATGCCGATGACCGTCACGGTCTTGAACGCGAAGTCGTAGTACGCGGCGGCCTCGTAGAACTGCGAGGCGAACTGCTGGTCGGGCACGAACGACGACATGAGCAGCAGGATGTGCGGCATGATCAGCACGCCTACATAGCAGCCCGCGAAGAACAGCGGGATCGCGGTGGCCATGAAGCCGATCGTGTACCGCACCTCGCGCCGGGTCAGGCCCGGCATCACGTACGCCCAGATCTGCCACAGCCAGATCGGCGCCGAGAACAGCAGGCCGATCGCGAACGCGATCCTCATCCGCATGTCGAACGCGCTGGACACGCCCGTGTACGTCAGGCGCGTGAAGTCGTCGCCGAGCCGCTCGGCGACCTCCTCTATGGGCCCGAGCAGGAACGCGATGATCGGGTCGGTCACGAAGAACGCGACGACCATGCCGACCACGAGCGCGGCCGCGGCGATCATCAGGCGACGGCGCAGCTCGACCAGGTGCTCCGCGAGCGACATCCGCCGGTCGCGGTACGGCTGGTCGTCCCGCGACGCCGCGGGGTCGATGGCCGTCACCGTCAGGACTTGGGCGGAGTGCCCGGGTCCTCCGCGCCCGGCAGGCGGTCGGTCGGCTCGCCGTTGACGGTGTACCCGCCGGCGGGCCGGTCGGTCGCGGCGCCCGTGGCCTGAGGAGTCTCGTCCTCGGCCTTCATCTGCTTCATCTCGCCCTTGAACACGCGGGCCGACTGGCCGATGCTCTTCGCGAGCGCGGGGAGGCGGGCGGCACCGAACAGAAGCAGGATCACGGCGAGCAGGATGAGCAGGTGCCAGCCGTTGAGGTTGCCAAGCATGGGGGATCTCCGTCGTTCGGCGGTACGGGAATGCGGGTTCAGTCTAACCGCGCCCGCCGGGGGGCGATCTCAGCCGCGCCGCGTCAGTCGGTCTCGCCGTACAGCGCGAGCGCCTCGGCCGCCCACTCGGCGGCGGCCCGTCGGGCCGAGGCGGGCTCCAGCACCTCGACGCGGCCGGCGCGGCGCGCGGCGAGCCGCTTCAGGCTGCGCGCGTCCGAGACCCGCAACCGGGCGGTCGTGACCCCGTCGGCCTCGGTCGTCTCGGCGCCCGCCAGGTAGTCGCCCACCAGCGGCGCGAGCGACGACGCGAAGCGCACCACGGCGACCTGGTCGTTCTCGCCCGGCTCGAACAGCCCCGGCACCGGCTCGTGCGCGTGCTCGATCGGGATGTCCGTGAGCGTCGGATCGCGCACGCGCTCCAGCAGGAAGTTCCGCATGGCGCGGCGCAGGTGGCACCACCCCTGCAGGTACCACTGGCCGTCGGTCACGATCACCTTGACCGGGTCCACCGTGCGCGTCGTCGGCTCGGCGTCGGGACGACGGTACGTGAAGGACAGCGCGACCTGCTCGCGCAGCGCCTGCGACACGAGCGTGCGGACCTCGTCGACGGGCTCGGGCGCGACGATCACCTCGGCGGGCGTCGACGACGCGCCCCGCGCGAGCTTCGCCAGCAGGCCGGACAGGACCTCGCCCGGCGCGACGCCGGGCAGCGAGCTGGCGAGCCGGAGACCGGCGAGCAGCGCGGCGGCCTCGCGGGCCGTCAGCCGCGGGGCGCGCTCGAGCCCGACGGTCTGGGTGATCTCGATGACGTCGTGCTCGTCGAGCAGGTCCCAGTTGATGTCGAACATCTCGTTCGGCATCTGCAGGTAGTCGCCCTCGCCCGGCATGCCGATGACCGTGAGCTTCTCGACCATCGAGCGCATCTCGTCGGGGGTCACGTCGAACTCGCGCGCCGCCTCGGCGAGCGAGACCTCGCCGCGCTCGATCAGGTACGGCACGAGCGTCAGGAACAGCCGGACCTTGTCCGGCGTGAGCAGGCGGGTCATGCGGCCTCCCCCGGCTCGGGCGTGCGGTGGGCGTCGCGCGCGGCGCGCAGCCGCTCGATCACGGCGGTCCGCAGCGACTCGGGCTCCACCACGCGCACCTCGGGGCCGTACGAGGCGAGTTCGTCGGCGAAGATGTGCGCGTCGACGTACGGCACGCGGATGCCCTGCTCGGCGGGCTCGCTCCGGCGCGTGAGCCGCAGCGCGGCCTCGGTTCCCGGCGTGATCTCGAGCAGCGCGCGGTTGCGGGCGGCCACGTCGCGAAGTCCCTGCATGGCGCGTTCTCCCGCGCCCTCGCGCAGGGCCGGATCGAAGCCCTCGCCCGTCATCGCCACGTCGCCCACGATGCGCGACAGGAGGAACATCCGCTCGCCGTCCGCGTCGACGTCGTGCGCCGACACGTGCCAGCGGCCCTCATAGTCGACGAGCGCGAGGGGCCGGACGGTGCGGCGGCGCGGCTTCTCCTCCCCCGGCTTGAGGTAGTCGAAGGAGACGACGCGGCAGGCCTCGATCGCGTCCTGCAGCGGACCGAACGACGGCTCGCGCACGGTCATCCGGGGCGCGAAGCCGATGATCGGCTCGTCGACCTCGATGCCGAGCGCGCGGATCTTGCGCAGTCCGGTGTGGGCGTCCTTGGACAGCGACCCCTCGCTCCACACCGAGCCCGCGAGGGCCAGGATCGCCAGCTCGGCCGGCGTGAACGCGATGTCGGCGGGCAGGTCGTATTCCGCCTTCGGGATGCGATAGCGCGCCTCGCGCAGGTCCTTGGGGTCAGCGTGGTCGCCGAGCGTCTCGATCGGCACGCCGATCGCGCGCAGGTCGTCCTTGTCGCGCTCGAACATCTTGTCCAGAGCGTCGGCGCGTCCCCCGGACCGCTGCCGGTACCCCGACACGGTCTCGAGGACCTGCTGCTTGGTCAGCCCGATCTCCGTGGCCATGAGGGCCACGATCAGATTGAGCTGGCGCTCTTCCGCCGGGATCTGCTGGGCCACGCACCCATCCTAGGACGGGCCGTCGGCGCCGAGCGCGTGCGCCTCGGCTACTGGGGCGGCGTCTGTCCGGCGGGCAGCGTGCCCAGGATGTCGATCGCGAACACGAGCGTCGAGTTCGCCGGGATGGCGCCCTGCTCCTGGTCGCCGTAGCCCTGGTCCGGCGGGATGACCACGAGCACCTGCGAGCCGACGGTCTGGCCCTTGAGCGCCTCGGCGAAGCCGGGCACGACCTGGTCGGCCGACAGGGCCGCGGGGGCGCCGTTCTCCCAGGTGGAGTCGAACACCTCGCGGTCCGCCCACGTCACGCCGGTGTACTGCACGAGCACGGTCTCGTCCTCGCCCAGGACCGGGCCGTCGCCCTTGATGAGCGTCTGCACGACGGTCTCGGAGGGCGGCGGCGCGTCCGGGACGATGATGCCGGGGCGGCCGTCGGGGGCGCGCACGACCGTGGGCAGGCCCAGGCCGTCGTTGTACTGCGGCGTTCCCGACGCGGCGCGCGGCAGCACCTTGCGCACGTCGACGACCGCGATGAGCGAGCCCTCGGCGGGGAGGCCGGCCTGCGCGTATGCGGCGCGGGTCTCCTCGGTGACGCCGTCCTGCGACATCGCGACGGCGATCCGGGATCCCTCGGTCGCGCACAGCAGGGCGTCCTCGAGCGCGGGGAACTGCTCGGTCCAGCCGGTGAGCGGTCCGACCGCCGAGACGTCGCCGCTGTACGCGGTGCCGATCAGCGCCTGCCCGGTCTCGCCGTCGAAGAGCGTGATGTCGAGCACACCGGGCTGCGCGAGGTCGGTGATCACGGGGCCGTCGCCGCGCTCGACGTCGGCGTAGGCGTCCTCGGCGGTCGTGAACGGCGTGTACACGTCGAGCGTGGGCGCCGACTCCAGGGCTCCGGACACCTCGATCAGCGACATGGTGTCCGGGTCGCTGTCGGCGACGCGGTCGCAGGTCGCTCCGGCGGTGCCGGCGGGCGCGCAGCCCACCAGGGCGACTCCGACGAGGGCGGCGATCGAGAGGACGGCCGAGGTTCTCCGCATGCCGTTCAGTCTATGCGTCCCGCTCGGGTGCCTCCGACGCCGCGGTGGCGCCCCCGGGCGCGTCCGCCTCGGCCGCCCGGCCCGATGCGAGCCGTGCGCCCTGCGCGGCCTTCTGCGCCTCGCGGATGCGCTTGCGGAGGTTCTTGTCGGTGATCTCGCGGTCGCCGACGGCGCCGGGCGTCCAGATCTCGACGTCCTCGTCCGAGAAGCTCTTCTTCGAGGCGCGGCGCTTGACCTCGGGCGGCACGACGCCCGGGGCGAGGCGACGCGCGGAGATCAGGAACGCCGTGTGCGCGACCATCCGGTGGTCGGGGCGCACCGCGAGGCCCTCGACGTGCCAGCCGCGCACCAGGGTCTCGTTCGCCTCGGGGTCGGTGAAGGCGCCCGTGCCGCGGATGTACTCGGCGACGCGCGAGAGCTGGGTGGCGGTCGCGACGTAGCAGATGACCACGCCGCCGGGCGTGAGCGCGTCCGCGACCGCGTCCATGACCTCCCACGGGGCGAGCATGTCGAGCACGACGCGGTCGACCGATCCCGGCTCGACCGCGGCGGGAAGCGCCTCGGCGAGGTCGCCGATCACGACCTGCCAGCTGTCGGGCGTCTCGCCGAAGAAGGTCTCGACGTTCGCCTGCGCGACCTCCGCGAACTCGGCGCGGCGCTCGAACGAGATCAGCCGCCCCTCGGAGCCGACCGCGCGCAGCAGCGACAGCGACAGGGCTCCCGAGCCGACGCCGGCCTCGACCACGACCGCGCCGGGGAAGATGTCGGCCTGCGCGACGATCGCCGCGGCGTCCTTCGGGTAGACGATGGCGGCGCCGCGGGGCATGGACATCACGAAGTCGCGCAGCAGCGGACGCAGCGCCAGGTACTCGTGCCCCGAGCTGTTCTCGAACACCGACCCGTCGGGGTGGCCGACGAGCTGCTCGTGCTTCAGCACGCCGTGGTGCGTGTGGAGCTCGCCGCCCTCGCGCAGCGTGATGGTGTGCATGCGGGCCTTGGGACCCGTCAGCTGCACGCGGTCGCCGTAGCGGAACGGACCACTCGGACGCGCCGCGCCGGTCACGCGAGCTCCCCCGCGGTGCGCACCGCGTACGCCGCATGCAGCGCCGCGAGGTCGCCGGAGGTCCGGCCCGCCAGGGTCGGCCACAGCTCCGCGGCGCCCACGCCGTCGAGCGAGACCATGTTGGGCACGCCGAGCGCCACGGCGCCCGAGGCGATCGCCGCACGGAGGCCGTTGGGCGAGTCCTCGATCGCGACCGTGTCGGCGATGTCGACGCCGAGTGCCTCGGCCGCCTGCAAGTAGGGGTCCGGGTACGGCTTGGGGCGGTGCGCGTCGTCGCCGGCGACGACCACGTCGAAGGCCGGGAAGTCGATCAGGTCGGCGATCGCGAGCGCCATGTGGCGCATCGACATCGTCACGAGGCCCGTGCGGATGCCCGCGGCGCGCAGGTCGCGCAGCAGCTCGAGCGCGCCCGGGCGGAACGGCACGCCGTTCTCCACGCACGAGGCGATCACCCGCGCGCTGAGCGTCGTGATGATCTCGTCCACGCTGAGGCGCACGCCTGCCTGCTGCAGGATCCGCGCGGACGCGTCCAGGCTCAGGCCCACCAGCTGGAGCGCGTCCTCGTGCGTCCACGTGCCGCCGTACTCCTCGACCAGCGGGGCCTCCGCGGCGATCCAGTAGGGCTCCGTGTCGACGAGCGTGCCGTCCATGTCCCACAGGACGGCGCGGAGCTCCGGGCTGCCCTCGTCGGGCGCGGCGGCGTGAGGCGAAGTCATCCGTCCAGCCTAGTCGGCGCCCGTCGCGCGGATCCTGTCAGCCGGCCGCGCGCGGATCGCCGCCGCCCTGGCGCCCGCGGGCCGGGACGCGCCTATCCTGGGACGAAGCTCCGCCGGGCGCCAGGCGCGGCGGAAGGGAGGAGCCGAGTGGACCACGAGGCCGAGACGACCGGCGTTCCCGCCACCCTGGGCCGCCGCATCATCGTCGCAGCGTTCGACGGATGGAACGACGCGGGCGAGGCGGCGACGAGCGCCGTGAACCTGCTGCTCGCGGACCGTCCCTACGACCGCGTCCTGAGTGTGGATCCCGAGCTCTACTTCGACTACCAGTACACGCGCCCGACCGTCGAGACCGACGGCGAGGGCCGCCGGCGGCTGCGCTGGCCCGAGGCCACCCTGCACCGGCCGCTCCCCCGCCCGGGTGACGCCGACGTCGGCGGGACCGAGTTCTGGGTGCTCACGGGCGTCGAGCCGGCGCGCGCCTGGCAGGCGTTCGCGGCCGAATTCGTCGACGTCGCGCTCCGCGAGGACGTCACGGGCTTCGTCACGCTCGGCTCGATGATGGCGGATGTGCCCCACACCCGCCCGATCTCGATCTTCGCGGGGAGCGACAACGAGGCGCTGCGCTCCTCGCTGGGCCTCGAGCGCAGCACCTACGAGGGGCCGGTCGGCGTGCTGAGCGTTCTCGGCGACGCCGCCGAGCGGGCGGGCATCCCGTCCGTCAGCCTGTGGGCGAGCGTGCCGCACTACGTGGCCGGGCACACCCCCTCGCCCAAGGCCACGCTGGCGCTGCTGGACCGGCTCGAGGAGCTGGCCGCCGCCGACGTGCCGCGCGGCACGCTCGCGGCCGAGGCCGCCACGTGGGAGGCGACGATCGACGCGGCCGCCGCGGACGACGACGAGATGCGCGAGTACATCCACCAGCTCGAGCAGGCGCGCGACACGGTCGAATCCCCCGAGGCGTCGGGCGACGCGATCGCGCAGGCGTTCGAGAGCTACCTGCGCCGCAGCGACGGCCGCGACGACCGCGGCCGCAACGGACGCTGAGCTGACCCGCTCCCCTCCGGCGGGGCAGGCTCGGCTGCGTTTCGACTCCTCGCTGACGCTCGTCGCTCAACGACCACCGGGTTGAACCCGTTTCGTCTCCGCTTCGCTCCGCTCAACGACCGGCAGCAACCCCCGGTCGTTGAGCGGAGGCGAGGAACGAGCCGGAGTCGAAACGTGGCCGGATCTCCCCGCCCGGCCGGGCCCCGGGCTAGAACGCCGAGATCGCTCCGGTCGACAGGAGGACCAGCAGCACGCCGCCGAGCAGGATGCGGTAGATCACGAACGGCAGGAAGCTGCCGCGCTTGAGGTACGCCATCAGGTAGGCGATCACGAGCCAGCCGACCACGCCCGCGACCACCGTGGCGACCGCGGTCTCGGCGAGGCCGTACGGGCCCGTCGCCGGCTCGGTCAGCGCGTGCAGCAGCTCGTAGAGGCCGCTGCCGAACACGGCCGGCACCGCGAGCAGGAAGGCGTACTCCGCGGCGGCGGCGCGATCGTAGCCGAGCAGACGGCCGGCGGTCACGGTCGCGCCCGAGCGTGAGACGCCCGGGATGAGCGCGAGCGCCTGCGCGACGCCCATGGTGAGGCCCGACGGATAGGTGACGTCGTCGAAGTCGCGCTCGCGCCGGGCATAGCGGTCCGCGATTCCGAGCACGATGCCGAAGACGATCAGCACGGTCGCCACGATCCACAGGTTGCGGTTGAACGTGCGGATCTGGTCCTGCAGCAGGAATCCGGCGATCCCGATCGGGAGGGTCCCGATGATGACGATCCAGCCCATCCGCGCGTCCGGGTCGCTGTGCGGCACGCGGCCGGCGAGCGACTGCGCCCATCGGGTGATGATCCGCGCGATCTTGCGCCAGAAGTACACCAGCACGGCGGCCTCGGTGCCGATCTGGGTGATCGCGGTGAACGTCGCACCCGGGTCGGTCGCCGACGGCAGGAACTCGCCGAGGATCCGGATGTGAGCGCTCGACGAGATCGGCAGGAACTCGGTCAGGCCCTGCACGAGGCCGAGGATGATCGCTTCGATGAATGGCACGGCTACCGAGCCTAGGTCACGGGTCCGCCATCGCCTGGGAGCGACGTCAGAGCGAGCGGATCAGGTCGGTCAGCACGCGCTGCCCGAACTCGAGCGCGTCGAGGGGCACGCGCTCGTCCACGCCGTGGAACATGCCCGTGAAGTCCAGGTCGTGCGGCAGCTTCAGCGGAGCGAAGCCGTAGCCGGCGATGCCGAGCGTGGACAGCGCCTTGTTGTCCGTGCCGGCGCCCAGGAGGTACGGCAGCACCGGCACACCGGGGTCGTGGCGGCCGAGCGCGGCGACCATCTGGTCGACGAGGTCGCCCTCGAACGGGATCTCCAGGCCGATGTCGCGCAGGAACATCTCGATGCGGATGTCGTCGCCCACGATCCGCTGGATCTCGGCGAGCACGGCGTCCTCGGTGCCTGGCAGCACCCGCACGTCGACGGTGGCCTCGGCGAGATCGGGGATCACGTTGTGCTTGTATCCCGACGTGAGCCCCGTCGGGTTCGTCACGGTCTGGTACGACGAGCGGATGAACGCCTCGGCCGGCCCCGTGAGGGCCGCGAGCTCGTCGGGGTCGCGACTGTCGGTCTCGGCGAGCGTGCCGATGCCGTCGAGCAGCGCCCGGGTCGTGTCGGTCAGCTCGACCGGCCAGCGCGCGGTCCCGAGCCGCGCGACGGCCTCCGCCAGGCGGGTGACGGCGTTGTCCGGGTGCACGCGGCTGCCGTGACCCGCGCGCCCGCGCGCGACCAGCCGGATCCACATCAGCGCCTTCTCCCCCACCTGGAGGAGATAGGCGCGGCGATCGCCCACGCCGATCGAGTACCCGCCCACCTCGCTGATCGCCTCCGTGGCGCCGGCGAACCACTCCGGCCGGTCGCGCACGACCCGCTGGGAACCCTCCACGCCGCCGTTCTCCTCGTCCGAGAAGAACGCGAGCACGATGTCGCGGTCGGGCTGCTCGCCCGCGCGCAGCAGCTCCGCCACGGACGTGAGGATCATGGCGTCCATGTTCTTCATGTCCACGGCGCCGCGGCCCCACAGCATGCCGTCGCGGATCACGCCCTCGAACGGGTCGACCGACCAGTCCTCGGCGACGGCGGGCACCACGTCCAGGTGACCGTGCAGCACCAGGGCGGGCCGCGTCCGGTCGCGCCCGGGGATCCGCGCGCTCACGTTCGTGCGGCGCGGCACCGGCTCGTAGTACTCGGCGCGCAGGCCGAGCGACTCGAGGTACGCGCCCACGAACTCGGCCGCCTCGCGCTCGCCCTTCGCTCGTCCGGCACCCCAGTTGGTGGTGTCGATCCGGATCAGGTCGCGCGCGATCCTGACGACCTCGGACGGCGCCGCGGGGTCCCCGTCCGTCGGCGCGGGCCCGGTGCGCTGGGTGTCGGCCATGCTCCCACCGTATCCCCACCCGGCTCCCCCGGTTCCCGCGCGGCCTGCGCCGGACGGGATGAGTTAGGATGCCCTAACCTCGATGCCTGTGTCGAGGGGCCCGCTCCCGAAGGTCTCCCCGCCCATGCCCTCCACCGACGTCCGTCCCGGCCTGTCTCTGCTGTCCGGTCATCCTGACGCCCCCGCCCTCGTCGCCGAGGGCCGCACGGTCACCTACGGCGAGCTCGACGGCCTGGTCCGCGCCTGCGGCCGCATCCTTGGGCCCACCCGCCGGCTCGTGATGATCGCCGCGCGGAACGCCGTCGATCCGATCGTGACGTATCTCGCGGCGCTGGAGGGCGGCCATCCCGTGCTCATGGTGTCGGGCGCGCAGGATGAGACGAGCCTCCGGCACCGCGCGGCGCTGGTGGAGCGCTTCGACCCCGACGTGATCGCGACCGACACCGATGGCGGCTGGCGTCTCGAGGAGGTGCGCCCGGGCACGCGGCACGCGCTGCATCCTCAGCTCGCCATGCTCGCCAGCACATCCGGCTCGACCGGATCGCCCAAGCTGGTCCGGCTGTCGGCGGAGAACCTCGCCAGCAACGCGGCCGCGATCGCCGAGTACCTCCGCCTCGAGCCCGGAGACCGCGCGGCGACGACCCTGCCGCTGCAGTACTGCTACGGGCTCTCGGTCGTCAACAGCCACCTCCTCGCCGGAGGGAGCCTGCTGCTCACCGAGCGCTCGGTGTCGGACGAGGCGTTCTGGGAGGAGGCCGCGGCCCACCACATCACGTCGTTCGCGGGGGTGCCCTACACGTTCGAGCTGCTCGAGGCCGGCGGATTCGCCGACCGCGACCTGCCGCGCCTGCGCTATCTCACGCAGGCGGGCGGCCGGCTCGACCCGGCGGCGGTCCGGCGATTCGCCGCGCTCGGGGCGCGCAGGGGCTTCGAGCTCTTCGTCATGTACGGGCAGACCGAGGCCACGGCGCGGATGGCGTACCTGCCGCCGGAGCTCGCCGAGGCCTGCGCGGGCGCGATCGGACGGCCCATCCCGGGCGGCGCGTTCCGCCTCGACCCGCTCGACGGGGGCGGCGTGCCGCCCGCGGAGGGAGAGACCGGCGAGCTGGTGTACGAGGGTCCGAACGTGATGCTGGGCTACGCCGAGTCCCCGGCCGACTTCGCTCTCGGCCGCACGGTCCACGAGCTGCGCACCGGCGATCTGGCCCGCCGGCGACCCGACGGCCTGTACGAGATCACCGGCCGCCTGAACCGGTTCGTCAAGGTCTACGGCCTGCGCATCGACCTCGACCGCCTCGAGCGCCTGCTCGCCGACGAGGGCCTCGTGGCGCGCGCGGCGGGTGCGGGAGAGCGCCTGCTCGTGTTCGCGACCTCGGACCGCGCGGCCGCCCGTGCGCGGGAGCGGGCCGCGGCCCTGACCGGCGTCCCGGCCCACGCGATCTCCGCCCACGTCGTCGCCGAGTTCCCGCGCACCGCCAACGGCAAGCCCGACAACGCCGCGCTCGTGCGGATCGCCGCGGAGCAGGACAGGGCGGCGCGCGCCGTCGCGGCGTCGGCCGGCGGAGCGGAGGCCGTGACCGCGCAGTCCGTGCGCGATCTCCTGGCGCTGCTGCTGGATCGCCCCGACGCCGGGATCGACGACTCGTTCGCCGGCCTGGGCGGCGACTCGCTCAGCTACGTCGAGGTGAGCCTCCGCCTCGAGGCGATGCTCGGCGCCCTGCCGCGCGACTGGCCCACCCGCTCGGCCCGGGGGCTCGCCGAGCTCGCGGCCCCCCGCGCCGCGCAGGACGAGACGGCCCGGCCCGCGGCACGCGCGCGGCGGTCGCGTCTCGCGCACGTCGAGACCTCGGCCGTCCTGCGCGCGCTCGCGATCGTGCTCATCGTCGGCACGCACGCCGATCTCTTCTCCCTCAAGGGCGGCGCGCACCTGCTGCTCGCGGTCGCCGGGTACAACATCGCCCGCTTCGCGCTGACGGACGCGCCGGGCGTGACGCGCGTGCGACGCCTGATCCGCGGCATGAGTCAGCTCGCCGTCCCGGCCGTGCTGTGGATCGGCGCGGTCGCCCTGATGACGGGCTTCTACCTGCCCACCACGGCGCTGCTCGTGAACAACCTGGTGCCGGGCGACGGGCGCTGGAACGAGCAGTGGCAGTTCTGGTTCCTCGAGGCGATGCTGTGGGGCATGGCCGGCCTGGCGCTGCTGCTCGGCGTGCGCGCGATCGACCGGCTGGAGCGGCGGATGCCGTTCGCGTTCCCGCTCGCCCTCCTCGGCGCGGCCCTCGCGGCGCGACTCGCGCTCACGGGCCTGCACGCCGAGCACGTCGAGCGGTACGCGGCCGCGTCGGTCGCGTGGCTCATCGTGCTCGGATGGCTGGTCGCGCGCGCCGACACCACGTCGCGACGGGTGCTCGTGTCGGCGCTGACCGCGGTCACGGTGTTCGGCTTCTTCGGCGATCCGGCGCGCGAGGCCATCGTGGCGGGCGGCATCCTGCTCCTCGTGTGGCTCCCGGCGATCCCGCTCCCGCAGGCGCTATCGCCCGCGGTCGGCACGCTCGCGGGCTCGTCCCTGTTCGTCTACCTCACCCACTGGCAGGTCTACCCGCCGTTCGAGCAGAGCGCGCCCTGGCTGGGCACGCTGCTGTCCTTCGCGGTCGGGATCGTCGCGTGGCAGGCGTACACGCGCGCGAGCTCGGCGGGGGCCGCGGCGCTGCGCCGGGTCCGCACGCTGCGCCGCACCGGCCGCCGCGTCGCCGCGCCGACGGCCGCTCAGACCGCCGTCGTCGAGCCGGCCGCGGCCGGCACCGAGGCCGCGGCCGAGACCGCGCCCTCGCCCGCGCGGGCGTAGAGGACCACGCCGCCCTCGACGGCGACCGCGACCCGGCTGCGGGGCGCGTACGCGCACACGGGGCCGGTGATCACGTCGTGCAGCGGCACCCGGTGCGTGAGCTCCTCGCCGTCCGACAGCCGCAGCGTGAGCTCCGCGGCGGCGCCGAGCGAGCGGACCGCCGTCACGGTCGCATTGGCGGCCGCGGCGTCCGCGGGCCGCACGCTCAGCTGGTCGGGCCGCAGCATGGCCCGCACGGACGCGGCTCCTCCGCTCCGGTCGTGGCGCACCGCCACGCGGCCCAGCGCGCAGTCCACGGCGCCGGGGCCGGCGACCTCCGCCGGCAGGAGCACGGCGTCGCCCAGGAACAGCGCGACGCCGGCGTCCCGCGGCGCGTCGAACACGGCCGCCGGCTCGCCCGCCTGCACGAGCTCCCCGTCGGCGAGGACGCCCACCTGCTGCCCGAAGGTGAGCGCCTCCTCCTGATCATGGGTCACGAGGACGGCGGTCACGCCGCTGCGCTCGAGCACGTCGACGACCGCCTCGCGCGTGTGCGCGCGAAGGCCCGTGTCCAGGGCGCTGAACGGCTCGTCGAGCAGGATGACGTCGGGCCGCTGCGCCAGGGCGCGCGCCAGGGCGACGCGCTGCTGCTGCCCGCCCGACAGCTGGTGCGGCATCCGGCCGGCGAAGTCGGGGGCGAGCGACACGAGGGCCAGGAGCTCGCGCACCCGGGCGATGCGGTCGGCTCCCCTGGGCAGGCCGAAGGCGATGTTGCGGGCGACCGACAGATGCGGGAACAGCGCGCCGTCCTGCGCCACGTAGCCGATGCGCCGGCGGTGCGCGGGCACCGCGCGGCCGCGGCCCGCCAGCACACGGTCGCCGAGGGCGATCTCACCGGCGTCGGGCTCCTCGAACCCGGCGACGAGGCGGAGCAGGGTGCTCTTGCCGCTGCCCGACGCGCCGACGAGGGCGAGCCGGGTGCCGTCGGGCACGGCGAGCGACACGTCGCGCAGCACGGTCGTGTCGCCGAAGGCCTTGGAGACGCGGTCCAGTCGCAGGGTCATCGCAGCTTCCGTCCGGTGGCGTGGGCGAACATGAGCGCCACGGCGGGCGCCGAGAGCAGCACGAGCATCACGGCGTACGGGGCGGCGGCGGGATAGTCGAGGGAGGACGCGGCCGACCAGAAGCTCGTCGCGACTGTCCGCGTGCCCGTCGGGGCCAGCAGCAGGGTGGCCGTGAGCTCGTTGGCGGCGCCGAGCGCCACGAGTGCTCCGCCGGCGGCGAGCGAGGGCAGCAGCAGCGGCAGCGTCACCCGCAGCCGCGCCGCGGCGGGCCGCACGCCGAGCGCGCGGGCCGCCTCCTCGAGCGACTCGGGCACCTGGGCCAGCCCCGCACGCAGCGGCACGAGGGCACGCGGCAGGAAGATCAGCGCGTAAGCCGCCATGACCGTGAACGCCGTCTGGTACAGTCCCGGCGCGACCGCCAGCGTCACCGTGACGAGCGCCAGGGCCACGATGATCGCCGGCAGGCTGCTCGCGATGGACGCGGCGCCCTCGAGGACGCGCGAGAGGCGCCCGGGGTGGCGCACCGACATCCAGGCGAAGGGAAGCGCGATCGCGAGAGCGACCGCCGCCCCGCCGAGCGACAGGCCGAGGGTCTGGATCGTGGCGCCGATCACCGGTCCGAGCGCGCCGAGATCGGAGAGGGCGAGCCAGCGCACGACGCTGGCCAGGGGCACCGCGATCGCGGCCGCCGTCAGCGCGATCACCGCGAGCAGGGCGACCGGCATCATCCGCCCGAGCGGCAGCCGTCGCGCGGGGTGGGACGCCCCGGATCCGACGCGCGCGTAGCGCCGGCGTCCGCGTGCGACCGACTCGGCCGTGAGGACGACCAGGCACAGCACGGCCAGCGCGATCCCCAGCGCCGCGGCGTTCGGGCCGGCGAACGTGGCCTGGTACGCCACCACGATGACCGTCGTGAAGGTGTCGAAGCGCAGGAACGCGAACGCGCCGTACTCGGCGAGCAGGTGCAGCGCGACGACGAGCGCGCCCCCGAGCACCGCGAGTCGCAGCTGCGGCAGCACGACGCGCGCGAACACCGCCCAGGATCCGAGCCCCAGCGCGCGGGCGGACTCCTCCAGCGCCGGGTCCAGGCCGCGCAGCGCCGCGAGCACCGGCAGGTACACGAGCGGGAAGTACGCCAGCACGGCCACGAGCACGCCGCCCCACAGGCCGCTGATCGACGGGATCGCGCTGGCCCAGCCGTAGCTCGCGACGAACGCCGGGATGGCCAGCGGCGCCGCGAGCGCGACGGCGAACAGCCGCCGCAGCGGCAGATCCGTGCGCTCGACCAGCCACGCGCCGCCGACGCCGAGCACCGCGGTCGCGGGCACGCCGATCCCGACGAGCAGCACCGTGTTGACGAGGAGGTCGCCGACCTTGGGGCGGAACAGCAGCGCGGCCAGCTGCTCGCCGCCCATCGCGAACGCGGCCTGCACGACGTACCCGATCGGGACGAGGGCACCGGCCGCCAGCACGATCGAGACGGCCACGAGAGCCGCCGAGGGCCGTCGTGTCCGCGCCCCGGCCGACCGCGGCGCCGCGACGCTCGTGGTCAGAGGAGCCCGGCTTCCGTCATGAGCTCGATGACCTTCGGGCCGTTGAGCGTGGACGGGTCGATCACGGGCGCCTCGAGCGTCTCGAGCGCAGGCAGCCCGTCGCGGGTCGGCGCGCCGGGGACGACGGGGTACTCGAAGCTGTAGCCCTCGCCCAGGATGCGCTGGCCCTCCTCGCCCGTGATGAAGGCGAGGAACTGCTGGGCCTCGTCGGCGTGCGGCGCGTTGGCGAGCACGCCGCCGCCGGACACGCTCACGAACGCGCCCGGATCCTGGTTCCGGAAGTAGTGCAGCTCGGTGTTCCCGCTGTCCTCGGCCGCCTTGTTCTGGTCGCGGAACCAGTAGTAGTGGTAGATCACGCCGAGGGGGATCTCGCCCGCGTTGACGGCCTTCATGGTGACGATGTTGTTGCGGTACTCGGTGACGTTCTCCGCCATCCCCTCGAGCCACGCGCGCGCGCCGTCCTCGCCCTGCGTCTCGAGCACGGCCGAGATGATCGCCTGGAAGTCGGCCTTGGCAGGCGCCGCGCCCCAGCGACCCTGCCACTCCGGCTCGGCGAGGTCCAGCAGCGACGCGGGCAGCTCGTCCTCGGAGATCAGGTCGGGGTTGTACACCGCGACGGTGGAGCGGGCGGCGATGCCCGTCCAGAGACCGGATGCCGGCCGGTAGGCCTCGGGCACGGCGGCGAGGATCTCCTGGTCCAGCGGCGCGAACAGTCCCGCCTCCTCGACGAGCGACATGGCGGGCGAGTTCTCGGTGAGGAACACGTCGGCGCCCGACGCCTCGCCCTCCTGCACCAGCTGGTTGGCGAGCTCCGAGTCGTCGCCGTTGCGCAGGACGACCTGGATGCCGGTCTCCTCGGTGAACGCGTCGGCCCATTCCTGCGTCAGCTCCTCGTGCTGCGCGTTGTAGACGACGAGCGCCTCGGGATCCACCGCGCCGGCGTCCTGCGCGGCGCAGCCGGGGAGGACGAGGGCGGTGATCGACGCGGGGACGACGAGCGCGCGAAGGAGGCGTGACGGCATGGCGGGCCTTCCGGTCCAGGGGTTCGGGGTGAGGTAAGCCTAACAAGTCAGCCACGCATCCGTTTTCACCCGCCCACCTGCAAGAAACCGGACAGCGCCGTCCGGCTTCGTGCGCATGCGGAAACGACGAAGGGCCCCTCTCGGGACCCTTCGTCGTTCTGTGCGCGAGGGGGGACTTGAACCCCCACGCCCTATACGGGCACTAGCACCTCAAGCTAGCGCGTCTACCTATTCCGCCACCCGCGCAACTGGGTGACCGGCCTTCCGGCCGGTGCCGATCGCTTTCGCGACCGAAGAGAAACATTACCACGCCCGGACCACCCGGGCGAATCGGCGCACCCTCGGGCGCGTCCGCGGGTCACGCCACGGACACCCCGAACAGCAGTCCGAGCGCATACGTGACGGCCGCGGCGCCGTAGCCGATCGCGAGCTGCCGGAGTGCCCGCTTCAGCGGCGGGGCTCCCGACAGCAGCCCGACCGTCGAGCCCGTGCCCAGCAGCGCCAGCCCGACCAGCACGAGCGAGACGATCACGGCGGTCGCGCCCGTGAGGCCGAACAGCCACGGCAGCACCGGGATGATCGCCCCGCTCGCGAAGAACAGGAAGCTGGACGCGGCCGCGTGCCAGGCGCCGCCCACGATCTCGTGCGCGTCGTGGCCCGCCGCGCGGACCGGCACGCGGCCGGCGTGCGCCTCGGCGATGGCCTTGCGGGCGCGGGCGACGGCCTCCTCGTGCGACATGCCGCGCGCGCGGTAGACGAGCGCCAGCTCGTTGGAGTCGATGTCGAGGTCGGGAAGCGCGTCGTCGCCGAACGTGCCCGGGTCCGTCGCGTCGAGCAGCTCGCGCTGCGATCGCACCGACACGAACTCCCCGGCGCCCATCGACAGGGCGCCGGCGAGCAGGCCGGCGATGCCGCTGAAGAGCACCACCTGCGGTGCCACTCCCGTGGCGCCGATGCCCAGCACGAGCGCAAGGTTGGACACGAGCCCGTCGTTGGCGCCGAACACCGCGGCGCGGAACGTGCCCGACAGCCGCCGCCGTCCGCGCGCGGCGAGGCCGCGCACGACCTCGTGGTGGATCTTCTCGTCGGCCGCCATCGCGGTGGTCGCGAACCGCTCGCCGTCGTACGGGGAGCGCGCCTCGGCGGCCTGGGCCAGCGCGAGCACGAAGATGTGCCCGAAGCGGCCGGCCATCCACCCGAGCAGTCGAGTGCGCAGGCCCGCGCGCGGCATCCGCGCAGGCTCCCCGCCCAGGAGCCGCAGCCAGTGCCGCTCGTGACGCCCCTCGGCCGCGGCCAGCTCCTCGAGGATCGCGCGCTCCTCCCCCGTCTTGGAGCGCGCGAGCCGCCGGTACACGGCGGCCTCCGCGCGCTCGTCGGCGAGGTAGCGCGCCCAGCGCCGGCGGTCGGCCGGGGTCGCCGCGGCGACCGCGCCGGTGTCGGGGCCGGACGGCGAGGGGGACGGGGCGGGCGCGCGCAACGGACCTCCGATGAGGGATGTGAAGGGGTTCCCCTCCACGCTAGCCAGCGACGCGCCGCGGTCCCGCCCCGGGAGCGCGATTGACAGGTTTTCGGATCCCCGAAGTGCGGCCTACCGACCGGCCGCCACGGCGCGACGGAGCCCCCGCTCCCCCGCCCGCATGACCATGCCGTGCGCGAGCGCGAACACGGGGCGCAGCACGGGCCCCGTCACCCGCATCCACCGCCGCCGCACGGCCACGTCCCAGGCGAACCGGATCTCGGATCCGCCGCCGCGCGGGCCCACCTCGACCGAGCCGCGCCCGTCCAGGTCGCCGCCGCCGGCCGCCTCCAGGCGGCGACCCGGCACGACGTCGGTGATCCGCAGCGAGAAGCGCAGCCGATAGCCGAACGGCGCGCGCACGACGACGCCGATCACGCCCCCGGGGGCGGGCGCTCCGGGCGACTCCACGCGGAAGCCTGGCCACCACCCGTCCGACTCACCCGCGATCGCCCGCTCGAGCTCGCGCCACACGCGCTGCGGCGCGGCGTCGACCCGCCACGTCGTGCGGAACGAGTACCGGGCGGCCATGCCCCGAGCGT
Source organism: Microbacterium lacusdiani (assembly GCF_054779895.1). Lineage (NCBI taxonomy): Bacteria > Bacillati > Actinomycetota > Actinomycetes > Micrococcales > Microbacteriaceae > Microbacterium > Microbacterium lacusdiani. The sequence continues at coordinate 27,622 of NZ_BAAGXJ010000012.1, read as the reverse complement.
ATGCCGCGGGAATTCAGCTGCGCACGCGCTTGCGCAGCACGTCGATGCGCGCCTGCAGCTGCGCCACGGTCGCCTTGGCGACCTCGGGACCGCCGCAGCGGCGGCGCAGCTCGGCGTGGATCACGCCGTGGGGCTCGCCCGTCTGGCGCGCGTACACGCCGACCAGGCTGTTGAGCAGCTGGCGCTGCTCGCGCAGCGTGCGGTGCAGCGGCGCGGGAAGCGTCGACACGGGCTCGCCGCCGCCCTCGGTCTCGCGGGCCTCGCGCGCCTGGCGGTGCCGCGACTGCCGGGCCACGCGCTGCATCAGCAGCTCGTGCACGTGCTCGGGCTCGAGCAGGCCCGGCAGCCCGATGAACTCCTGCTCCTCGTCCGTGCCGGGCACGGCCAGCTGGCCGAACTCCTGGCCGTCGAACACCACGCGGTCGAAGTGGGCGACCGACCCCAGCGCCTCGAAGGACCCCTCCTCCGTGAGCGCGTCGGACGCCTGCTCCTCGCGCTCGGCGGCCTCCAGCAGGTCGTCGTCGAGGCCGTCCTCGTCCTTCTCGCCGCGGTCGAGCACGTGGTCGCGCTGGCGCTCCATCTCGTTCGCGAGCGACATCAGCACCGGCACGTGGGGCAGGAACACGCTGGCCGCCTCACCGCGGCGCCGTGCGCGCACGAAGCGCCCGATGGCCTGCGCGAAGAACAGCGGCGTCGACGACGACGTGGCGTACACGCCCACGGCGAGCCGCGGCACGTCCACTCCCTCCGACACCATGCGCACGGCGACCATCCACCGGTCGGTGCCCTCGGAGAACCGCTCGATGCGCTGCGACGCCTCGGCGTCGTCCGACAGCACGACCGTGGCGCGCTGCCCCGTGATCGAGTGCAGCAGCTTGGCGTACGCGCGCGCCGCGGTCTGGTCGGTCGCGAGCACGAGGCCGCCCGCGTCGGGCACGTGGTGCCGGATCTCGGTCAGGCGCTGGTCCGCGGATTTCAGCACGGCCGACATCCACTCGCCCTGCGGATCGAGCGCGGTGCGCCACGCCTGCGACGTGACGTCCTTCAGGTTGTCCTGCCCGAGATGCGCCTCGAGCTCGTCGCCCGCGCGCGTGCGCCACTTCATGTGGCCGGAGTACACGTGGAACAGGACGGGGCGGACGACGCCGTCGGCGAGCGCGCGCCCGTAGCCGTAGGCGTAGTCGGTGACCGACGTGCGCAGGCCCTGCTCGTCGGGCGCGTACTCGACGAACGGGATGGGCGCGTCGTCGCTGCGGAACGGCGTGCCGCTCAGCAGCAGGCGCCGCTTCGCGGGCCCGTACGCCTCGCGCAGCGCGTCGCCCCAGCTGAGCGCCTCGCCGCCGTGGTGCACCTCGTCGAGGATCACGAGCGTGCGGCCGCCCTCGGTGAGCGCCCGGTGCACGGACGCCTTGACCGCGACCTGCGCGTACGTGACGACCACGCCGTGGTACTGGCGCGAGAACGTGGTGTGGCTGTTGCGGAAGGCGGGGTCGAGCCGGATGTGCGCGCGCGCCGCCGCGTCGGCCCACTGGGTCTTCAGGTGCTCCGTCGGGGCCACCACGATGACGCGGTCGACCTCCCGGGTGCGCAGCAGCTCGCCCGCGAGCGTGAGGGCGAAGGTCGTCTTTCCGGCGCCCGGCGTGGCCGCCACGAGGAAGTCCCGCTTGTCCGCGGCGAAGTACGCCTCGAGCGCCTCCTGCTGCCAGGCGCGCAGCTTGCCGGCGGTACCCCACGGCGCTCTCTGCGGATAGGACGGTGACAGCATGGGAGACCAACGATAACGGGCGCCGCGGACACCCGATCCAGCGCTTGTCCAGCGACCTCCGCGCTCCCACCCGATGTCCCACTGGATGACGTAGTCTCGTCAGGCCCCGAGACCGAGTGTGGAGGATCCGATGTCGAGCGAGCCCGAGGTGCGCACGCCCTTCGTCCCGAACGAGGGACCCCATCCGTGGCGCCGGTTCGTCGCCCTGGGCGACTCGTTCACGGAGGGCATCGGCGACCCCGAGCCGGACTCCCCCGGCGGCCACCGCGGCTGGGCCGACCGCGTCGCCGAGGCGCTGTCGCGACAGGTGGACGACTTCGCGTACGCGAACCTCGCCGTCCGCGGCCGCCTCATCCGGCAGATCGTGGACGAGCAGGTGGAGCCCGCGCTGGCCCTCAAGCCCGACCTCGTCACGTTCTGCGCGGGCGGCAACGACGTCATCCGGCCCGGCGGGGACCCCGACGCGATCGCCGCCGTGTTCGAGGACGCGGTCGCGCGGCTGGGAAGCGAGGGCGCGACGGTCGTGGTGTTCACGGGCATCGACACGGACTTCACCCCCGTGTTCCGCCCGTTCCGCGGCCGCGTCGCGATCTACAACGAGAACGTGCGCGCGATCGCCGACCGCCACGACTGCATCGTTGCCGACCAGTGGGCGCTCAAGGAGATCCAGGACCGCCGGTTCTTCGACGACGACCGCCTGCACATGAACGCGCTCGGCCACCACGAGGTCGCGCGCATGGTGCTGCGCGCCCTCAACGTGCCGAACGACCTGCAGCCCATGAAGCCGGACCCCCTGCCCCCGACGACGTGGCGCGAGGCGCGCGTGAACGATCTGGTCTGGGCCCGCACGCACCTCGTGCCCTGGGTGCTGCGCCGGCTGCGGCACCAGTCGTCGGGCGACCACATCACCGCCAAGCGCCCCGAGCCGCTGCCCTTCGAGCTGCGGACCGAGGACTGACGCTCAGGCGCGCTGCCCGCGCGACACGGCCCACAGCGCGACCGCGGCCGCCGACGCCACGTTGAGCGAGTCGACGCCGCCCGCCATGGGGATGGTCACGACCGAGTCGGCCGCGGCGAGCGCCCTGCGCGACAGCCCGTCGCCCTCGGCGCCCATCAGGAGCGCCACGCGCTCGGGCGGCGCGGCCGCGAAGTCGTCCAGCGACACCGCATCCTCCGACAGGGCGAGCGCCGCGATGTGGAAGCCCGCGGCGTGCAGCTGCGCCCGTGCGCCCGCGTCGCCGTCCCACTCGGGCAGCCGCGTCCACGGCACCTGGAACACGGTCCCCATGCTGACGCGCACGCTGCGGCGGTAGAGCGGATCCGCGCACCGCGGCGTCACGAGCACCGCGTCGGCCCCGAGCCCCGCCGCCGCACGGAACGCCGCGCCCACGTTGGTGTGATCCACGATGTCCTCCAGGATCACCGCGAGCCGCGCGCCGGCCAGGACCTCCGCGACGGGCGCCGGCTCGGGCCGGTGCATGGCCGCCAGGACGCCGCGGTGCACGGCGTAGCCGGTGACCCCCTCGGCGACGTCCGCGGGCACGACGTACACGGGCACGTCGTGCCCCTCCAGCAGCGGCTCCAGCTCCCCCAGCCAGCGCTCCTGCGTCAGCACGGACCGCGGCCGGTGCCCCGCCGCCAGGGCGCGCGCCAGCACCTTCGACGACTCCGCCATGTACAGGCCGCCCTCGGGCTCGAGCACGCGCCGCAGCGCGACGTCGGTCAGGTCGCGGTAGTCCGCCAGCCGCGGGTCGGCAGGGTCGGCGACGGGGATGATCCTCATCCCCCCAGCATCCCGCACACGACCGCCGGCCCGTCGCCGTGCGCGGGCGGCGACGGGCGCCGGGCGGCGGTCCGGCCGGTCATTCGCACGCCCTAGACTCGCTCCGTGCCCCTCGTCCCCGACCTCGACGACGCCGCGCGCGCCGGCGTCGGCCGCGCGATCGACGCCCTCGCCGGCCGCCGCGTCGCGGTGCTCACGGGTGCGGGCGTGTCGACGGACTCCGGCATCCCGGACTACCGCGGCAAAGGGGCCCCGCGGCGCACCCCCATGACCGCGCAGACCTTCCTGAGCGACGAGGCGGCGCGGCGGCGCTACTGGGTCGGCTCGCACCTCGGGTGGCGCGCCTTCTCCGCGGCCGAGCCGAATGCCGGCCACGAGGCGCTCGCGGCGCTCGAGCGCGACGGGATCGTCACGGGCGTGGTCACGCAGAACGTCGACGGCCTCCATCTGCGCGCCGGAAGCCACCGCGTGGTCGAGCTGCACGGCACGATGCGCCGGGTGTTCTGCACCCACTGCGGGCAGGTGTTCGACCGGCGGGACATCGCCGAGCGCCTCGAGCGCGACAACCCGTGGATCACCGTCCCCGACAGCGTCCGGCTCGGCCCCGACGGCGATGTCCTGCCGGAGTCCGCGGAGGGCTTCGCGATCCCGGCGTGCAGCGTCTGCGACGGCGTGCTGAAGCCGGACGTGGTCTTCTTCGGCGAGTTCATCCCGGCCGGCAAGTTCCGCGAGGCCGAGCAGCTGCTGCTCGCCAGCGAGGCCCTGCTGATCGCCGGATCGTCGCTCGTGGTGAACTCCGGCATCCGGCTGGTCGAGCGCGCGCGCCGCCGCAGGCTGCCCGTCGTGATCGTGAACCGCGGCGAGACGCGGGCCGACAACCGCGCGACCGTCAAGATCGACGCGGGGACGAGCGCCGTGCTGGCGGAGCTGGCGCGCGCCCTGCCCGCCGCGCGCTGAGCCCCGCACGCGCCTGCCGCTGAGCGGGCGTCCTCGGCATCCGCCAGGGAAGGCGTCCTAGGCTCGTCCGTGTGACCCTCCTCGCGCTCGTCCGACATGGCCAGACCGACTGGAACGCCGAGCGGCGGATCCAGGGACGCACGGACATCCCCCTCAACGACACGGGCCGCGCGCAGGCCCTGCTCGCCGCCGAGGCCCTGCGCGACGGCGGATGGCAGCGCATCGCGTCGAGCACCCTGGGACGCGCGACCGAGACCGCCGAGATCATCGCCTCCGCGCTGGGCCTCGAGCCGCCCGCGACCCACCCGGGCCTCATGGAGCGCGACTACGGCGTCGCCGAGGGCACGCTGGTGGCCGACTTCCACGCACGCTACGACGGCGGCGTCCCCGTCCCGGGCGCCGAGACGCACGAGGAGCTGACCGAGCGCGCGCTCGCGGCGCTCGCCGAGGTGGTGGCGCAGGAGCCGGACGCCCCGACGATCGTGGTCGCGCACGGCGGCGTCATCCGCGGGCTGCTGGGGCACGCGTCGAACGGCGCGCTCCCGCGGCCCGGCGAGCGGATCGACAACGCGTCGGTCACGCTGTTCCGGATGACCGACGACGGGCTGGCGCTGGCCGCCGACGAGCGGGAGAGCGTCGGCGCCGAGCGCGGCTCCTAGGCGGGCCCGTGGTCCGCCTGCGGCGCACGTCGCCCGACCAGCCCGGATGGACCCGCCGCGGCGCGGGGCGCGGCTTCGTGTACCTCGACGAGCACGGCGAGCGCCTGCCGGCGGAGGAGGTCGAGCGCGTCCGGAGCCTGGCGATCCCGCCCGCGTGGCGCGACGTGTGGATCACGCCGTTCCCGAACGGCCACCTGCAGGCGGTCGGCACCGACGCCGCGGGCCGCCGGCAGTACCTCTACCACCCGCAGTGGCGCTCCCGCCGCGACGCCGCGAAGTTCGACCGCGTGCTCGACTTCGGCCGGGCGCTCGCGAAGGCGCGTCCGCGCGTCCGCGACGACCTGGCGCGCGACGGCATGCCCCTCGAGCGCGCGTGCGCGCTCGCGGTGCGCCTGCTGGATCTCGGGTGCTTCCGGATCGGCAACGACGTGTACGCCGACGCCAACGGCAGCTTCGGGCTGACGACACTGCGGCGCGACCATGTGACGCGCCGCGGCGACACCCTGGTGTTCGCCTTCACGGGCAAGTCCGGCGTGGACCACCGCATCGAGATCGCCGACGAGCCCGTCACGCGCGCGGTCGAGACGCTCCGCCGGCGCCGCGACGACAGCGAGACGCTCCTGGCCTGCCGCAACGGCGCGTGGCGGTCGCTCACCTCGGCCATGGTGAACGAGTACGTGCGCGACATCACGGGCATGGACGCGACCGCCAAGGACTTCCGGACGTGGCACGCGACCGTGCTGGCCGCGGCCGAGCTCGCATCGGGCGCCGACGAGCTCGAGCGCTCGGGCCGCGGCGGCGTGACACGGAGGCGCCGGGTCGTGTCCGACGCCATGCGGGAGGTGGCGGCGTTCCTGGGCAACACGCCCACGCTGGCGCGCACCTCGTACGTGGATCCGCGCGTCGTGTCGGCCTTCGAGGAGGGCCGCACGATCGCGGCGGCCGTGCGCCGGTCGTACGCGTCGGACGAGGCCCGGCAGGAGGCGCTCGAGCGCGCGACCCGGCGGCTCATCCGCGAATCCGGCGGCGGCTGATCGGAGCGACCACGGGCCGCTGGAACGTGCAAAACAGCACGCGCAATCGATCCGATAACGAGTGAGCAGGATGCGCAGGGATCGCGGCAGAATACTGCTACTGTCTCGCACTATGGCCTCCCTCGATCACGTCGACCTCGAGCTGCTCGCCGCTCTCAGCGAGGACCCCCGCGCCACCGTCGTGGCGCTCGCCGAGCGGCTGCGGCTCTCCCGCAACACGGTGCAGGCGCGGATGTCGCGCCTCGACAAGGCCGGCGTGTTCCGCTCCTTCGAACGCTCCATCTCGACGGCCGCCCTCGGCTTCCCGCTCGAGGCGTTCCTCGCCATCGGCGTGCGCCAGGTGGAGCTGCCGCGCATCACGAGCGAGCTCGCCTCGGTCCCCGAGGTGGTGCAGGTCCACGGGCTCTCGGGTCAGACCGACCTGCTCGCGCTGGTCGCGTGCCGCGACGCCCGCCACCTGTTCGACGTGGACGCCCGCATCCTCGGCATCGAGGGCGTCGAGCGCACGGAGACGTCGCTGGTGATGAGCGAGGCGGTGCCCTACCGGGTGAGCGGCCTCATGCAGCTCGCGCGCCGCGAGCCGTAGGCCCGCTCAGGCGAGGAAGTCGCGGATCGCGGCGGCGGCCTCGCCGGGCTTCTCGTAGTGGATGAGGTGCCCGACGCCCTGGATCTCGACGAGCCGGGCGTCCGGGAAGCGGGTGGCGAGCACGCGCTCGGCCTCGATGGGCGTGATGTCGTCCCGATCCGCGGCGATCAGCAGCGTCGGCACCGCGATCCGCTCGGCGAACTCGCTGACGTCGTGGGAGACGCTCGTCACGAACGCATCGCGCAGCACGTCCCTGTCCGCGAAGAGCGAGAAGTACCGGTCGTGCTGGTCGTGGATGAACGCCCGCAGCGCGCGGTCGCGCGTCTTCGCCATCGCGATCGACATGACGCGCACGATCAGGCGGTTGCGCAGCAGCCAGGTGCCGATCGGGCGGGGCAGCCGGGAGCCGGCCCAGTAGTACAGGATCGCCAGGCGGGTCAGGATGCCGCGCGGCCCCTCGAGCGCCGGCGCGCCGATCGGGTTGATCAGCACCAGGCGAGGCGTCGCGAGGCCGCGCGCGACGGCCGCGGCGGCGACGATCGAGCCGAACGAGTGCCCCAGGACGATCGCGCCGGGCGCCACCGCGGCGGCGAACGCGCCGAGCCAGTCCGCGTACGCCTCGAGGTCGTGGCGGCGGCCCGGGATCGGCGGCGTCTCGCCGAAGCCGGGCAGGTCCGGCATCACGACCCGGACGCCCTCGCGGATCGCGTCCTCGAGGGCGGCCACCACGGGCTCCAGGCCGTGGTGCTCGCCCCGGAAGCCGTGCACCGCCAGGATCGTCGTCGCGGCGTCGTCCGGGCCGTACACCCAGTAGGCGGTGCGGCCGCCGAGCACGTCGGCCTCGCGACGGACGACCGGGATCGCGGCGAGCTGGGTGGCGTAGGGCGAGGCGACGGGCACGGATCGAGTCTACGGACGCCGGCCTGCGCGCTTCCCGGGGTGCCTCCGCGGGAATGTCCGCGCCGCGTCCTACGGTGTGGCGTATGACGAGGTCGTGGCCGGATCCGCCCCCGCTGTTCGAGCTGGACTGGCTCGACCACCCCGGAGAGACCCCCACCTGGACCCCGCGCGGCGAGGCCGCCGCCGAGCAGGCCCCGGCGCCCCAGACGGCGAGCACGGCGACGGTCACCGAGACGACCGTCGCGGAGACCACGGTGATGGAGGCGACGGCCGCCGACGGCGCGGTCGCGGTGGTGCGCGAGACCTCCGTCGTCAGCGAGACCGTCGTGGTCGACCAGGGACCGCGGCGCTGGACCCGACGGATCGGCGTGTTCGACCTCGAGACGACCGGCATCGACGTGACCGAGGACCGGATCGTGACCGCCTACGTCGGCCTGCTCGACGAGCGCGGCGCGGTCATCCACGACGAGCACTGGCTCGCGGACCCGGGCATCGAGATCCCCGAGGGCGCCACGGCCGTGCACGGCATCACGACCGAGCACGCCCGCGCCGAGGGCCGCCCCGCGGCGGAGGTCGTCGCCGAGGTGACGCACGCGCTGCGCACCCTGCTGTCCGCGGGCATCCCCGTGGTCGCCTACAACGCGGCCTACGACTTCTCGCTGCTCAAGTACGAGGGCGAGCGGCACGGCATCGCGACGATCGACTCCCCCGCGCCCGTGATCGACCCGCTCGTGATCGACAAGACGTGCGACCGATACCGCAAGGGCAAGCGCACGCTCGACGTCGTCGCGGCGCACTACTCGGTGCCGCTGGAGTCCGCGCACGAGGCCTCGGCCGACGCGATCGCGGCCGGCCGCGTGGCCCTCGCCATCGCCGAGCGCTTCGCCGACACGCTGCCCGAGGACGTGCTGGAGCTCCACACCCGCCAGATCGGCTGGGCGCGCGAGCAGGCCGAGAGCCTCACCGAGTACTTCATCCGGATCGGCCGGCTCGAGCCCACCGAGGTCCTCGACGGCAGCTGGCCCGTCCGCGCGTAGCCTGCCGCCGGCGCTGTCGCCCCGGTTCCGAAAACCGGACCGATGAGGCGGGTGGGGCGGATGAGACCCCACCGGCGCCACAGGCACCGCCCATCCGGTCTCCGCAACGCGCACCCCGGCCGCTCACAGGCCGGATGTGACGCACGTCGCCCGGGGAGGCACCTGAGCCTGCCTCCCGGCGGCCGAGCCTGTCTCCGGCGCCCCGGTTCCGAAAACCGGACCGATGCGACCGCTGGGGCGGATGGGACCCCACCCGCACCGCAGGCACCGCCCGTCCGGTCTGCGGAGCGCGATTCGGCACCCGGGAACGACGAAGGCCCCGCCGGAGCGGGGCCTTCGAGCGCGGAACGCGGCTTACTTGGAGCCGAAGTTCTTGAAGCGCTGGTTGAACTTCTCGACGCGGCCGGCCGAGTCCATGATGCGCTGCTTGCCCGTGTAGAACGGGTGCGACGCCGACGAGATCTCGACATCGATGACCGGGTACTCGACGCCGTCGAGCTCGATGGTCTTGTCGCTGGTCACGGTCGAACGGGTGAGGAAGGTCTCGCCCGAACCGAGGTCGCGGAACACGACCGCCTTGTACTCGGGGTGGATGTCAGTCTTCATGGGGGTCCTTGCCAAGAGAGTTTGAAAAGTCTTCCGGTGCTTGGGCACCAGCGACCCACTCTACCAGAAGAGCCGGCCGAGCGGGGACCGGATCAGGCGCCGCGCGCCGCGTAGCGGCCGCCGTCCTGCGTCAGGGCGATCGGCAGCCCGAACGTCTCGCTCAGGTTCTCGGAGGTCAGCGTCTCGCCGATCGGCCCGGCCGCGACGGCCTTGCCGTCGCGCAGGAGCAGGACGTGCGTGAAGCCGGCCGGGATCTCCTCGACGTGGTGCGTCACCATCACGAGGGCGGGCGTCACGGGCGACTGCGCGTACGCGCTCAGCAGTCCGATGAGGACCTCGCGCGAGCCGAGGTCCATGCTCGCGGTCGGCTCGTCGAGCAGCAGCAGCTCGGGGTCGGTCATGATCGCGCGGGCGACCTGCACGCGCTTCTGCTCCCCCTCGCTGAGGGTGCCGAACGTGCGGTCGGCGAGGTGATCGAGGTGCCACTCGCGCAGCACGCGCAGCGCGCGGCGCTCGTCGATGTTCTCGTACTCCTCGTTCCAGCGGCCGAGAACCGAGTACGCGGCGGTCAGCACCGCGTTGATCACGGTCTCGTCGGCCGGGATGCGGCGCGCCAGAGCCTGCGAGGCGAAGCCGATGCGGGGACGCAGCTCGAACACGTCGGTGCGGCCCAGGCGCTCGTCGAGGATCTCGACCGTGCCCGACGTGGGGTGCACCATCGTGTCGGCCATCTGGAGCAGCGTGGTCTTGCCTGCGCCGTTCGGGCCCAGGATCACCCACCGCTCGTCGTCGTTCACGGTCCACGTCAGTCCGTCCACGATGTTCCGCCCTTCTCGGCGGACCACGACGTCTTCGAAGGAGAGCACAGCGGGCATGCGGCCAGCCTACCCACTCGCCCGCGGGCTCCCCGCCGGACGCGCGGGGCCGTGCGGCCGATCCGCATGCCCGCGGCCCGGTACGCTCGGACATCGTGACCGCGCGCTTCCTGGTCGTGCTCGACGCCGACTCCACCCTCATCCGCAACGAGGTGATCGAGCTGATCGCCGACGAGGCCGGCCGCGGCGCGGAGGTCGCCGCCGCGACAGAGGCGGCGATGCGGGGCGAGGTGGACTTCGCCCAGAGCCTGCGCTCGCGCGTCCGGGAGCTCGCCGGCGTCCCCGTCGCGTCGTTCGCGCACGTGCGCGGGCGGGTGGAGCCCACCCCCGGCGTGACCGCGCTGATCGACGCCGCGCACGCGCGCGGCGGCCTGGTGGGCGTGGTGTCGGGCGGCTTCCACGAGATCCTCGACGACGTCGCCCCCGCGCTCGGCGTGGACTTCTGGCGCGCCAATCGCCTCGTGGCGGCCGACGGCGCGCTCACGGGAGAGGTCGACGGCCCGATCGTCGACGCCGCGGCCAAGGCCGAGTGGATGCTCCGCTGGGCCGAGGAGCACGGCGTCCCCCGCTCGCGGACCGTCGCGATCGGCGACGGCGCGAACGACCTCCTGATGCTCAGCGCCGCGGGCCTCGGCCTCGCGTTCAACGCCAAGCCCGCCGTGCGCCTGTCGGCACCGCTCATCATCGGCCCGGTGGACCTGGCGCAGGTCGTGCCGCTGCTCCCCTGACCCGCGACATCACATCCGCGCGTCGACACCACACGCGGATGCGTGTCCGGTCACGGCGCCGATGCGACCTCGCGCGGAAAGGTGTGATACCCGGATGTCGGCGGCCCGGCCTAGCGTGCGGAGCATGGCAGAGATCATCCTGATCCCCGGGCTCTGGCTCGACGCGTCCTCGTGGGACGACGTCGTGCCCGGGCTGGAGGGCGCCGGTCACCGCGTGCACGCGCTGACCCTGCCGGGCGTCGGCGCCCCGGCATCCGAATCCGCGGACCTCGGCATCGACGACTGGGTCGACGCCGTGGTCGAGCGCATCGACTCGCTCGACGGCCCGGTCGTGGTCGTGGGCCACTCGGGCGGCGGCAACGTCGCCTGGGGCGCCGCGGACCGGCGCCCGGACCGGGTCGCCCGCGTGGTGCTCGTCGACACGATGCCCCCGCCCGACGACGCCGGCATCTCGGAGTTCCCCGTGGTCGACGGCGTCGTGCCGTTCCCCGGCTGGGACTTCTTCGACGATGAGGACGTCGACGACCTCGACGCAGCGACCCGCGAGCGCACGGTGCCGCTCACCCGCAGCGTGCCCGCCAAGGTGCCGACCGACGGCATCCGGCTCGCCGACGACCGCCGCTTCGACGTCCCCGTCACGGTGCTCTCCGGCAAGCTGGACGAGCAGACCCTGCGAGCGATGATGTCGGACTGGCCCGCGTGGGGCGAGACGCTCGATCTCATCCGCAGCTTCGAGGTGGTCACGCTCGGCACCGGCCACTGGCCGCAGTTCTCCAAGCCGGGCGCCCTCGCGGAGGCGATCGCCGCCGCTGTCCGCGAGTAGGCCGTCGCGGGGCGCGGCCGCGCCGGTGCTTGGATGGTGGCATGACCCTCGCTCTGGTGCTGGACCTCCTCGGCACCTTCTTCTTCGCGATGTCCGGCTGTCTGCTGGCCGCGCGGAGCCGCTTCGACATCATCGGCTCGCTGTTCCTGGGCTCGCTCGCGGGGCTCGGCGGCGGCGTCATCCGGGATCTCGTCCTCGGGAACGTGCCCAACGCGTTCGCCAACCCCTGGTACCTCGCCCCGCCCCTGCTCGCGGCCCTCGTGGTCTACTTCCTGCACGCGTGGGTCGAGCGCCTGCATCGCCCGCTGCTGATCCTCGATGCGGGCGGGCTCGCGCTGTTCTGCGTCACCGGCACCGTGACGGCGCTGCACGCGGGGATGAACCCGGTCGCCTCGGCGCTGCTCGGCGTGACAACCGCCGTGGGAGGCGGGCTGCTGCGCGACGTCGTGGCGAACCGCGTACCGCAGCTGTTCAACCGCGACGACCTGTACGCCGTGCCCGCCATGATCGGCTCGGTCCTGGCGACCGTCCTGTGGCTCACCGGGCTGTACGGCATCATGACCGCCGTCGCGGTGGCGCTGGTGGTGTTCGCCTTCCGTGTCGTGTCGCTGCACTTCGGCTGGCACATCCCCCACGCGGCGCCCGTCGCGCCGCCTTCCCGAGAGGACCCTCATGGCCGTTGACGTGCGCGTCGAGACCGTGATCGCCCGGCCCGTGGCGGAGGTCGCCGCGTACGCGGCGGACCCGTCGCACGCGCCGGAGTGGTACGCGAACATCCGCAGCGTCGAATGGCGCACTTCGCGCGCATCGCCGCCCCCGTCATGGAGGCGGCGATGCGGCGCGCGACCCGGGCCGACCTGGCCCGGCTGAAGGGCATCCTCGAGGGTCAGTGACCCATGCCGAGGCCGCCGTCGACCGGGATCACGGCGCCGGAGATGTAGGCGGAGTCGTCCGACGCGAGCCACGTCACGGCGGCGGCGACCTCGGCGGCGCTGCCGTACCGGCCCGCGGGGATGGCCTTGCGGTACTCGGCCTGCGTCTCCTCGGGCAGCTCCGCGGTCATGTCCGTCTCGATGAAGCCCGGCGCCACGACGTTCGCGGTGATGCCGCGCGCGCCGAGTTCGCGCGTCAGCGAGCGGGCGAAGCCGACGAGGGCGCTCTTGGACGACGCGTAGTTGACCTGGCCGGCCGAGCCGTAGAGCCCGACGACGCTGGAGATCAGGATGACGCGGCCGAAGCGCGCCTTGAGCATGCCCTTCGAGGCGCGCTTGACCACGCGGAACGCGCCGCCGAGGTTCGTCGCGATGACGCTGTCGAAGTCGTCCTCGCTCATCCGCATCAGCAGCGTGTCCTTGGTGATGCCGGCGTTGGCCACCACGATCTCGACCGGACCGAGCTGCTGCTCGACCTCGGTGAACGCGGCGTCGATCGCCGCGGCGTCGGTGACGTCGGCGCGCACGGTGAGCGTCCCCTCGGGGCCCTCGCCGCTGCGGGCCGTGACCGCGACGCGGTACCCCTCCTGGACGAAGCGCTCGGCGATCGCGCGGCCGATGCCGCGGTTGCCGCCTGTGACGAGGACGACGCGTTCACTGCTCACGGTGGGTGACTCTCTCTGCTCGGGGTCCCCGACGGATCGGGTCCGGTCGGGCGGTCCGGCGCTGATCCGGGGCCGCACGCCAGCCTATTGTGCGGCGGGTGGCGATGCCGAGGCGACCCGCTCGGGGGCCGCCCGATCGGGCGCGGAAGCGTAGGCTGGAATGATCGTGAAGACCCCCAGGAAAAACGCCTCCGCCGCCCAGTCGGCGACGTCGCTGCCGCTCGCTCCGGCCGACGACGCGGGCGACCGCGTGCGCAACTACCTGATCACGATGGGCATCCGCATCGTGTGCCTGTGCCTCGCGGCGTTCGTCACGCCGCACAGCTGGTACACGTTCGTCTTCGCCGCCGGCGCGATCTTCCTGCCGTACTTCGCGGTGGTCGGCGCGAACGCCGCCAGCGGCCGCCACGTCGCCGACGCCGTGCGCCTCGACGCCCCGGCGATCGACGCCGCGCGGCCCGCGGAGCCGGACGCCGACGCCCCGGCGGCGCCCACCGTCATCACGATCGCCGAGTCCCCCGCGCCGGGCCCCGAGCCCGCTCCACCCGTCGGCGACGAGGCCCGCGACGGCGGAGCCGACGACACCGGGCCGGCGGACCCGGACCGCGCATGATCGGCCTGGATCCCCAGATCCCCACGTGCTCGCGCGCCGGCTGCCCCGAGCCCGCCACGTGGACGATCCGCTGGCGCAATCCGCGGATCCACACCGGGGACCGCCGCAAGACCTGGCTCGCGTGCGACGCGCACGTCGGCTACCTGCGCGACTTCCTGGCCGCGCGCGACTTCCCCCTCGAGGTGGCCGCGGGCGTGGTCCCGGACGGCGCGTCCGCGGAGGACCGCGCATGAGCAGGCCCGAGGTCATGCGGTCGACCGCCGCACGCTGGAGCGTGTACGCCCTGGTCGCGATCGCGTTCGCGGTCGCGTGCGGGTTCCTCTCGCACTGGCAGTTCGAGCGCAACGAGGCCCGCGCCGCGATGCTCGAGCTGGTCGACGCCAACTACGACGCCGAGCCCGTCCCCGTGGAGCAGGTCCTGGACCGCGGATACGCGCCGTCCGACGAGTGGCACCCGGTCACGCTGACGGGCCGGTACCTGACCGAGGATCAGCTCCTCGTCCGCAACCGCGCACAGGGCGGCACGAGCGCGTTCGAGGTGCTGGTGCCGTTCCAGCTGGCCGACGGCCGGATCGTGGCGATCGACCGCGGCTGGGTGCCGCCGGGCGAGGACGCCGTGCCGGATGCCGTCCCGGCGCCGCCCGCGGGCGAAGTCACCGTCGTCGCGCGCGTCCGTCCGGGCGAGCCGCTCCCGTCCTCGGGCCGCAGCGCGCCGGAGGGCCAGCTGCCGACGATCCACCTGCCGGCGGTCGCCGAGCTGACCGGCCCCGAGACGGAGACCGCCTTCTACGGACTGATGGTGTCGGAGGATCCGGCGCCCGCCGATCGCCCGGCCGAGCTCAAGCCGCCGACCGAGGATCCCGGCCCGCACCTGTCGTACGCGATCCAGTGGATCCTGTTCGCGATCATGGGCTTCGGGTTCATCGCGTACATGATCCGCACCGAGATCCGCGCCCGCCGCGAGGACGCCGAGGGCGACGACGAGGACGAGCTGCCGCGCGCGACCCCGGCCCGCCGCGCGCGGACGCGCCGCCGCGACCGCGACGCGGACGAGGAGGACGCCCTCCTCGACGCCGGCCGCTGAGCGGCCGCGCCGCTACGCGAGCGTGATCAGGTCGAGGTAGGACTTGTTCCAGATATCCTCGACGCCATCCGGCAGCAGCAGGACGCGCTCGGGGTTGAGCGCCTCGACGGCGCCCTCGTCGTGCGAGACCAGCACGACCGCGCCCTCGTAATGCGCCAGCGCGCCGAGGATCTCCTCGCGCGAGGCGGGGTCGAGGTTGTTGGTCGGCTCGTCCAGCAGCAGCACGTTCGCGCTCGACACGACCAGCGTGGCGAGCGACAGGCGGGTCTTCTCGCCGCCCGACAGGACGCCCGCGGGCTTGTGGACGTCGTCGCCCGTGAACAGGAAGGATCCGAGCACCTTGCGCGCCTCGGTCTCGTTGAGGTTGGGCGCGGCCGAGACCATGTTCTCGAGCACCGACCGGTTCACGTCGAGGTTCTCGTGCTCCTGCGCGTAGTAGCCGATCTTGAGGCCGTGGCCGGGCTCGATCTGTCCCGTGTCGCTCTTGTCGACGCCGGCGAGGATGCGCAGCAGGGTCGTCTTTCCCGCGCCGTTGAGGCCGAGCACGACGACCTTGGAGCCGCGGTCGATCGCGAGATCCACGCCCGCGAAGATCTCCAGGGCGCCGTACGACTTCGACAGCGACTTCGCCATGAGGGGCGTCTTCCCGCACGGGGCGGGCTTCGGGAACCGGAGCTTGGCGACGCGATCCTCCTGTCGGACCTCCTCGAGACCCGACAGCAGCTTCTCGGCACGCGCGACCATCTGGTGCGCGGCGGCGGCCTTGGAGGCCTTGGCGCCGAAGCGCGCGGCCTGCTGCTGCAGCGCCGAGGCCTTCTTCTCCGCGTTGACGCGCTCCTTCTTGCGGCGCTCCTCGTCCGCGACGCGCTGGCGCTGGTAGTGCTTCCAGCCCATGTTGTAGATGTCGATGACCTGGCGGTTGGCGTCGAGGTAGAAGACGCGGTTGACGGTCTCCTCCACGAGCTCCACGTCGTGGCTGATGACGATCAGCCCGCCCTTGTAGGACTTCAGGAACTCGCGCAGCCACACGACGCTGTCGGCGTCGAGGTGGTTGGTCGGCTCGTCCAGGATCATCGAGTCGGCGTCCGAGAACAGGATGCGCGCGAGCTCGATGCGGCGCCGCTGACCGCCCGAGAGGGTCTTGAGCGGCTGGTCCAGGATGCGGTCGGGCAGCGACAGGTTGTGCGCGATCGAGGCGGCCTCGGCCTCCGCCGCGTAGCCGCCCAGGGACTCGAAGCGCTCCGTGAAGTGCGCGTAGCGCTTCATGGCCTTCGCGGCGACCTTCTCGTCGTCCGAGGCCATCGCCACCGACGCCTCCTGCATGCCGAGCGCGAGCGATCCGAGCCCGCGGGCATCGAGGATGCGCGTGCGCGCGAGCTGCTCCGGGTCGCCGCTGCGCGGGTCCTGCGGCAGGTAGCCGAGCTCGCCCGAGCGGTCCACCCGGCCGTTGGCGGGGATCAGGTCGCCCGCGAGCACCTTCGTCAGCGTCGTCTTGCCGGCGCCGTTGCGGCCCACGAGGCCGACCTTGTCGCCCGGCCCGACGCGGAACGAGACGTCCGACATGAGCATGCGTGCGCCGACGCGGATCTCGAGGTCGTGCACGGCGAGCACAGCGGACGTCCAATCGCAGGTGGGGATGTCTCCGGGAACGGAGCGAGGGCCCGGCTGGGCCAGCCTCCCAGTATAGGTTCGCGCCCCTGGGCGTCCGCCCGCGGGCGGCGTCAGACCTGCGGGGCGTCGAAGTAGAGGTGGTGGTGCCGCCGGCACCCGGGGTTGAACGCGCCGCCGCAGTGCGCGCACGCGCACGTCGCGACGTACTCGCGGATCGACGACGTTCGTCCGCAGCGGCCGCACAGCAGCGCCTGGGTCTCGCGCTCCCCCGCGCCCCACGGGCGGGCGGCGTGATCGGCCGTCTCCTCGTGGCACGCGTGGCACGGGTACCAGCGGCCGCAGCACGGGAACAGGATGGCCAGCACGTCGAGCTCGGTCGAATAGTGCGCGCAGCGGGTCTGCTCGTCGACCGGCAGGCCGTGGACGACGTGCGCGCCGACGCGGACGGACGCCCGCGGCACCGTCATGCGATCCCCCGCGCGGACAGCGCGTCGGCGACGTCGTCCGCGTGCCGGAGCGACATCACCAGCAGCGGGACGACCGCGCGGAATCCGAGGCGCACACCACGGGCGCGCTGGGCCTCCCGGATGCGCCGCAGGAAGTCCGCGATGACCGGCACCAGCGCGATCGTCAGCGACAGCGTGAACGCGACGCGCCACGGGTCCACGCCGAACCGGCGCAGCGGCGCCAGGACGGTCTGCAGCGCCTCGAGCAGGTCCGACGTGCGGGTCGTGATCGTGAGGAGCGCCGCCAGCAGCACGACCGCGGCGATCCGCACGGTGGTGATGTACGCCTCCAGCGGCCCGGAGAACACGAGCTGCATGACCGCGACGAAGGCCACGATCCAGCGGATCGCCCACACCTGCCGCAGCCACTCCAGCGGCCCGAAGCCCGCGAGCGCGAACAGCCCGAACACCGCGGCGAGCGTCACGGTGGCGGTGACGGCCGTGTGCGGCCACACCGACGCGGCGACCGCGAGCACGGCGCCGAGCGCGAGCTTCGCCCCCGCGGGCATCCGGTGCAGAGGGCTGCTCCCCGGCCGGTACAGGGAGATCACGCGAACTCCAGGCGGTACCGGTCGACGATCGCGGCCGGATCGCCGACCTCCGCGAGGCGGCCGTCCGCGAACCGCACGACCACGTCGCACCGAGCCGCCAGGTCGAGGTCGTGCGTCACGACGACCACCTGCGCGTCGATCCCGCCCTCCTCGGGCGGAGACACCAGCAGATCGGCCATCCGGCGCGCGTTGCCGAGGTCCAGCAGCGTGGTCGGCTCGTCCGCCACCACGAGCCGGGGCCCGCGGATGAGCACGGACACCAGGGCGAGCAGCTGCTTCTGGCCGCCCGACAGGCTGTACGCGGCGCGGTCGGCAAGCTCGGCGAGGCCGTGCCGCTCCAGCTGCGCCTGGACGCGCTCCGCGACCTCGGCCTTCCCCAGCCCCGCGCCCCGCAGCGACAGCGCCACGTCCTCGGCGACCGTGGGCATCAGGATCTGCGCATCCGGATTCGTGAAGACGAACCCCACGCGCTCCCGCAGCGCGCGCACGTCGCGCGCGGCATCGATCCCGTGCACCGTCACGGTGCCGCGGCTGGGCGCGACGAGGCCGTCCAGCAGCCGCGCGAACGTGGACTTGCCCGAGCCGTTCGCGCCGATCACGCCGATGCGTCGCTGGTCCAGGCGCACCGACACGTCCTCGAGGATGCGGTGCCCGTCGAGCTCGACGGCCACATCCTCGAGGACGATCGCATCGGATGCGTCAGGCATGCTGTGCGGCGGGCTTCGCCGCGGCTCCCGACTCGAACGCGCGCGGGTACGCGCGGTGCAGCGCCAGGGCGAGCACGGTCGCGAGCACCACCTTGACGAGGTCGCCCGGGATGAAGATGAGGCTGCCGACGGCCGCCTCGTGCAGCGGCATGCCGAGGATCGCGGCCTGCACCGGGATGCCGAGGGCGTACACCACGCCGATGCCGCCGACGAGCGCGCCGAGCGCCGTGCGCCACCACGAGATGCGCGCGGCGGACGACTTCGCGATCAGGCCCGCGACGACGGCGCCGGGCAGCCAGCCGATCAGGTATCCGGCCGAGGGGCCGGCGAAGACGCCGAGACCGCCGCGTCCGCCCGAGAGCACGGGCAGCCCGACGGCGACGAGCACGAGCACGATCCCGACGGCGATCGCGGCGCGCTTCGGGCCGAGCACGACGCCCGCGAGCATCACGCCGAGCGTCTGCAGCGTGATCGGCACGGGGCCGACGGGGATGGCGCCGGCGATGCCCAGCACGACGATGATCGCTGCGAAGACCGCGGCCCGGGCGAGATCGCGCCCTTCGAAACCCTTGACTGCCATGGGGACTCCTTCTCTGCGGCACGCGGCCGCCGGGGGTGGGGACGAGCGGCCGGGGGGCGCCGCTTCCTGAACAGTGTTCACCTGAACGCCGTTCAGTATAGTGAGGATCATGGATGCCCGTGACGCCCGCCCCGACCGGCACGGCTCCGACCGCAACAGCCGCGACGGCATCGTCGACGTGGCGCTGCAGCTGCTGGAGCAGACGGGCCTGCCGGACCTGTCCATGCGGCGGCTGGCCGGCGCGCTCGGCGTGCAGCCCAGCGCGCTGTACTGGCACTTCGAGAACAAGCAGTCGCTGCTGGCCGCGGTGGCCGACCGGATCGTGGGGTCGGCGGCGCCGGTCCCCCGCGGCGGAGACCGCGATGCCGAGGCATCGGCGGTCGCCGGCGCCCTGCGCGACGCCCTCCTGGCGCACCGCGACGGGGCCGAGGTGGTGCTCAGCACGCAGGCCCTGGGCCTCGGGTCCGACGCGGCGCTCGACCGCCTGGCACAGGCGCTGAGCGAGACCGACGCGGCCGGCGAGGACGCCCGCAGTGCCGCGACGGTGCTGCTGCAGTTCATCCTCGGGCACGCGTCGCTCGTGCAGCAGCGCATCCAGGCGGCGCGGTTCGGCGCCTATCCCGCCGGCGAGGCGGAGGTCGCCGAGTCCACCGCGGCCGACTTCGCGCGCGGCATCCGCATGCTCCTCGCGGGGCTCGGGGCGCCACTCCCCCGCTGACGTCCTTCCCCGACCCCGGGCCCGAACGCCGAGGCCGCCGCCGCACCCGGATCCCGGATGACGGCGACGGCCCTCACGACGGAGCGACTACTCCGCGAGGCCCTCCTCGATGGCGGCGATGAAGTCGTCCATGCCCCACGTGAGCGACAGCGCGGTGGGCGGCGCGACCGAGGCGATCGCGGACTGGCCGATCACCTTCACGACCTCGCCCTCGGGCACCTGCGGCAGCAGCTGCCCCTGCTCCGACGCCAGGAACTCGTCGACCTCGGCCTCGGTGTCGCCGTAGATCAGCAGGACGTCGGCCTCGAGCTTGTCGAGCTGCTCGTAGCTGAGCGTGTAGTAGAACGTCGCCTCGCCCGTGTCGAGCTCGGTCACCGATTCGGCGCTCACGAAGCCCAGATCCTCGGCGAACTGCACTCGCGGGTCCGCGGGCAGGTACACGTAGAACGTCCCCGCGACGTTCCAGACCTCGGCGATCGAGAGGCCCTCGAACTCGGGGTGCGCGGCCGCCTGCTCGGCGATCGACGCGTCGATGTCGGCCAGCACCTGCTCGGCCTCGTCGGCCTGGCCGAGAGCCTCGCCGACGATGCTGATCACGTCGCGCCACGGCGTCGACCACGCGACCTCGGGGTACGCGACGACGTCCACGCCGGCGTCCGTGAGCTGCGTGTACTCCTCCTCCGTGATCCCGGAGTACGGGGCGAGGACGACGTCGGGCGCGGCTGCGAGCATCTCCTCGATGGGGAGCTGCCCCTCGGCGCCCGAGGTCAGCAGCGCGGGCGTCACGGCGCCGAGCGCGTCGAGCTCCTCGGCGATCCACGGCAGGACGCCGTTCTCGTCGCCGCCGTACATCTCGGCCGGGATCGCCACGGGCACCTCGCCCAGGGCGAGCACCGCGTCGGCGGCGCCCCAGCCCCACGTCGCGATGCGCTCGGGGGCCTGCTCGATCACGGTCTCGCCGAACGCGTGCTCGATCGTGACGGGGAACGCGCCGTCGCCGCCGGCGGCGGGCGACTCG
The DNA here is from genome assembly GCF_054779895.1 of Microbacterium lacusdiani. NCBI lineage: Bacteria > Bacillati > Actinomycetota > Actinomycetes > Micrococcales > Microbacteriaceae > Microbacterium > Microbacterium lacusdiani. Next base: position 6,884 of record NZ_BAAGXJ010000012.1, on the reverse strand, counting down.
GAGGGGGCGGCCGCGTCGCCGGCGCAGCCGGTGAGCGCGAGCGCCAGGCCGGCCGCGGACGCGACGGCGGCCAGCGCCTTCGTGCGGGTGAGCTTCATGGTTTCCTTTCGGGACGGGACAGGCCGGGGTCGGGGTCGGTGGGGACGGTCAGGCCCGGTCGGGCGCGGAGTGCGCGCCGCCGGGCACCGGGATGACGAGCGGGGTCGCCGTCAGCGGGTCGGGGATCACGAGCGCCTCCAGCCCGAACGCGTCGGCGACCGTCTCGGCGGTCAGGACGTCGGCGGGCGCGCCGTGGGCGACGATCCGGCCGTCCTTCATGACGACGAGGTCGTCGGCGTAGCGCGCCGCGAGCCCGAGCTCGTGCAGCACGACCACGATGGTCGTGCCGCGGTCGCGGTTGAGACGCACCAGCAGGTCGAGCACCTCGATCTGGTGCGCCAGGTCGAGGAACGTCGTCGGCTCGTCCAGCAGCAGGATGCGCGGGTCCTGGGCGAGGGCCATCGCGATCCAGACCCGCTGGCGCTGACCGCCGGACAGCTCGCCGATCGACCGGTCCGCGAGCTCCGCGATGCCGGTCGCGGCCATCGCCTCGTCCACCGCGGCCGCGTCCTGCGCGGTCCAGCGGCCCATGAGTCCGCGGTGCGGGTGGCGCCCGCGTCCCACGAGCTCGGCGACCGTCAGCCCCTCGGGCGCGATCGGCTGCTGCGGGAGGATGCCGAGCTCGCGCGCGAGGCGGCGGCGCGGCACGGTGCGCACGTCCACGTCGTCCAGCAGGACGGCGCCCTCCAGCGGCGCCTGGAGCCGGGCGAGGTGCGCGAGCAGAGTGGACTTGCCCGACGCGTTCGCGCCGATGATGACCGTGATGCGCCCGGGCGCGATCCGCAGGTCCAGGTCCTCGATCACCCGGCGGCCGGGGTACCCGGCGGTCAGGCCCCGCGCCGAGAGCCGCGGCGCGTCGGGGCCGGCTGCGATACGGGGTTCGGTCATGCGCGTCGTCCCTTCGACGAGGCCAGCAGCCAGAGGAGGTAGGGCGCGCCGACCGCGCCGGTGACGACGCCCACCGGGACCGAGTGCCCGGGGAACGCGTACTGCCCGACCAGGTCGGCGATCAGCAGGACGGCGCCGCCCGTGAGCGCGGCCGCCGGCAGCGCGAGCGCCCCGCGTCCGACGAGCGAGCGCGCGATCGGGGCGGCGCCGAGGGCCACGAAGCTCACGGGGCCGATGAAGGCCGCGGTCGACGCCGCGAGCAGCACGGCCACCACGACCGTGGCCGTGCGGACGACCACCGGATGCGCTCCGAGGCCGCGCACGAGCGGATCGCCGAGCTCGGTCAGCTGCAGCGGCCGCGCCAGCAGCGCCGCCGCCGCGGCGCCGAGCGCCAGCACGGCGCCGATCACGACCACCGGCTCCCACGTCGTCGCGCCGAGGCTCCCGGTGATCCACTTCAGGACGGTGCCCGCCTGGTCCTCCTGCGCGCGCTTGAGCAGGTAGCCGACGATCGACGCGCTCAGGAACGCGAATCCCACGCCCGCGAGCACCATGCGGTACCCGCCGTCCGCGAGCGTGCGCGCCGCGAGCAGCAGCACGACGGCGACCGCGGCGGCGCCCGCGAACGCGCTGGCCGCGATGGCGGCGCCGGTCCATCCGGCCACGAGCGTGGCGTAGACGGCCCCGACGCTCGCGCCGCCGCTGATCCCGAGGAGGTCGGGGCTCGCGAGCGGGTTGCGCAGCAGCGTCTGGAACAGGGCGCCCGCCAGGCCGAGCGCGGCGCCGGCGAGCAGCGCGAGGGCGGCGCGCGGCATCCGCACCTGCCACACGATGTACCGCTCGATCTGCGTGCCGCCGCCGAACAGGGCCCGCAGCATGTCGCCGAGCGGCATCACGAAGTCGCCGAGCACGAGCGCCAGGCACAGGGCCGCGAAGGCCAGCGCGGCCAGGGCCGCCGTGACGGTCGTCGCGCGGCGCGCGGTCGTGCGGTGCACCGCCAGGAAGCCCGGAGCGCGCCCGGTCTGCGCGGGGGCGCTCACACCGTCGCCTGCTTCCGCTGCAGCACCAGCGCGAGCAGCGCCGGCACGCCGATGAACGCGACGACGAGGCCGGCCTCGATCTCGGACAGGAGGCGCCCCGCGACATCGGCGAGGATGACGAGCGCGGCGCCGAGCGGCGCGCTCGCGGCGATGATCCAGCGGTAGTCGCTGCCGACGACGCCGCGCACGACGTGCGGCACGACCAGTCCGACGAACATGAGCGGCCCGGCGACCGCGGTCGCCGATCCGCACAGCAGCACGGTCGCGACGAGCGCGATGGCGCGCGTCGAGCGGACGGAGTGACCGAGCCCGCGCGCGGTGTCGTCGCCGAGCGCCAGGAGGTTGAGCCCGCTCGCGACGACGGCCGCCATCGCGACGCCGAGCGCGATGGTCGGCAGCACCAGCGCGAGCGTGTCGAGCCCGCGTCCGGTGAGCGACCCCACCGACCAGAAGCGGAACGTGTTCAGCGCCGTGCTCGACGTGGAGAGGATGAACAGCATCACCGACGTGAGGCCCGCGGTCACGGCGGCGCCGGTCAGGGCGAGCTTGGCGGGACTCGCGCCGTCGGCGCCGGCCGAGCCGATCGCCCACGCCAGCGCGGCCGCGAGCGCCGCTCCGGCGAACGCGAACCAGACGTAGCCGGCCGGGTTCACGACCCCCAGCAGCGTGATGGCGAGCAGCACCGCGACGGACGCGCCGGCGTTCACGCCCAGCAGACCGGGGTCGACCAGCGGGTTGCGGGTGATGCCCTGCATGAGCGCGCCGGCCATGGCCAGCGCGAGCCCCGCGGCGAGGCCGATGAGGGTTCGCGGGAGTCGCTGTGTCACGACCACGACGTGGTCGTTGTCTCCGGGGTCGTAGGCCAGGAGGGCGTCGGCCACCGTCACGGGCGCGATCGCGCGCGTGCCGAAGGCGAGGCCCGCCAGCACGGCGAGGATCAGCAGCACCGCGGCGGCGGCGAGCAGGAGCAGCCCCCGGCGGGAGCGGGCGATCATCCGGTGCGCTCGGCGATGCCGCGACGCCAGTACCCCATGAAGGCGACCCGGCGCCGGTCGACGCCGTGGCCCGACACGAGCAGCCGCCGCAGCTGCTTGATCGTGGCGGCCTCGCCCGCGATCCACGCGTAGAACTCGCCGTCGCACGCCGCGTCCTCCTCGGGGCTGTCCCAGAGGATCTCGCGGTCGACGTCGACGTCGGCGAGCACCTGCGGGCGCGGCGCCGCCGCGCGCTCCAGGATGTCGCGGCTCTCGGCCGCCCATGCCGTGACGGCCTCGATGAGGCCCTCGCCGTGCTCGCGGTCCGGGCGTCCGCCATCCTGCTCGCGCACGATCCACCGCAGGTCGGCGTTCGCCGGCGGCCGGATGACGGCGGTGTCGGCGAGGCTCGGCACCTCGAGGAACACGTCCGCCGCGCGATCCGCGGGCAGGCTCTCCAGGATGCTGCCGACCGCCGGAACGGCCGTCTCGTCGCCCACGATGAGCAGGCGGGACGAGTTCGCGGGCTTGAAGTCGATGCCCACGCGCGAGAGGGGGCTGCGCTGGTCGGGGCCGACGACGACCAGCTGGTCGCCGACCCGCGCGGCCTCGGCCCACGAGCCGGCGGGACCCGCGTCGTGGTGCACCACGAAGTCGACGGTGAGGCGCCGGGCGTCCGCGTCGATCCGGCGCACGGTGTACGTGCGGAACGGATTGCGCTCGTGCTCAGCGAGCCCGCGCCAGCGGTCGTACCAGTCGCGGTGCGCCTGAGGGTCGTCCTCGTGCTGCCCGACGTCGCACATCGAGCCGTCCGCGAACGGGAACAGCACCTTGATGCGCTGGTCCAGACCCGCGGTTCCGAAGTGCGCGAGGTCGTCGCCGCCGAACTCGATCCGCGCGAAGTGCGGGCTGAGGCGTTCCACGCGCGTCACCGTCGCCCGGTGCGGGCGATAGGCGGGCCGGACGTCGGTCGAGGCGAGAGTGGTCACGGTCGCCCAGCGTACTTCACTTAGGTAAGCCTTAGCTACTTGGCCTCGTGCGCGTGCCCCATCCGCAGGCCCGGGACCAGGGCCAGGACGGCCAGCAGGGACGCGATCGCGAACACGACCGGGAAGCCGGCGCCGGTCCCGTGCAGGGCCGTGAACGCCAGTCCCATCACCGCGATGGTCGCGGACGCGCCGACCGAGTCGCTGATCTGCAGGGCGGACGAGTTGAACCCCTGGTCGGCGTTCGTCGAGTACGCGAGGGTCAGCACCGTCAGGCGCGGGTACATCAGCCCCATGCCGAACCCCGCGCACGACCAGAGCAGGATGGGCACGACCGGCGGGAGCGACAGGACGACCGTGAGCGCGCAGGCGGCGGTCGCGATCAGCAGCAGCGCCACGCCGATCACGGCGATCCGGGTGTTCCCGATCCGGTCGCCGTGGCGGCCCGACACGTGCGAGCTGAGCGCCCACGCGATCGCCGCGGCGGTCAGCCCGAGGCCCGCCCACGCCGGCGAGAAGCCGAACCGGTCGATCAGCAGGTACGGCACGTAGACCTCGGCGCCGAACAGCGACCCGGCGATCAGGCCGCGCATCAGGATGACGCTCGGCAGCCCGCGTCCGATCCGCAGCGTGCGGCGCGGCAGCAGCGGCAGGATGGCCACGCCGATCACGGCCAGAGCGGCCGCGGCGGTCGCCCATCCCGCGGCGGGCGCGACGGATTCCGCGAGCTCCCCTGTGAGCCCCAGGGCGAGCGCCGCGGCAGCGACGACGACCGCGAACAGCAGCCGTCGCCCCACGCCGGGATCGTGCTCTCCCTCGCCGCCGTGGAGCCCGCGCAGGCGCGGCGCGATCATCGCGATCGCGACGACCGTGAGCGCCGCGAGGCCGGCGAACACCCAGCGCCAGTGCAGGTGCTCGGTGACGAGACCGGCGAGGAACGGGCCGACCAGCGACGGCACCACCCACGCGGCCGAGAACGCCGCCATGACCCGCCCGTGGAGCGCGGGCGCGTACACGCGCGCGACCACCACGTACAGCGCCACGACCTGCGCCCCCGAGCCGAGCCCGGTGATGAGCCGCCCGAGCACCAGCAGCTCCATGGTCGGCGCGACGGCGTCGATCGCGAGGCCCGCGGTGAACAGCGCGACCGCCGTGTACAGCGGGAGGACGGGGCCCGACCGGTCCAACCAGGCCCCGGCGGCGACCATGCCGATCACGCCCGTCGCGAGCGTTCCGGAGAACGCGAGCGCGTAGAGCGCGTCGCCGTCGAGCGAGGCGCTCACGACGGGCATCACGGTCGTGAGGGCGAGCGAGGTCAGGGCGGCCAGGAAGATCAGGGACGTCGCGCCCACCGTGACCCACGCGACGGAGGGCTCCCACAGCGAGCGGGCGCGGACGTCCTCGGGATGCGCGGCGACGGGGATGGGCCCGGTGAGCGTGCGGGGGTCGCCGCTCATGCGCGCAGCCGGCCGATGCGCTCGACGGCGTCGGCGAGGATCTCGGGGCTCGTGCCGAAGTTGATCCGCGCGTGGCCCCGTCCCTCGTCGCCGAACGTCGTGCCGGGATTGAGCGCCACGCGGGCCTCGCGCAGGATGCGGGCGGAAGGCTCGTCGCCCCAGCCCAGGCCTGCGAAGTCGACCCACGCGAGGAAGCCCGCGTCGCCGGGCGCGTACCGCGCCTCCGGCACGTGGTCCGCCAGCAGGTCGACCAGCAGCGCGCGGTTCAGATCGAGGCGCGCGAGGAGCGCGTCGAGCCACGGCTCGCCGCTCTCGTACGCCGCGCGGCCCGCGATCGCGCCGAAGATCGACGTGCGCCATTCGACCTCGTCGGGCAGCGCCCGCACGATGCGGGCGGGCTCGGCCGACGCCGTCACGATCTGCGCGCACTTCAGGCCCGCGAGGTTGAAGGCCTTGCTCGCGCTGGCGAGCGCGAAGCCGACCTCCGCCGCCGCGGGCGCGGCGTCGAGGAACGGCGTGAAGGTCGCGCCGGGCCGCGTCAGCGGCCAGTGGATCTCGTCGCTGACGATCCACGCGCCGCGGCGCTCGGCGATGCGCGCCAGCTCGGCGAGGGTCTCGCGCGAGTGGACGGTGCCGGTGGGATTGTGCGGGTTGCACAGCAGCATCGCCTTGGCGCCCGCGGCGAACGCGGCGTCGATCGCCTCGAGGTCGAGCTCCCAGCCCTCCCCCGCGCGCACGAGCGGCACCCGCACCGCCTCGGTGCGCGACTCCTCGTGCACGGCGAAGAACGGCGGGTAGACGGGCGGGGTCACGACCACGGCGTCGCCCGGCTCGGTGACCGCCCGGAGCAGCTCCGCCGCCCCCATCATGACGTCGCACGTGGTGCGGACCCGGCCGGGGTCGACGTCCCACCCGAGGCGGCGCGCGGCGAATCCGGCGAACGCCTCGGCGATCCCGTTGCCGTGCGCGGAGTATCCGGTGTCGCCGCGCTCCACCGCGGCGTGCAGCGCCTCGGCGACGGCGGGCGCGAGGGGGAAGTCCATCTCGGCGACGAACAGCGGCAGGACGTCCTCGGGGTACAGTGCCCATTTGGCGCTCGTCCGGGTGCGCAGCTGCTCGATCGGAAGGGCGTCCAAGGGGGTGGTGCTCACCCGATCGAGCCTAACCCCGCAGACGCGGAACGGGCCCGGAGCCGAAGCCCCGGACCCGTTCATCGGGCCTCGCCACCGACCGTCGTGCGAGCGAAGCGAGCGTGCCGCGAAGCGGCCGAACCGCAGCGCGAAGCGCTGCCGAACGGAGCGTCAGCGACGTTCCTCGCTCGCAAGGGTGCCGCTTGCGGCCCCGCAGCGTGCGATCTCTTCTGAACTAGATGTACTGCCCAGCCAGGTTGTTTGAGATCCGGCTGATGGGCGGGAGCTTCCCGATCGCGGTGTGGGGCCT
>NZ_BAAGXJ010000011.1:0-979 GCF_054779895.1 Microbacterium lacusdiani | reverse complement strand
CCTCGAACTCAGCGCCTGACCCAGCACCGAAGGATCACGACACGGCTACACCACTACCGGGGACTTGACCGCCGCTGACCCATGTGTTCGTTCGGGAACTCCATCGCCTGACCGTCGAGGAGCTGACACGGGAGGGCGACGAGCGGCCTGGAAGCTATCGCAACGTCGACGTGCAGATCAGTCGCGCATCGCACATCCCCCCGAGCCACGTGCTTCTCCAGGCGGAGATGGACGAGTTCCTGGACTTCGCGAACCGCGAGGTTCCGACGTCGCAGCAGATGATCCATGTCGCGCTCGCGCACCACCGCTTCTTGTGGATTCACCCCTTCCGAAACGGCAACGGGCGCGTATCCCGACTGCTCAGCTACGCCATGATCCGACGGAACGGGTTCGTCAGCCCGATCGGCTTTCGGACGGTCAACCCCACGGCGGTCTTCGGAAACGACCGAGACGAGTATTACGCGGCACTCGAATCGGCCGACTCGCTGAGCAATGAGGGAACGGTCGCCTGGTGCACGTTCTTCGCTCGGGGCATCCACTCCGACCTCGAGCGGCTGACGAAGCTGCAGAGCGCCGACTATCTCTTCGATGAGCTGCTCGATCCCACTCTCGGCCGGATGCAAGAGCGAGGCGTGATCAGCGCAGCCGAGAGGGGAGCGCTGAAAACGGCCTTGGTAAGGGGCGTCGTCAAGGCCGGCGACCTCGCGGACTCGTTACCTGGCAGCGCCTCGCATCGGTCCCAGGAGATCCGAGGCATGCTGAGTCGCGGGCTCCTTGAGGTAGACCGACGGGGCCCACGGTTCTACCGAGTCCCCCTGCTCGGCGACGTCTTCGCCCCTCACCTCATTGCACAGTTGGACGCACTGGGGTTCCTCCCTCCGCTTCTCAAGGAAGGCATCGAGCTCTAGCTGTACTGCCCAGCCAGGTTGTTTGAGATCCGGCTGATGGGCGGGAGCTTCCCGATCGCGGTGTGGGGCCT
>NZ_BAAGXJ010000010.1:0-115147 GCF_054779895.1 Microbacterium lacusdiani | reverse complement strand
GAGTTTGATGCTGACCAAAAACGGATGTCAAAACTGACTTCCAAAATTGATCCAAAGGAATCTCGCAACCAACCAAAAAGGCCAGTTGCCGAGGTTATTTGGCATTTGACAAGTGCACGCTGTTGAGTTCTCAAGGATCGGATGCTCCCAGCCCTGCGACTCCCGCCGCAGCCCTCCGGGGCAACTTCTCTATCTTATCCATCTCGCTCGGCTTGTCAATCCGACACGCCGGGGCGCTGTCTGAGCGACGGGCGCCGGCATCGTCGAGGAGACCTCGAGGAGCTGGATCCTCCACCCTAGACCCGAGGGTCGGCGCGCTCAAGAGCCCGCTGTTCGGAGTGGAGTTCGTCGTCGACCTGGGGTGGGAGCCTTCCGGCTCAACCTCACCGCTTGGCGGCGACAAGGGAATACATTACGTGGATCCGAGGGGCGGGGCAAACCGCGGCATCCCCCGGGCGTGTCGCGCCCCCGGGGCGGGGCCCGTCAGGCGACGAAGAGGCCGGCGAGGGCCTTCTTGCCGCGCCGCAGGACGGACACTCCCCCGGGGAGGGAGCCGGTCACGACCGCGGAGTCATCGTCGACCTTGGCGCCGTCGATCGCGACGCCGCCCTGGGCGATCGCACGCCGTGCCTCGGACGCCGACGACACCAGCCCGGTCTCCACGAGCGCCTGCACGACCGGCGTCCCCGACGCCACATCCGCGTGAGGCAGCTCCCGCAGCGCGGCGGCGAGGGTCGCGGCGTCGAGCGTCGCGAGATCGCCCTTGCCGAACAGCGCCTCCGAGGCCGCGACCGCGGCCTGCGTGGCCTCGGGGCCGTGCACGGTCGTGGTCACCTCGAGCGCGAGGCGCTTCTGCGCGGCGCGGCGGAACGGCTCCTCGGCGACGAGCCGCTCGTACTCCTCGATCTCGGCGCGGGTGAGGAACGTGAACACCTTCAGCCGCGCGATCACATCGGCGTCGTCGGTGTTGAGCCAGAACTGGTACATCGCGTACGGGCTGCACATCTCGGCGTCGAGCCAGATCGCGTTGCCCTCGCTCTTGCCGAACTTGGTGCCGTCGCTGTTCGTGATCAGCGGCGTGCCGATGGCGTGGACCGAGACGCCCTCGACCTTGTGGATCAGGTCGACGCCGCTCGTCAGGTTCCCCCACTGGTCGCTGCCGCCCGTCTGCAGCACGCAGCCGTACTGGCGGTGGAGCTCCAGGTAGTCCAGACCCTGCAGGATCTGGTAGCTGAACTCGGTGTAGCTGATGCCGGCGTCCGAGTTGAGGCGGGCGCTGACGGCGTCCTTCTTGATCATCGTCCCGACGCGGAAGTGCTTTCCGATCTCACGCAGGAAGTCGATCGCGGACAGCGGCGCCGTCCAGTCGAGGTTGTTCACGATGCGCGCGGCGTCGTCGCCGTCGAAGTCGAGGAAGCGCTCGACCTGCGCGCGCAGCTTCTGCACCCACTCCGCCACGGTCTCGCGCGTGTTCAGGGTGCGCTCGGCGGTCGGGCGCGGGTCGCCGATCAGCCCGGTCGAGCCGCCGACCAGGCCGAGAGGCCGGTGCCCGGCCAGCTGGAGCCGGCGCATGGTGAGCAGCTGCACGAGGTTGCCCAGGTGCAGGCTCGGCGCGGTCGGGTCGAAGCCGCAGTAGAACACGATCGGCGGGCCCGCGAGCAGCTCGCGCAGCGCCTCCTGGTCGGTCGACACGTGCACGAGCCCTCGCCAGAGGAGCTCGTCCCAGATGGTGTCGAAGGACGGATCGGTCTTCGGTGCGGCCACGGTCTCGGTCACCCCACCAGCCTAGGGCGTGCGCCGGGTCAGGCCGCGCCGATGCCGAACCACACGAGGAAGGCCAGCGACAGGGCCTGCACCCAGCTGACCATGCTGCCCACCAGGAAGTACTCGGCCCGGTCTCCCCCGTCGCCGTCGCGCGAGATCTCGGGGAAGCGCACGATGCCCTTCGCGGCGATGAACGCCGCGAGCAGCGGGTAGGCGGCGGCGAGCGTGAGCGCGAACACGATCGCGCGCTCGAGCGGGCCGATCAGCCGGCCGCCCCTCATGACCTGACCCGGACCGAGCTTCGGCATGGCCGTCGGATCGACGATCTCGTGCCGCTCCTCCGGGATCGGATCCGGAGCGATGTTCTCGCGCTCGAGAGCGGCGCGCACGACGACGTTCGCGGCCTCCATCAGGTAGGCGACGGCGCCGAGCGTCAGGACGATCGCGGGAAGCGACAGGGCACCGACCGGAGACGCGATCGACACGGGACCGAACAGACCGGATCCGGCGTCCGCGGGCACCAGGACCACGGCGAGCGCGGCGAGCGCGCCGACCGCCGCGGCGGGCCAGATCGAGGCCGGCGACCGGCCCGTGTCCGGCATGAGCTGCAGCCACAGCGCGCCGACCACGACCGCCGCGATGCCGGCGAACGGCGCGGCCGTGACGACGCCGAGCGCCAGGACTGCCACCGCGACGACGCCGAGCGACGCCAGGCGGATCGGCGCAGGCGAGCGCTTGAAGACCGTCCGCACGAGATCGGCGGCGCCGACCGCGAGCAGCAGCAGGCCGGCGAGGATCATGCCCCCATCATGCCCGCCGCGTCCGACATCCCGGCGTCACCGGGCCGCGTTTCCGGGGGTGGGACCTCACAGACCGAGGGCGTGGACCGCTGCCTGCGCGCGGGCGACCAGCTCGGCGCGCTGCTCGGCCACGCGCTCCGGCGCGGTGCCGCCGGCGCCCGTGCGGCTCGCGACCGAGCCCTCGATCGAGAGCACGGCGCGGACCTCCGGGGTGAGGTGGGACGAGACCGACGCGAGCACCTCGTCGGAGGCGTCCTCGAGGCCGATCCCGCGCTCCTCGCACGCCCGGACCAGCGCGCCCGAGATCTCGTGCGCGTCGCGGAACGGGACCCGCCGCTTCACGAGCCACTCGGCGACATCCGTCGCGAGCGAGAACCCCTGCGGCGCGAGCTCCGCCATGCGGGCGGCGTCGAAGCGCATGGTCGCGACCATGCCGGTGAACGCCGGCAGCACGACCTCGAGGGTCGCGACCGAGTCGAACACCGGCTCCTTGTCCTCCTGCAGGTCGCGGTTGTACGCGAGCGGCAGGCCCTTGAGCGTGGTGAGCAGGCCCGCGAGGTTGCCGACCAGGCGCCCCGCCTTGCCGCGCGCCAGCTCGGCGATGTCGGGGTTCTTCTTCTGCGGCATGATGCTCGAGCCCGTGGAGTACCCGTCGTCCAGCGTGACGAAGCCGAACTCGCGCGTGTTCCAGAGGATGATCTCCTCGGCGAAGCGCGACAGGTCGACGCCGATCTGCGCCGCGATGAACGCGAACTCCGCCACGACGTCGCGCGACGACGTGCCGTCGAGCGAGTTCTCTGCGGGCCGGTCGAGGCCCAGCTCGCTCGCGACCAGCTGCGGGTCCAGGCCCAGCGTCGACCCGGCGAGCGCGCCGCCGCCGTACGGCGACACGGCGGCGCGGGCGCGCCAGTCGCGGAGGCGCTCGAGGTCGCGCACGAGCGGCCAGGCGTGGGCCTGGAGGTGGTGCGCCAGCAGCACCGGCTGAGCGTGCTGCAGGTGGGTGCGGCCGGGCAGGATGACGTCGGGGTGCGCGTCGGCCTGCGCCACGAGCGCGTCGATCAGCGCCAGCAGCTCCTTGGCGATCACGCGGGTGTGGTCCAGCAGGTACATGCGCACGAGCGTCGCGATCTGGTCGTTGCGGCTGCGGCCGGCGCGCAGGCGGCCGCCCAGCTCGGGACCGACGACCTCGATCAGCGCGGCCTCGAGCGCGCCGTGCACGTCCTCGTCGCCGGGGCGGGCCTGCAGCGAGCCGTCCTGGACGGCCTTCGCGAGGGTGTCGAGGCCCTCGTGCATGCGGCGCTCCTCGTCGGGCTCCAGGTATCCCGCCGCCGCGAGCGCCTTGGCGTGCGCGTGCGAGCCGGCGATGTCGTACAGCGCCAGCTGCCAGTCGAAGTGGGTGGAGCGGCTGAGCGCCTGCAGCTCAGGGGACGGCCCGGTCGCGAAACGCGCGCCCCAGAGGGCGCCCTCGTTGGTCCCGTGCTGGCCGCTCGGCTGCTCGCTGCTCATGCGTCCCAGCCTATCGAGCGCGCGCCGCCCTCCCCGCCCGAGGTCGCTCCCTCCGGGGCGCCGGAGATCCCCGGAGCGCGCTCTACGCCGCGCCGGCCGGCGCCTCGCGGGGACCGACCCGGGCCACCCAGCCGACCAGGCGCTCGAGCGGGCCCCGCCCGAGCAGCAGCGCCCACGCGGTGCACCCGGCGAGCGTCGCGATGGTCAGCGGCCAGAACGGATCCAGCGCGCGGAACGCCGCGAGCTCCGATCCCGCCTCGCCCGCCGGCGGCTGCAGCACCGCCCATGTCAGGAGTTGCGCCGTGTACGCCGTGAGCGGCATCGAACCGACCGCGCGCAGGGGCAGGAGCACGGCCCGCGCGGGCGTCGCGCACAGGAGCGTGCACAGCGCGATCGCTCCGAGCGCGAACCCGCCCGATCCGACGGCCTCCCCCATGCCGCTCGAGTGCGCGGTGCTCGACAGCACCACGCCCCAGATCGAGTCCGCGGGCGCGAGCTCCGCCCAGCGGCCCACGATGCCGTAGCCCACGGCCGCCAGCACCGCGCCGACCGCGAGCAGGAGCGTCGCGGTCGCGGGACGCGCGAAGGCCATCCGGCCCGTGCCGATGCCCGCGAGGACGAAGGCCAGCCACAGCGCGAACGGGTAGTGCCATCCGATCGTGTGGGCGACGGTCTGCCCCGCCTCGCCGTCCCACAGCGGCAGCTGGTCGATCGCGAAGACGGCGAACGGCGCGGCCACGGCCACGCCGGCGGACGCCGCGAACAGCCACCCGACCGGCAGCCGCAGGAACGGGAGCGCCAGGAGGAACAGGATGCCGTACGCGGGCAGGATCACGAGCACGGGGGTCTGCAGCATCACGAGCAGGACGCCCAGCAGCCAGATGCAGGCGGCGCGGAGGGCGAGCGAGCAGCGGGCGCTCGCCATCCGGGCGCCGTCGAACGGGCGCTCCCCGCCCGTCACCAGCGCGAGCGACACCCCTGCCAGCGTCGCGAACAGGATGGACGAGCGCCCGTTGACGACGTCGGTCCACGTCGCCGGATGCGTCCATTCGAACGCCGTGGTGTCGAGCAGGTGCGCGGCGAACATGCCGACGATGGCGAGGCCGCGCGCGAGGTCGATCCCGGGCTCGCGCCCGGGACCGTCCAGCCGCGCGCGGCCTCGGTCGAAGCGGCCTCGCAGGCCGCCGTGGGTGGTGCGGGTCAGGCCTGCCGCAGCAGCCACACCAGCAGCGCCTTCTGCGCGTGCAGGCGGTTCTCCGCCTCGTCCCAGATCACGCTCTGGGGACCGTCGATCACCTCGGCGTCGACCTCGTAGCCGCGGTCGGCGGGAAGGCAGTGGATGAAGATCGCGCCCGGATCCGCGACGGACATGGTCTCCTGCGTGACCTTGTAGGCGCCGAGGTCGCGCAGGCGCGCGAGCTTCTCCTCCTCCTTGCCCATGGAGACCCAGGTGTCGGTGACGACCACGTCGGCGCCCGCGGCGGCCTCGAGCGGGTCGGTGTAGAGCGTCACCGAGCCCCCGGTCTCGAGCGCGATGCGGTCGGCGTCGGCCACGACGTCCTCACGGGGCGCGTAGGACTCGGGCGAGGCGACGCGCACGTGCATTCCGGCGGTGACGCCCGCGAGCACGTAGGAGTGCGCCATGTTGCTCGCGCCGTCGCCGAAGAACGACAGCGTGAGGCCCTTGAGGTCGCCCTTGTGCTCGCGGATGGTGAGCAGGTCGGCCAGCAGCTGGCAGGGGTGGAAGTCGTCGCTGAGCGCGTTCACGACCGGGACGCGCGTCCCCTGCGCCATCTCCTCCAGGCCCGCCTGCGCGTACGTCCGCCACACGATCGCGGCGACCTGGCGCTCGAGCACGCGCGCGGTGTCGGCGGGCGTCTCCTTGCCGCCGAGCTGGCTGTTTTCGGTCGAGATGATCAGCGGCGTGCCGCCCAGGTCCGCGATCCCGACCGCGAACGACACGCGCGTGCGGGTCGACGACTTGTCGAAGATCACCGCGACGGTCTGCGGGCCCGCGAGGCTCTTGTCGGCCCAGCGGTCCTGCTTCAGCGTCGCGGCGAGATCCAGGATCTCGGCCTGCTCGGCGGGCGTGATGTCGTCGTCGCGCAGGAAGTGGCGGGTCATGCGGGGTTCCCCTCGGTCGTGGCAGCGGCGTGGCGGGAGGCGACCTCCTCGAGCGCGGCCGCGAAGGTCGACGTGAACTCCGCGACCTCGGCGTCGCCGATCGTGTAGGCCGGCGCGATGCGGATCGCGTCGTCGGTGGGCGCGTTGACGATCAGTCCCCGCGCGTGGGCGGTCGCGCGCACCTCGGCGGCGACGGGCGCGGTCAGCGCGATGCCGATGAGCAGGCCGGAGCCGCGCGTGCCCGCGACCAGCGGCATGCCCTCGACGGCCGCGCGCAGCTGCGCGCCGCGCGCCGTCACGTTGGCGAGCAGGTCGCGATCCTGGATCTCCTGGATCACCGCGTTCGCGACCGCGCTGGCGAGCGGGTTGCCGCCGAACGTCGAGTTGTGGGTGCCGGGATAGAACAGGTCGCTCGCGTCGCCGAACGTCACGACGGCGCCGAGCGGGAAGCCCGCCGCGATGCCCTTGGCGAGCGTGATGGCGTCGGGCGCGACGCCCTCGGCCTGGAACGCGAACCAGTGGCCCGTGCGCCCCATCCCGGTCTGGACCTCGTCGAGGATGAGCAGCGCGCCGTGAGCGGTCGTGAGCTCGCGCGCGCGCCGCAGGTAGCCCTCGGGCAGCGGCAGCACGCCGGCCTCGCCCTGGATGGGCTCCACCACGAGGGCCGCGACCTGCTCGCCGCCCGCGAACAGCTCCTCGAGCGCCTCGAGCGTCGGCTCGATGTGGGTGACGCCCGGCAGCAGCGGACGGAACGGATCCTGGTACGCGGCCTTGGGGGTGAGGGCGAGCGCGCCCGTGGAGCGCCCGTGGAACGCTCCGTGCAGGCTCGCGATCACGGCGTCCTGGCGGCCGGTCTTCGCGGCGTGCAGGCGCGCGAGCTTGATCGCGGTCTCGTTGGCCTCGGTGCCCGAGTTCGCGAGGAACACGCGGCCCCGCTCCCCCGTGCCTGCCAGCTCCTTCAGCCGCGCGGCGAGCTCGAGCTGCTGCGGCGTCGCGAAGTAGTTCGACACGTGCGCCAGCGTGGCCGCCTGGCGGCTGACCGCCTCGACGAACACCGGATGGGCGTGCCCGAGCGAGTTCACGGCGATGCCGCCGAGGAAGTCGAGGTAGCGCGTGCCGTCGGCGTCCCACACGTGGGAGCCCTCGCCGCGGGTGAGGAGGGCGAGACGACCGCCCAGGCTCATGAGGTCGCGCGCGGCCGCGTCCTGCCAGGCCGCGGTCGCGGCATCCGTGGTCTGATGTGCGCTCATGATGCGGTCACCTGCGTTCCGATCCCCTTGCTCGTGAACAGCTCGACGAGCACAGAGTGCTGCACGCGGCCGTCGATGATCGCCGCCGCGCCGACCCCGCCCTCGACCGCGTCGAGGCACGCCTGCATCTTCGGGATCATGCCGCTCTCCAGGCGCGGCATCATCTCGCGCAGCTCGTCCGCGGTGAGGTGCGAGACGAGCGAGTCGCGGTTGGGCCAGTCCGCGTACAGGCCGGCGACGTCGGTCAGGACGACGAGCTTGCGCGCCTTGAGCGCGATCGCGAGCGCCGCGGCCGCGGCATCCGCGTTCACGTTGAGCGACTGGCCGGGGTGGTCCAGATCCGGCGCGATGCTGGAGACGACCGGGATGCGGCCCGCGTCGAGGTGGTCGAGCACGGCGGAGGGGTCGACCTTCACCACGTCGCCCACGCGCCCGAGGCTCTCCTCGACGCCGTCGATGACCACGCCGCGCTTGCGTCCGCCGAACAGCCCGGCGTCCTCGCCGCTCAGCCCCGTGGCCAGCGGCCCATGCGAGTTGATCTTCGCGACGAGCTGCGGGTTGATGTGGCCCGTGAGCACCATCCGGACGACGCTGATCGCCTCCGTGCTCGTGACGCGGTAGCCGCCCTTGAACTCGCTCGGGATCGCGAGGCGGTCGAGCATGCTCGAGATCTGCGGTCCGCCGCCGTGGACGACGACGGGACGCACGCCCACGTACCGCAGGTACGCGATGTCCTGCGCGAACGCGTCCTGCAGCTCCTCGCTGATCATGGCGTTGCCGCCGTACTTCACGACGACGATCTGGTCGCGGTAGCGCTTCACCCACGGCAACGACTCGATGAGGGTGGCCGCCTTCGCGGCGGCCTCCTCGGGGCTGGTGTCCTGGATGTCGATGTGATCGGAGCTCATGAGGAGTAGGCGCTGTTCTCGTGCACGTAGTCGTGGGTCAGGTCGTTCGTGAGGATCGTCGCGGCCGCGTCCCCGGCTCGCAGGTCGATCAGCACGTGGGTGGCGCGCGGCGTCAGATCGACCTCCTCGCGCGGGCGATCCGGGCCGCCCTTGGTGCACACCCGCACGCCGTTCATCGACACGTCGACGTCGTACGGGTCGAACGCCGCCCGCGTGGTGCCGATCGCGGCGAGCACGCGGCCCCAGTTCGGGTCGTTGCCGAAGATCGCCGCCTTGAACAGGTTGTTGCGGGCGACCGAGCGACCGACCTCGACCGCGTCGTCCTCGCTCGCGGCGCCGACGACCTCGATCGTGATGGCGTGGCTGGCGCCCTCGGCGTCGTCCTGCAGCTTCTGCGACAGCTCGCGGCACAGGTCGATCAGCGCCTCCCGGAACGCGGTCTCGTCCGGCTCGACGCCGCTCGCGCCGCTCGCCAGCAGCGTGACCTGGTCGTTCGTCGACATGCAGCCGTCGGAGTCGAGGCGGTCGAAGCTCACGCGGGTCGCGGCGCGCAGGTGCGCGTCGGCCGCGGCCGCGTCCAGCACGGCGTCGGTCGTGATGACCACGAGCATCGTGGCCAGGCCCGGCGCCAGCATGCCCGCGCCCTTGGCCATGCCGCCGATCGTCCAGCCGTCGGCGCTGCGCACGGCGGTCTTCGGCACGGTGTCGGTGGTCATGATCGCGGCGGCCGCGTCATCTCCGCCGGCGGAGCTGAGCGCGGCGACGCCCTGCGTCGTGCCCTCGAGCACCTTGGCGCGGAAGACGTCGTCGCCCGAGCCGATCAGGCCGGTCGAGCACACGAGCACGTCGGCCGCGCTGACGCCGAGCAGCTCGGCGGCCTTCTCGGCCGTCTGGTGCGTGGTCTGGAAGCCGAACTCGCCCGTGAAGCAGTTGGCCCCTCCGGAGTTCAGCACCACGGCCTCGACCACGCCGTCCGCGATCGCCTGCTGCGACCACAGGATCGGGTTGGCCTTGGCGCGGTTCGTGGTGAACACCGCGGCGCCCGTCTTGAGCGGACCGCGGTTCACGACCACGGCGACGTCCTTCGCTCCGGTCGACTTCAGACCCACGGCGACGCCCGCCGCCTCGAAGCCCTTGGCTGCGGTCACACTCACGGCGCCACTCCGTTCACGCTGAGCGCGCGGCCCTCGGGAAGGCCGAGCGCGATGTTCATCGACTGGATTGCGGCGCCCGCCGTGCCCTTGGTCAGGTTGTCGACCGCGGTGACGACCACCACGCGGCCGGCCGCCTCGTCGACCGCGAGGCCCATCAGCGCCGTGTTGGCGCCGATCACATCGGCCGTGCGCGGCATCCGCCCCTCCGGCAGCAGCTGCACGAACGTCTCGTCGCCGTACGCCGCCTCCCACGCCTGGCGCACCTGCGCCGCGGACACGCCCTCGGCGATCGGGGCCGTGCTGGTCGCCAGGATGCCGCGGGCCATCGGCACGATCACGGGGGTGAAGGAGATCCGGACGTCGCCGATCGCGCCCGCCGCGCGCAGCGACTGCGCGATCTCGGGGATGTGGCGGTGCGTGCCGCCGACGGCGTACGGGTTCGCGGATCCGAGGATCTCGCTCGCGAGCAGGTTGGTCTTGAGGCTCTTGCCCGCGCCCGACGGGCCGACCGCCAGCACGCTGACGATGTCGTCCGCCGCGATCACGCCCGCCGCGACGCCCGGAGCCAGGCTCAGCGCCACCGTCGAGGCGTTGCAGCCCGGCGCGGCGATGCGGGTGGCGCCCACGAGGCGCTCGCGCTGCTTCGCTCCTCCGACCGGCAGCTCGGGCACGCCGTAGGTCCACGGCTCGTGGAAGTCGCCGCCGTAGAAGGCGTCCCAGTCGTCCTTCCCCGTGAGGCGGTGATCCGCGCCGCAGTCGATCACGAGCGAGACGTCGGTGAGCGCATCCGTGTACTGCCCGGACTGACCGTGCGGCAGCGCGAGGAACACGACGTCGTGCCCGGAGAGGATCTCGGGGGTCGTGTCCTGCAGCGTCAGGTGCGCGAGGGATCGCAGGTGAGGCTGATGCTCGATGAGCGGCTGACCGGCGTTGGAGTGCGCGGTCACGGTGCGGATCTCGACGTCGGGATGGTCGGCGAGCAGACGGAGCAGCTCGCCGCCCGCATAGCCAGAAGCGCCGGAGACGGCGACCGAAAGGGTCATGGGTTCCACCTTATTGTCCGTGAGCGAGGGCCGTTGACGGCGACGCCACTGACCTGGATCCCAGGCCGCTCGACCGGGCCGTCAGGCGCGGGAGCTTCGCGGCGTCGCCGAGATTCGGCGGCCACGCGGACGTCGGCGCACGTCGATGCTCGGAGCGAGCATCGGGACGAGGGCGCCGGCGGACATGCCGCGAGCGTAGCAGAACGCCCGCGGCCGACGTACCGTGGGGCCATGGGCGAGGCAGCCGGATCCGGTCTCGACGCCCTGCTCCGCCAGCGGCGCCGGGAGATGATCGAGTGGCATCTGGAGGCGCGGGGCATCCGCGACCGCCGGGTGCTCGATGCCATGGACCGCGTGCCGCGGGAGCGGTTCGTGCCGGAGCACCTCGCGCGCGACGCGTACTCCGACTCGCCGCTGCCGATCGAGCACGGCCAGACGATCTCGCAGCCGTACATCGTCGCGCTGACGGCCGAGGCCGGGCGGATCTCCCCCGGCGACCGCGTGCTCGACGTCGGCACCGGCTCGGGGTACGCGGCCGCCGTCTACGCCGCGATGGGCGCCGAGGTGTGGTCGATCGAGTACGTGGCGGAGCTGGCCGCGACCGGGCGGCGCGCGCTCGACGCGGCGGGATTCGAGCGCGTGCGGGTCGCCTCCGGCGACGGGACGCTGGGGCTGGCGGACGCCGCGCCGTTCGACGCGATCCTCGCCGCGGCCGCGGGCCCCGAGATCCCCGCCCCATGGCTCGACCAGCTCGCGGACGGCGGCCGCATCGTGATGCCGCTAGAGCGCGGCCTCGGGTGGCAGCAGCTGATCCGCCTCATCCGCCGCGGCGACGAGTACGACCTCGACGACCTCGGCGCCGTCCGCTTCGTCCCCCTCCGCGGCGAGCACGGCCTGCGCTGAGCGGGTCGCCGCTGCGAGACAGCAACGCCGCGCTGAAAGCGCTGTGGTGCGCTGCGGTCTCGGCGCGGCGTTGATGTTTCGGCGCGGGGTTGCATTGTCGCCGGCGCGCCTCGGTCGTTCGTCCACAGATCCGGATCCGTCGGGATCCGCTCCGATCGGATCCTGACGTCCGACACGCGACGGCAGGATGCGGGAGCGTGCCGTCATGTCGATCGCGCTGCCCGAGATTGTCACCATCCGACCGTGTCCGGTGCCGCTGATGCGGCCTGGAGACGCCGCCTTCCGCCTCGACGTCGCTGAGCGCCGGGGCGAGCTGCATCGCGTGGCGCTGGGCGTCTACGCTCCCAAGGCGCTCTGGGACCTGCTCCCGCCGTGGGACCGATACCTGGCCCGGGTTCACGCGCATGCGCTGCTGCGCCCCGGTGCCGTGTTCGCGCTCGAATCGGCGGCCGTGCTCACGGGCCTGCCGATCGTCGGCGAGCCGACGGAGATCCACGTGCTGAGCGCCGACGGCACCTCCCGGCTGGTCGGCCAGGTGCGGACCCACGTATCGACCGACCAGCGCGAGATCGTCCGGATGGACGGGATCGCGTTCGTCGCGCCCGCCGACACGGCGGTCGACATCGCGCGCCACCGACATCCCGCGCTCGGCCTGATGACGGCCGACGCGCTGCTGCGACTCACGCCCGCACTGGATGCGGGTCACCTGCTCGAGCTCAACGAGCTGAGGACGAGCGCGCGCGGACGCGCCGCCGCGCGATGGCCGCTCACCCGCGCCACGCCGCTCGCCGAGAGCAGTCTCGAGTCGATCAGCCGCGCGGGCGTCGAATGGCTCGGGTACCCCGCACCGGAGCTTCAGGTGGTGTTCCGAACCTCCGCCGGCGACGTGTTCCGCGTCGACATGTACTGGCGTGCTCAGCGCCGGATCGGCGAGGCCGACGGCGATCTCAAGTACGACGGCGAGAGCGGACGCGCACGCCTGCGGGAGGAGAAGCGACGCGAGGACATCCTGCGTCGCGGCTGCGACGGCGTCGCCCGGTGGGGATGGGGCGAGGCTCGCGATCCGGACGCGCTCGACGCGGCGCTTCGGGCGAGCGGCTTGCGACCGGAGCGGCCCCGTGTGGCGGCACCGTTGCTGACGCTGCCTGCGGCAATCGATCCTCCCCGCGGCCGGACCGCAACTCCGCGCTGACCAAGCAGCTCCGCGCCGAGACTGCAGCGATCCACTGCAGTCTCGGCGCGGAGTTGCCGTCTCGCGGATGGCGCGGCGCGGCGCCGGGCCTACTCGCGGAGCGTGGCGCCGTGGCGCTCGGCCGCGAGGGCGACGCCCGCGAGCTTGGCCTCGGTGGCCTCCGCGGCCGTGAGGGTGCGGTCGGGCGCGCGGAAGCGCAGCGCGAAGGTCAGGCTCTTGCGGCCCTCCGGGATGCCCTGGCCTCGGTAGTCGTCGACCAGGCGCACGCCCTCGAGCAGCTCGCCCGCGCCCTCCACGAGCGTGCGGCGCAGCTCGCCGGCCGGCAGCGCGGCGTCGACCACGAGCGACACGTCCTGCGTGGCGGCGGGGAAGGTCGACAGCGAGGCGACCGTCACGCGCTCGCCCGCGAGCGTCAGCAGCGCGTCGAGGTCGAGCTCGGCCACCGTGACGCGGCCGTGCAGGTCGGCGTCCTCGGCCACCTGCGGCAGCAGCTCGCCGACGTAGCCGACCTCGGCGCCGCCGACCGTGAGCACGCCGGTGCGGCCCGGGTGCAGCGCCGCGCGACGGCCCTGCGCGACCTCGATCTCGACGCCCGCGGCGGCCGCGATGACGCGGACCGCGTCGAGCGCCACCTCGAGGCCCGCGGCCTCGGCCTCGCGACCCGGCTGCTTGGGCGCGACCGCGCCGGCCAGCAGCAGCGCCACGTGGCGCGGCTGCGGCGGGATGGAGGCGTCCAGGCGCGCGAGCGTCTCGGCGTCGGGGCGCACCGCGAGCGGCGGCACACTGGGCGTGCCGTACTCCACGCCCGGCTTCGGCAGGAACACCGCCCCGATCTCGTACAGCGCCAGGTCGGTGAGCCCGCGCGCCACGTTGCGGTGCGCGGTCTGCAGCAGGCCCGGGATCAGCGAGCGACGCAGGAACGGCGCCTGGCCGTCCAGCGGGTTCGCGAGGCGCACGCTGGGCAGGTGCTCGCCCGACGCCGAGCCGTGCAGGTCGTTGTGCTCCTCGGTCGTGAAGGGGAACGACGGGGTCTCGACGAAGCCCGCGGCGGCGAGCGCGTTCGCCACGCGGCGACGCCCCTGCTGCGCCGGCGTGAGGCCGCGGCCGGACGGCGGGGTCGGCAGGACGGACGGGATCTTGTCGACCCCGTCGATGCGCGCCACCTCCTCGGCGAGCGTCCACTTGTCGGTGAGGTCCGGTCGCCACGACGGCGCAGTGACGCTCCATCCGTCGGCGGTCTCCACGACCTCGCAGCCGATCATCGTCAGCGCCTCGGCGATGCGGGCCGCGGTGTAGTCCACGCCCACGAGGCGCTGGACGAAACCGGCGGGCAGTGCGATCGCCTCGGGCGCGTACGTCGCGCCGAGGGCGCTGCCGAGCTCGTCGGCCGTTCCGCCGCCCAGCTCGACCATGAGGTCGACCACGCGCTGCGCCGACGCGGCCGGCAGCAGCGGGTCGACGCCGCGCTCGAACCGGCGCGACGCCTCGCTGGGCAGCTTGTGGCGGCGCGCCGTGCGCGCGATCGACACGGTGTCGAACACCGCCGCCTCGATCAGCACGTCGGTCGTGTCGTCGCCGATCTCGGTGTGGGCGCCGCCCATCACGCCGGCCAGGCCGATGGGGCCCGAGTCGTCGGTGATCAGGAGGTCCTCGGTGGAGAGCTTGCGCACCTGGCCGTCGAGCGTCTCGAGGGTCTCGCCCTCGGTCGCGCGACGCACGGTGATCCCGCCCGTGAGCCTGTTCAGGTCGTAGCCGTGGATCGGGCCGCCGAGCTCGAGCATCACGTAGTTCGTGATGTCGACCAGCAGCGAGATCGAGCGGATGCCTGCGAGCGTCAGGCGGGCGACCATCCACGGCGGGGTCGGCCGCGACGGGTCGACGCCGCGCACGGCGCGCGTCACGAACTCCGTGACGCCGTTGCGGCCGCGGATCGGCGCCCGGTCGTCGACGACGACCGGGAACCCGGTGCCGGATCCGATCGACGCCAGCTGCGCGGGGTCGCGGAAGTCCGCTCCGGTCGCGTGGGCGTACTCCCGCGCGATGCCGCGGATCGACATGGCGTAGCCGCGGTCGGGCGTGACGTTCACGTCGACCGCGACGTCGTCGAGGCCCAGGAGCGCGATCGCGTCCGTGCCGGGCTCGGGGTCGAGTCCGAGCTCGGCGAGTCGCAGGATGCCGTTGTGCTCGTCGCCGAGGCCCAGCTCGCGCGCCGACGCGATCATGCCGTCGGAGACGTGCCCGTACGTCTTGCGCGCCGAGATCGCGAACGGGCCGGGGAGCACGGCGCCGGGCAGCGACACCACGACCTTGTCGCCCTCGAAGAAGTTCGACGCACCGCACACGATGCCGCGCGGCTCCGGCTCGCCGACGTCGACCTGGCACCAGCGGATGGTCTTGCCGTTCTTCTGCGGCTCCTCCTCGAAGGAGACCACGCGGCCGACGACGACGGGGCCGGTCAGCTCGAAGCGGATGACCTCCTCCTCCTCGAAGCCGACCGACACGAGCGCCGCGAGGACGTCCTCGGGGCTCGCCCCCGCGGGGACGTCCACGTACTCACGCAGCCACGAAAGCGGGACGCGCATCACACCACCATCCCGAACTGCTCGCTGAAGCGGACATCGCCCTCGGCCATGTCGCGCATGTCCTGCACGTCCGAGCGGAACATCAGGGCCCGCTCGATACCGATCCCGAAGGCGAAGCCCGAGTACACCTCGGGGTCGATGCCCGCCGCGCGCAGCACGTTGGGGTTGACCATGCCGCAGCCGCCCCACTCGATCCAGCGCGCGCCGCCCTTGAAGGTCGGGTGCCACAGGTCGAACTCGGCCGACGGCTCCGTGAACGGGAAGTAGTTGGTGCGCAGGCGCGTCTTGGCCTCCTCGCCGAACAGCGCCTTGGCGATGTGGTCGAGCGTGCCCTTCAGGTGCGCCATCGTGATGCCCTTGTCGACCACGAGGCCCTCGGCCTGCGTGAACACCGGCAGGTGCGTGGCGTCGAACTCGTCGGTCCGGTACACGCGACCGGGGCACAGCACGTAGATCGGCAGGTCGCGCTCGAGCATCGACCGCACCTGCACGGGGCTGGTGTGCGTGCGCATCACGAGGTGGCGTGCGACGGGATCCACGAAGAACGTGTCCTGCATCTGACGCGCCGGGTGGTCCTCGTCGAAGTTGAGCGCGTCGAAGTTGAACCACTCGTGCTCGAGCTCGGGACCCTCCGCGATCTCCCAGCCCATGCCGACGAACACGTCGCTGATCTGCTCCTGCAGGACGCTGATGGGGTGGCGCGCGCCCACGCGGGTGCGCGAGGCGACCGCCGTGATGTCGATGCGCTCCGCCTCGAGCCGCGCGGCGGTCTCGGCCTCGGCGAGCTCCGCCTCGCGGGCCGCGAGCGCCTGGTTGACGCGTCCGCGCGCGCCGCCGACCAGCTTGCCGAACTCCGCCTTGCGGTCGTTGGGGACGTGGCGCATCTGCGCGTTGAGCGCGGCCAGCGGGGATCCCTCCCCCGCGTGCGCCGATCGGGCGGCCTTCAGGGCCGCGGTGTCGGGGGCCGCGGCGATCGCCGCCAGCGCGTCCGCGACCGCAGCCTCCACCGCCTCAGGGGTGATCTCGGGAACGTCAGGCACGAGAACCGAGTCTATCCGCGGCCGGATGCCGCCCGTGCCGCGCCCCTGGGGCGCGGCACGGGCCGGATCAGCGGCCGCCGGGCCCGCGCTCGAGGTCGTGCAGCTCCTGCGCCGCGATCACCTCGGTGTCGGTGCCCTCGTGCAGGCGCGGCGCGATGGCCTCCTGCGCGGCGCGCACGCGCGGCGACTTCTGCATCCGCTTCTCCACCAGGCGCGCGGCGCCCGACAGCAGCAGGCAGAGCCCGATGTAGATCGCGCCCACGACGATCGTGGACTGGATGATCGGCGAGTCGAGCGTCGCGGCGGCGCCGAGGCGCTTGGCGAAGAACAGCAGCTCCTCGTACGTGATGATGAAGCCGAGCGCGGTGTCCTTGAGCGTCACGACGAGCTGCGACAGGATGACGGGCATCATCGCCCGCACCGCCTGGGGAAGCAGGATCAGGCGCATCACGCCCGACTTGCGCAGACCGATCGCGTAGCCGGCCTCGCGCTGACCGCGCGGCAGCGCCTCGACGCCGGCGCGGATGACCTCGGCCAGCACCGAGCCGTTGTACGCGACGAGCGCGATCACGACGACCCAGTAGCTCGGCATCCGGATGCCGATCACGGGCAGGCCGTAGTACAGCAGGAACATCATGACCAGGACGGGCACGGCGCGGAGGAACTCGACCACGGCCGTGACGGGCCAGCGCACCCAGGCGTGATCGGACAGGCGGCCGATCGCGAGCACGAACCCGACGGCCAGGGCGCCGACGGCCGCGAGCGCGAAGGCGCTGACCGTGTTCCACAGGCCGATCGCGATCTGCTCCCAGATGCGCGTGTAGCTGAACGCCTCCCACTTCGAGGCGGCGAACTGGCCCGTGGCGAACAGGCGCCACACGAAGAAGGCGACGATCCCGAGGACGACGACGATCGTCAGGATGCCGATGATCCGGTTGCGGATGATCGCCCGGGGGCCCGGGACGTCGTACAGAACGCTGCCGCTCATCGTGCCACCGTCCAACGCTTCTCGAGGTTGCGCTGCGCCCACGAGAGCAGCATCACCAGGGCCACGAAGATCACCATCACCCACACGATCACGAGCAGCTGGTTCTCGCCGCGCTCGCTCAGCCAGTCGCGCATCGATCCGAGGTTCAGGACCGAGAAGCCCGCCGCGACGGTCGTGTTCTTCAGCAGCGCGATGAACACGCTCATCATGGGCGGGATGACCGAGCGGAACGCCTGCGGCAGCACGACCAGGCTCATGACCTGACCGAAGGTCAGCCCGATCGCGCGTGCCGCCTCGGCCTGCCCCACGGGCACGGTGTTGATGCCGGAGCGGATCGTCTCCGCCACGTACGTCGCGGTGTACACGCCCAGCGCCGCGATCGCGAAGCCCATCGCCGCGGGGCCGCTCGCACGAACCTCGATCAGCGGCGGGAGCGCGAACGCGAAGCCGAAGAACACGAGCGTGAGCGGCGTGTTCCGGATGGTGTTGACGTAGAACGTGCCGACGGCGCGCGCGATCGGCACCGGCGAGACGCGCATCGCGCCCACGATGGTGCCCAGGATCAGCGCGACGAGACCGCCGCCGAAGAACAGCTGCAGCGTGCCGAGCAGCGCCTCGCCCCACAGGTCGAGGTTGTCGGTGATGACGCCCATGCCGCTCCTTTCGCGCGCGTCGGATGGGAAGGATCAGGGCCCGGGACGGCCGTCGCGCGGCCGTCCCGGGCGGGTGCCGTCAGTCGACGGCGGGCTGAGTCGCCTCGACGCCGGCGGGCGCGAGGTGCTTCTCGAACAGCGCGTTCCAGACGTCGCCGCCCTCCGTGAAGAGGGAGTTGATGTGGTCCTTGAGCGCCGTGTCGCCGTCGGCGATGCCGACGCCGTAGCGCTCCTCGCTGAAGATCTCGCCCGTGAGCTTGAGCTCCTCCGGCTCGAGCGCGACGTAGCCGGCGAGGATCGCCTCGTCGGTCGTGATCGCGTCCACCTGGCCGGCCTTGAGCTGCTCGACGCACTCCGAGTAGGTCTGGCGCTCGGTGACCTCGCCGCTGTACTCCTCGCGGATGCGCTGCAGCGGGGTGGAGCCCGTGACGGAGCAGGTGACCTTGCCCTCGAGGTCCTCGGGGCCGTTGATCGAGTCGTCGTCGGCCGCGACCAGGAGGCCCTGGCCCGTGATGAAGTACGGCCCGGCGAAGTCGATGACCTCGTCGCGCGCCGGCGTCATCGAGTAGGTGCCGACGTAGTAGTCGATGTTCCCGTTGATGAGCTCCTGCTCGCGGTTGGCCGACGGGATGGTCTCGAACTGGATCTGGTCCTCGCCGAAGCCCAGCGACGCCGCGATCCAGCGCGCGATGTCCACGTCGAAGCCGGTGCGCTCGCCGGTCACGGGGTCCTCGTAGCCGAGGCCCGGCTGGTCCGCCTTGACGCCGATGACGACCTCGCCGGCCTCCGACATGCGGTCGAACGTCGGGCTCCCCTCGAGCTGGACGTCGGTCGCGACCTCCCAGAGGGCGTCGCCGCCGTCCCCCTCGCCTGCGCCGGGGTCGGTGGGCGATCCGCTGTTGCACGCGGTGAGCGCGAGCAGGGCCGTCAGGCCGATGCCGGCGCCCGTGAAGATCCGGGACTTGCGCATGTGATTCCTCCTTGGTGGGGTGGTTCCTCATCGTCGCGCGGCTTCGCGCGACGGCGGGTCAGTGCGTGATGAGCTTCGAGAGGAAGTCCTTCGCGCGATCGCTCTTCGGGTTGGTGAAGAACTCCTCGGGCGTCGCCTCCTCGACGATCTGCCCGTCGGCCATGAACACGACGCGGTTCGCGGCCTTCCGCGCGAAGCCCATCTCGTGCGTGACGACGATCATCGTCATGCCCTCCTTCGCGAGGGAGATCATGACGTCGAGGACCTCATTGATCATCTCGGGGTCGAGCGCGCTGGTCGGCTCATCGAAGAGCATCACCTTGGGCTTCATCGCCAGGGCGCGCGCGATCGCGACGCGCTGCTGCTGGCCGCCGGAGAGCTGGGCCGGGAGCTTGGCCGCCTGATGCCCGACGCCGACTCGGTCGAGCAGGGCCTTCGCCTGCTTCTCGGCCTCGGCCTTGCTCAGGCCGCGGACCTTGATCGGCCCGAGCGTCACGTTCTCGAGGATCGTCAGGTGCGCGAACAGATTGAACGACTGGAAGACCATGCCCACATCCGCGCGCAGCTCGGCGAGGCCCTTGCCCTCCTTCGGCAGCTCCTTGCCGTCGATCGCGATCGTGCCGCTCGTGATCGTCTCGAGACGGTTGATCGTGCGGCACAGCGTCGACTTGCCGGACCCGGAGGGGCCGATCACCACGACGACCTCGCCCTTGCCGACCGTGAGGTCGATGTCCTTCAGCGCGTGGAAGTCGCCATAGTGCTTCTGCACGTCCTTGACGACGACGAGGGGCTCAGTCATGCGACTCACCCTAGGCCGTCGCCGAGGGGCGGACCAGCAGGCGGACCCGCGCTTTACCGACTTGTAACAGGCGGCATGCGCGATCGGGAATGTCCCGATCAGGGGACAGTCCGGGCGTGTCGCGTGCGCGCGGCCCGGGTCAGGCGCGCTGCGCGAACGCGCTCTCGTAGAGGCACACGCTCGCGGCGGTCGCGAGATTGAGCGACTCGGCCCGGCCGAAGATCGGCAGCTTCAGCGCGCGGTCGGCGAGCGCGAGCGCGCCGTCCTCGAGGCCGTGCGCCTCGTTGCCGAACAGCCAGGCCGTCGGGCGCGCCAGCAGCCCCTCCGCGCGCGCCGCGAGAAGGTCGTCGCCCTTGACGTCGGCGGCCAGCACCGCGAGGCCGGCCGCATGCGCGCGCGCGACGATGTCCTCGAGCTCTCCCCCGACGGCGACCGGCAGGTGGAACAGGGATCCGGTCGTCGAGCGCACGACCTTGGGGTTGTACGGATCGACCGTGCGGCCCGTCAGCACGACCGCGTCGGCGCCGGCCGCGTCGGCGGCGCGGATGATCGTGCCGAGGTTCCCGGGGTCGCGCACCTCCTCGCAGATCGCGATGAGGCGCGGCCCCTCGGCGAAGATGTCCTTCACGGCCGTGGGGTTCTGCCGTGCGACCGCGACGAAGCCCTGCGGCGTCACGGTGTCGGCCATGGCCTCGAGCACGGCCTCCGAGACGAACTGCGCGTGCAGGCCCTCGTCGGTCAGCAGCGTGCGGACGTCCTGGTGCCGCTCGAGCGCGGTGGGCGTGGCGAACAGCTCGACGAGGGTCTCGGGCCGGAAGGCGAGCGCCTCGCGCACCGCCTGCGGCCCCTCCAGGAGGAACAGCCCGGTCTCCTTGCGCGCGTTGCGCTTGGCCAGCTTGGCGACGGCCCTCACGCGCGGCGACCGCGGATTCTCCAGCACGTCGACAGTCTATGGCCGCGCAGGCATACCGACATGAAGCGCAGGTGACGCGCGCGCCGCGCGCACGTCACCTCGGGGAACACGCAGCGACCCGCAGGGGCCTGGATGACCCGCGTTTCGACTCCGCTCCTTCGTCGCTCCGCCCAACGACCGGGGTGAGCCGGCAATAAACCCTGCATCTACCGTCGTGCGAGCGAAGCGAGCGTGCCGCGGAGCGGCCAAACCGCAGCGCGAAGCGCTGCCGAACGGAGCGTCAGCGACGTTCTCGCTCGCGAAGGGCCCCCGAAGGGGCGCCCGCACGCGTGCGACCCGCTTTTGATAAGAAGACAAGAGGGCGCCCCCGAAGGGACGCCCTCTTGGAAGCGAGATGCTTACGCGGCCGACTTCGGCGCGTTCACGTCGCTGGGCAGCGCGGCCTTGGCGGTCGCGACGAGCGAGGCGAACGTGGCGGGCTCGTTCACGGCGAGCTCGGCCAGGATGCGACGGTCCACCTGCACGCCCGCGAGGCCGAGGCCCTGGATGAAGCGGTTGTAGGTGATGCCGTTCTGACGCGCGGCGGCGTTGATGCGCTGGATCCACAGGCGACGGAAGTCGCCCTTGCGCTTGCGACGGTCGCGGTACGCGTAGACGAGCGAGTGGGTGACCTGCTCCTTCGCCTTGCGGTACAGGCGCGAACGCTGGCCACGGTAACCCGAGGCGCGCTCGAGGATGACGCGACGCTTCTTCTGGGCGTTGACTGCCCGCTTGACTCTAGCCATTCTTCATTCTTCCTAACGGGATGTTCGCGTCAGCGACCGAGGAGCTTCTTGACCTGCTTGAGGTCGTTGCCCGAGATGACCTGGTCCTGGTTGAGACGGCGCGTGCGACGGCTCGACTTGGACTCGAGGTTGTGGCGCATGCCCGCCTGCTGCTTCTTGATCTTGCCGCTGCCGGTGATCTTGAAGCGCTTCTTGCTGCCCGAGTGGGTCTTCTGCTTCGGCATCTTCTCTTCCTTCGTGATGCGCCCCTCGGGGCGACGTTGTGTGCACCCGCCGGAGCGGGAGTCTGTGGGGCGGATCACTCCGCGGCCGGGGCCTGCGCCTTCGCCTCGCGCGCCGCGGCCTTGGTGGCCGCGCGCTGCGCGTTCTGCTCGGTCTTGACCTCGGACTTGTTCTTGTGCGGCGCGATGACCATCACCATGTTCCGGCCGTCCACCTTGGGGTTGGACTCGACGGTGCCGAACTCGGCGACGTCGTCCGCGAACTTCTTCAGCAGGCGCACGCCCTGCTCGGGGCGCGACTGCTCGCGACCGCGGAACAGGATCATGGCCTTCACCTTGTCACCCGACTTCAGGAAGCCCTCCGCGCGCTTGCGCTTGGTCTCGTAGTCGTGTTCGTCGATCTTCAGGCGGAACCGGACCTCCTTGAGGACCGTGTTGGCCTGATTGCGACGGGCCTCCTTGGCCTTCTGCGCGGCCTCGTACTTGAACTTCCCGTAGTCCATGATCTTGACGACGGGAGGCTTCGAGTTGGGGGCCACCTCGACGAGGTCGAGATCGGCCTCCTGCGCCAGGCGGAGGGCGGCCTCGATGCGGACGACGCCGATCTGCTCGCCGTTCGGGCCGACGAGTCGGACCTCGGGCACGCGGATGCGCTCGTTGGTACGGGGATCGCTGATGCGGAACTCCTTGGGTGGGTGACTGAGGCCACCGTGACGACGTTTTCGTGCCACGGGCGGGAGAGAGACTCAGCATCCACCCGGCAGACGTCACACGTCGGCCTCACCCGATCAGGCATGCCGCGGCGGCCTGGAACACTCGCGCGAACGCGAGGGAGTGCATGACCCGGTAGCCTTATGACGGCAAGCGCGGGTGGGAAGTGAATCCTCTTTCGTCCGGCTTCTCATGCGAGAAGGTCCGGAGCCCGGGAAAGTCTAGCAGAGAGCGGCACATGAGCACCAACCCCGGCCACACCCACTCCTTCGACGCCCAGCGCGAGGCGCGCTGGGAGGAGCAGGACCGCGCCGCGGCCGACACCTCGGCCGTGCGGGACATCGCGGACGTCGCGGCCGTCGAGGTCATCGGCTCGGCCTGCGTCCACCTCATGAGCGCGGCCGCCGTCAAGCTCGGCCTCGCGGACTCCCCCGACGCCGACGCCGACATCGACCTCGACGAGGCGCGCAAGCTCATCAACGCGCTCGCCGGCCTCGTGACCGCCGCAGCCCCCGAGATCAGCGACATGCACGCGCGCCCCATCCGCGACGGCCTGCGGTCCCTGCAGCTGCGCTTCCGCGAGATCTCGACCATCCCGGACGAGCTGGGCAAGGGCCCCGGCGAGAAGTGGACGGGCCCGGTCGTCTGACCGGCACCCGCCCCGCGGCGGCTACTCAGTGCTCGCGAGCTTGATCGCGAGCGAGTCGACGAGGGTCGCCACGCGGTCGTCGGTCGACCAGCGGCGCGCCAGCCGGGCCAGCACGGCGTCGAGCTCGGTCCGGTCCAGCCCGGACATGAGCGTGAGCCGCACCACGAGCTCGGGCCCCTGCAGCCGCGCGGTCGGGTCTCCCGGCTCCACCTCGAGGTCGAGCACGGCGAGCTCGCCCGCGATGCTCTCCTGCAGGCCGAGGAAGACGTCGGGGTCGGCGAAGCTGGGGGTCCACGGCTCGCCCTGCGCGATCGCCCAGACGGCCGGGCGGCGGACGACGAACTCCGTGTCGGACGTGGGGTCCAGCACCATCAGGTCCGTGTGCTCTGCCGACGCGGCCAGCGCCGCGCGCACCGCCTCGACGGGGATCGGACGGGCCTTCGCGTCCCAGCGACCCAGCGCCTCGACGGAGCTGAACACCGGCAGCACGCTGCGGCCGTCCGGCGCGGCGACCGTGACGATCGAGAGCTCCTGCGTCTTGTCCACCACAAGCCCGTGCGCGCCGACGCCCTCGTCGCCCTTCTCTGCCACCAGCGGAATCAGCACGCGCGCGCGACGCAGCGCGTCGACGACCGCGACCTGATCCCCGTCACCCGCGCGGAAGGCGGTCAGCGCCGCGAGCAGCGCGGGGTCGGCGGAGCCGTCGTCGGACGCGTGGGGGTTCGCCTCGAAGTGACGTCCCTCCCACGGGACGCCGGCGGAGTCTGCGCGGTCAGTCGGCCGCGACATCCAGCGCCTCGGCGAGCGTGAACGCGCCCGCGTAAAGGGCCTTGCCCACGATCGCGCCCTCGACGCCGTTCGGCACCAGGCGACGCAGCGCCGCGATGTCGTCGAGGCTCGAGACGCCGCCAGACGCCACGATGGGCTTCGGGGTGCGCGCCGTGATCTCGCGCAGGAGGTCGAGGTTCGGCCCGCGCAGCGTGCCGTCCTTCGTGACGTCGGTCACGACGTAGCGGCTGCAGCCGGCCTCCTCGAGGCGCTCCAGCACGTCCCAGAGGTCGCCGCCCTCCTGCGTCCAGCCGCGCGCCGCGAGCGTCGTGCCGCGCACGTCCAGGCCGACGGCGATCGCGTCGCCGTAGCGGCCGATGACCGACGCGGTCCACTCGGGGTTCTCGAGCGCCGCGGTGCCGAGGTTGATGCGCTGCGCGCCGCTCTCGAGGGCCGCCTCGAGCGAGGCGTCGTCGCGGATGCCGCCCGACAGCTCGACGTTCACGCCGCGCAGGTGCTTGATCACCTTGCGCAGGACGCCCGCGTTGCTGCCGCGGCCGAACGCCGCGTCCAGGTCGACCAGGTGGATCCACTCGGCACCCTGCTTGGCCCAGTTCTCGGCCGCCTCGATGGGGTCGCCGTAGTCGGTCTCGGTGCCGGCGGCGCCCTGGGTCAGGCGGACGGCCTTGCCGTCGGCGACGTCGACAGCGGGCAGCAGGATCAGTCCGGGGGTGGACGCGAAGTCGTTCATAGCTCCCAATGTGCTTCGGATCCGCGAGCGCCGGGAATCTCCCGTCGCGGGGCACGATCTCAGAGGTTAGCCCCGCGGAGGCCGTCGATCCAATTCCGCAGCAGGCGGATGCCCGCCTCCCCCGACTTCTCGGGGTGGAACTGGGTGGCCGAGAGGGGCCCGTTCTCGACGGCCGCGAGGAAGCGGCCGCCGTGCTCCGCCCAGGTCAGGACCGGCTGCGGGAAGGGCGGCTGGACGTCGAGCGTCCACTCCTGCGCGGCGAACGAGTGCACGAAGTAGAAGCGCTCGTCCTCGAGCCCGCGGAACAGGCGCGAGCCCTCCCCCGCCTCCACCGTGTTCCAGCCCATGTGCGGCACGACGGGCGCCTTGAGCTCCTCGACCACGCCGGGCCACTCGCCGAGGCCCTCCGTGTCGACGCCCCGCTCGATGCCGTGCTCGAACAGCACCTGCATGCCGACGCAGATGCCCAGCACGGGCCGTCCGCCCGCCAGGCGGCGCTCGATGAGCTCGGGACCCCGCACGGACCGCAGCTGCTCCATGACGGCCCGGAAGGCGCCGACGCCGGGGACGAGCAGGCCGTCCGCGTCGAGGATCAGGCCGCGGTCGCGCGTGAGCCGCACGTCCGCTCCCGCCGACTGCAGGGCCTTGACGGCGGAGTGGATGTTCCCGGAGCCGTAGTCCAGGACCGCGACGACGGGCTTGTCGCCCTCGCGCACGGCGTCGTCGGGGGTGTTCGCCTCGCTCACAGGGCTCCCTTGGTCGACGGGATGCCCTCGACCAGCGGATCGAGCGCCTTCGCCTGGCGGAACGCGCGCGCGAGCGCCTTGTACTCGGCCTCGGCGATGTGGTGCGGATCGCGGCCCGAGATGACGCGCACGTGCATCGTGAGGCCCGCGTTGAATGCGAGCGCCTCGAACGTGTGGCGCACGAGCGACCCGGTGAAGTGACCGCCGATCAGGTGGAGCTCGAAGCCGGCGGGCTCGCCCTCGTGCACGAGGAACGGCCGGCCGGAGATGTCGACGACGGCCTGCGCGAGCGCCTCGTCCAACGGCACGAGGGCGTCGCCGTAGCGCGAGATGCCCGACTTGTCGCCGAGGGCCTCGCGGATCGCCTGGCCCAGCACGATCGAGATGTCCTCGACCGAGTGGTGGGCGTCGATGTGGGTGTCGCCCGTCGCGGTCACCGTGAGATCGGTCAGCGAGTGCTTCGCGAACGCCGTCAGCATGTGGTCGAAGAACGGCACGCCGGTCGAGATGGTGCTGCGGCCGGTGCCGTCGAGGTTCAGCTCCAGCTCGACGCTCGACTCGCTGGTGGAGCGGGTGCGGCGTGCGATTCGGGCAGTCGTCATGCCCGCGAGTCTAGTCGGGGCGCGGTCGCCGCCGGACCGCGCGGCGACCGCGCACGGCCTCCGCTCAGCGACGGCCCAGCTCGGCCAGGGCCTCCAGGAACGCCGTGGTCTCCTCCTCGGTGCCGGCCGTGACCCGCAGGTGGCCGGGGATGCCGATGTCGCGGATGAGCACGCCTCGGTCGTACAGCGCCTGCCACGTCGCGGCGGGGTCGGAGACGCCGCCGAACAGCACGAAGTTCGTCCACGACTCGTACGCGCGGTAGCCGAGCGCCTCGAGCGTCGCCGACATCCGGTCCCGCTGCACGACGATCTCGTCGACCATCCGCAGCATGGTGTCGGAGTGCCGCAGAGCCGCGGTCGCGGCCGCCTGCGTCAGCGCGCTGAGGTGGTACGGGAGACGGACCAGGCGCAGCGCGTCGATCAGCACCGGATCGGCCGCGAGATAGCCCACGCGGGCGCCGGCGAAGGCGAACGCCTTGCTCATGGTGCGCGAGACCGCGAGGCGGGGGCGCCCGCCCAGCAGCGTCAGCGCCGAGGGCGACTCGTGCGGCGCGAACTCCTGGTACGCCTCGTCCACCACCACGATGCCGTCTGTCGCGTCGTACACGGCCTCGACCACGTCGAGCGACAGCGGCGTGCCAGTGGGGTTGTTGGGGGCGCACAGAAACACGACATCGGGCCGCGCCTCCGCCACCTGGCGGGCCGCGTCCTCCGGGTCGATCGTGTAGTCGTGGCCGCGCGTGCCGCCGATCCACTCGGACCCGACGCCCCGTGTGAGGAGCCGGTACATGGAGTAGGTGGGCTCGAAGCCGAACGCCGAGCGCCCGGGACCCGCGAACGCCTGCAGCACGTGCTGCAGCACCTCGTTCGAGCCGTTGCCGGCCCAGATCCGGCTCTCGTCGAGGCCGTGGCCGAGGTACTGCGCGAAGCCCTGCCGGAGCTCGGTGAACTCGCGATCCGGGTAGCGGTTGACGTTGCGCAGAGCCTGGGCCACCGCGTCGGCGATGTCGTCCGCGACCTCGGCCGGCACGGGATGCGTGTTCTCGTTGACGTTGAGTGCCACGGGGAGAGGCGCCTGAGGTGCCCCGTAGGGCTTCTGCCCGCGCAGGTCGTCGCGGATCGGCAGTTCGTCGAGAGTGACCGTCACCCTCTCAATGCTAGGGCCGCTCGGACGGGTGGCCTCTCGTCCGTCAGCGGGCCGAGGAGTACTCCGCCGGGATCGCGAGCCGCTCTCCGGCGGCGACCGACGAGCTCTGCAGCTGGTTCAGCGCGACGATCGCGTCCACCACGTCGCGCGGGTCCGCGGCCGGAGCGATCTCCTCCGCGATCGACCAGAGCGAGTCGCCCGCCATGACCGTCACGGTGTCGAACGTGCCGGCGGGTGCGCCGTCCTCGCGCGACGCGAGGGCGCCTCCGCCGCTGATGACGGCGAGGGCCAGGCCCGCGGCGACCGGAGCCGCGGCGAGGGCGGCCAGCACGCGACGACCGCGGCGCGTGACCCGCAGCCGCGTCGCCGGCGCCACGCGGACGGCGCGCTCGGTGCGGAGGGCACGGGCGGGGCGGACCGGGGCCTGGTAGGCGGTGATGCTCACGGTGGTCATCTGCGGCTCCTTCAGCTTCCTCGAGAGGATCGGAGAGGCTTCGCATCCGGCGCTCGGCCGGGAGGGCCGGATGCGAAGCTCTGTTCCGAATCTATCTTCGAAGATTCGAATCTGTCAACGTCTTCTTCGAAAACCGGTCCGAGATGTCACGCGACACGCTCGAACAGATCTTCCGGATCCGCGTGGTTCTCGGATACCGTTTCGATGAAGGACACTCCACCACGGGCCACCGACATCGGATGTCGGAGCGAAGGAGCACGGGACATGAGCGCCGTCGACACCAGCACGTCGAACCTCGACGCCGGACAGTCGGCTGCGGCCGACGAGAAGCCCCGCACGCGGCGCCGCAAGAGCCTCAGCGACAAGCAGCTGGCCATCCTCGAGGTCATCCAGCGCTCGATCCAGACCAAGGGCTACCCGCCCACGATGCGCGAGATCGGCGACGCGGTCGGCCTCAAGTCGCTCTCGAGCGTCACGCATCAGCTGGGGCAGCTCGAGCTGAGCGGCTACCTGCGCCGCGACCCCGGCAAGACGCGTGCGATGGAGGTGCTGATCGACCTCCCCGGCCAGTCGGCGGAGAACCTCGACGCGGGCATGCCCACGGTCGGCGACGCCGCCATGGTGCCGCTCGTCGGCCGCATCGCGGCGGGCGTGCCGATCACGGCCGATCAGCAGGTCGAGGAGATCTTCCCGCTCCCCCGCCAGCTGGTCGGCAAGGGCGAGCTGTTCATGCTGAAGGTCTCGGGCGAGTCCATGATCGACGCCGCGATCTGCGACGGCGACTGGGTGGTCGTGCGCGTGCAGAACACGGCGGAGAACGGCGACATCGTCGCGGCCATGCTCGACGGCGAGGCCACGGTCAAGGTCTTCCGGCAGCGCGACGGCCACACGTGGCTCCTGCCGCGCAACTCCGCGTTCGAGCCGATCCTCGGCGACGAGGCGGTCGTGCTGGGCAAGGTCGTCGCGGTGATGCGCGCGGTCTGACCTCCGCGGGCTCCCCGATAGCGTGGGGGCATGGCACAGACGCTCCCATACGGATCCTGGCCCTCGCCGATCGCGGCAGCCGACATCGCCGGAGGCTCGCCTCGCCTGGACGGCGCGCGCTTCGTGGGCGACGAGATCTGGTGGAGCGAGAGCGTGCCGTCGGAGCGGGGGCGCACCGCGGTCTTCCGGCTCACGGACGACGAGCCCGAGGCGCTGCTGCCGGCGCCCTGGAACGCGCGCTCGCGCGTGCACGAGTACGGCGGCGGTGCGTGGACCGTCACGCCGGCCTCCGAGCTGCTTTTCGTGGAGGGCTCGGATCAGCGCGTGCACCGGTTGACCGTGGGCGGCGCGCCCGAGCCCCTCACGCCGGCGGGCCTGGGGATGAGCTTCGGCGACCTCACGTTCGCCGCCGGTCCCGACGGCGGGGGCCGGCTGTGGGCCGTGCGCGAGACACACGCCGGCGACCGCTCCCCCGTGCGCGATATCGTCGTGATCCCGCTCGACGGCTCCGCGGCCGACGATCCCGAGGCGATCCTCAGCGTGGTGGCCGGTTCGGACTTCCTCGCGTACCCGGCGCCGCGCGGCGACCGACTCGCCTGGATCGCGTGGGACCACCCGGACATGCCGTGGGACGCCTCCGAGCTGCGCGTGGGCCGGATCGGCCCCGACGGGCGCGTGGCGGACCACGTGGTGGTCGCGGGGGGCCGCACGGAGGACGGCGGGATCTCGGCGCTGCAGCCCGAGTGGACCGGCGACGACGAGCTCATGTTCACCGCCGACCCCGAGGGCCGCTGGAACCTCCACTGGGTGCGGTTCGACGGCCTCGGCGCGACCGGCCCGGAGCCGATCTACCCCGCCGACGCCGACACGGGCGGACCGCTGTGGAACCTCGCGACCCGCTGGTTCGCGGCGCTCGACGACGGCCGGATCGTCGCGGTGCGCACGCACGGCGCCGACGAGCTCATCGTGATCGATCCGACGTGCGGCGCGGTGGACGGCCTGGAGACCTCGCTCACCGGCGGGGTGCTCGTGCGGGACGCACAGGGCTCCCGCGTCCTGCTCACGGGCGCCGGCACCCGCGTCCCCGGAGGCCTCTGGCTCCTGGACGTCGACGCGCGCACGCTCACCGCGCTGCGCGGCGGGGTCTCGGCGCTCGCCCCCGCATGGATGCCGACCTCCCGCGCCGTGACCTTCGAGGGTCCGGACGGCGACGTCCACGCGTTCGCATACCCTCCGACCAACCCGGATGCGACCGCTCCCGAGGGCGAGCTGCCTCCGTACCTCGTGCTCGTGCACGGCGGGCCGACCGCGCACGCGTCGGGCGAGCTCTCGCTCGCGGTCGCGTACTTCACGAGCCGCGGCATCGGCGTGCTCGACGTGAACTACGGCGGATCGACCGGCTACGGCCGCGCGTACCGCGAGCGGCTGCGCGGCCGCTGGGGCATCGTCGACGTCGCCGACACGGCCGCCGCCGCGCGGGGGCTCGCGGCGGCGGGTCTGGCGGATCCCGCCCGGATCGCGATCAAGGGCGGCTCGGCCGGCGGCTGGACCGTGCTGTGCGCGGTCGCCGACACGGACGTGTTCGCCGCCGGCATCAGCCGCTACGGCGTCGCGGACCTGCGGCGGCTGGCCGACGACACGCACGACTTCGAGGCGCGGTACCTCGACGGCCTCGTCGGCCCGCTCCCCCAGGCCGAGCCGCTGTACGTCAGCCGCTCGCCCCTGTCGCGGCCCGAGACGCTGCAGACGCCGCTGCTCATCCTGCAGGGCGCCGACGACCCGGTGGTGCCGCCGTCGCAGTCCGAGGCGCTGCGCGACGCGCTGGCGGCCAACGGCGTGCCGCACAAGTACCTGCTGTTCGAGGGCGAGTCGCATGGCTTCCGGCAGGCGGAGACGCTCGTGCGCGCGTTCGAGGCCGAGCTGGCCTTCCTGGGCGCGATCCTCGGGTTCGAGACCCCCGGGGTGCCGCCGATCGACCTGGACTGACTCCGGGTCAGCCCAGTCGCATCCCGAACGCCTGGACCCCCTCGTGCGAGGGCAGGCGCGAGAACCCGACGCGGTCGTAGAACGCCAGGGCGCCGGCGTTCCGGGTCGCGGCGGTCAGGTGCAGCCCCGGCACGCCGCGGCGGCGCAGCTCGGCGACCAGCGCCTCGATGAGCCGGCGCCCCCACCCCCGCCCCTGGGCCTCGGGCAGCAGGTCGATGTGCAGGTGCGCCGGGTAGCCCGCCGCGGCGTACGGCTCCGCGCCCGGCCGGCGTCCGTAGGCGTAGAGCAGGATGCCCTCCTGGCGCGTTCGCTCCCGCTCGGGTCGCGCGCGTCCCTCGGTGCGCGACGGCCACCAGTCGACCCGGAACCACTCCTCGAAGGCGTCGGTGTCGTCCGTGCCGACCACGTACCCGATCACGCGGCCCTCGTCCTCGAGCACGAAGGCCAGGTCCGGGTGGCGGGACACGTACGGCAGCGCCCACACGTCCGCCCACAGCCCGTCGTCCTCGAGCACGCCCGTGGCGTCCCCGCCGTAGTCGGCCGTGCGCAGGCAGATCTCCGCGACGGCGTCGCGGTCGGCGGCTGCGTACGGCCGGATCCGCATGCTCAGGCCACGCGGAAGGGCTCGAGCGCCGCGGCGAGGCGCTCGGACACGTGGGCGTGCACCAGCGTGCCGCCCTCCTCGTGCGAGCGCTCGAGAAGGTGCCCCTGCTCGTGGATGGCCGAGATCAGCTCGCCGCGGTCGTACGGGACGAGCGCGCGGATCTCGACCTCGGGCATTGGCAGCGCCGCCTCGATGGCCGCGCGCAGCTCGTCGATGCCCTCGCCGCTGCGCGAGGACACGAAGACCGCGTTCGGCTCGAGGCCCCGCAGGACGAGGCGCGTGTCGTCGTCCACGAGATCGGCCTTGTTGAAGACGACGATCTCGTGGATGTCGCGCGCGCCCACGTCGCCCATCACGTCGCGGACGGTCTGCAGCTGCCCGGCCGGGTCGGGGTGATGCGCGTCGACGACGTGCAGGATGACGTCGGCGTCGGCCACCTCCTCGAGGGTCGAACGGAACGCCTCCACGAGCTGGTGCGGCAGGTTGCGCACGAAGCCGACCGTGTCGGCGATCGTGTAGACGCGGCCGTCCGAGGTCTCGGACCGCCGCACCGTGGCGTCGAGGGTCGCGAACAGCGCGTTCTCGACCAGGACCCCGGCGCTGGTGAGCCGGTTCAGCAGGCTCGACTTGCCGGCGTTGGTGTAGCCGGCGATCGCGACCGAGGGGATCGTGTTGCGCTTGCGCTCGCCCCGCTTCGCCTCGCGCGCGGGCGCGAAGTCGCGGATCTGCCGGCGCAGCTGCGCCATGCGCGTGCGGATGCGACGGCGGTCGAGCTCGATCTTCGTCTCACCGGGACCGCGCGAGCCCATGCCCGCGCCGCCGGCGCCGACCTGGCCACCCGCCTGGCGGCTCATCGAGTCACCCCAGCCGCGCAGGCGCGGCAGCAGGTACTCGAGCTGCGCGAGCTCGACCTGAGCCTTGCCCTCGCGGCTCTTGGCGTGCTGGCTGAAGATGTCGAGGATCACCGTGGTGCGGTCGATCACCTTGACCTTGACGACGTCCTCGAGCGCGCGCCGCTGGCTGGGTGCGAGTTCCGTGTCGGCGATCACGGTGTCGGCTCCCACGGCCGCGACGATGTCCTTGAGCTCGTCGGCCTTGCCGCGACCGATGTACGTCGCGGGGTCCGGGTGCGGGCGC
Source organism: Microbacterium lacusdiani (assembly GCF_054779895.1). NCBI lineage: Bacteria > Bacillati > Actinomycetota > Actinomycetes > Micrococcales > Microbacteriaceae > Microbacterium > Microbacterium lacusdiani. The sequence goes on along the minus strand of NZ_BAAGXJ010000010.1, from coordinate 83,013 downwards.
CGCTGGAGCACGCCGTCCAGCACCACGGCGCCAGCGGTCTCGGCGAGCGCCGCGAGCTCGCGCAGCGAGTTCTCCGCGTCGGTCAGCGAGCCCTGCGAGTACACGCCCACGAGCACGACGTTCTCGAGCCGGAGCTGCCGGTACTCGACCTCGGTGACGTCCTCGAGCTCGGTCGAGAGGCCGCCGACGCGACGCAGCGCCGCGCGCTCCTCGCGATCCCACTGCTCGCCGTCCGCCGTGCCCTCGCCGGTCGTGGTCGCATCCTGCAGCGCCTGCGCGGCTCCGAAGACCCGTGCCCCGGTGCGCGCCTCGGCGCGCGAGAGCACGCGATCCACCAGATCCGGCTCTGCCTGACCGACGACGCCGTCGGTGTCGGGATCTGGTGTGGTGGTGTCAGTCATCCATGCCTTTCGTCGCGAGCCGATGCGCGGCGCCTGCCGCGTATCGAGCTCTCCAGCCTATTCTCCCGCGCCCCGCGCGGCCATGGGCCCCTCGGCACCGGACGAGCACGTCCGGGCACGTCCGGGCACTCCCGGGCCGCCCGCTCCTCCGGTACGCTGGCCCCCTATGGTGGACCACTACTTCTCTGCGAGTCCCACCAGTGCCGAGAACCTCCGACGCATCCGCGTGCCCCTCGCGGGACGCACCGTGGAGCTGACCACAGCAGCCGGTGTGTTCAGTCCCGAACGACTCGATGCCGGGACGGCGGTGCTGCTCGCGAACGCCCCGGAGCCTCCCTCCGGCGGCGACTTCCTCGACCTCGGATGCGGCTGGGGACCGATCGCCCTCAGCATGGCCCTCTCCTCGCCGCACGCCCGGATCTGGGCGGTGGACGTGAACGAGCGCGCCCTGGACCTCGTCCGCCGCAACGCGGCCTCCCTGGGGCTCGAGAACGTCAACGCCGTGCTGCCGGAGGATGTTCCCGCGGAGGTCTCGTTCCGCACGATCCGCTCCAATCCGCCCATCCGGGTCGGCAAGTCGGTGCTGCACGAGCTCATGGAGACGTGGATCCCGCGGCTCGCCGAGCGCAGCGACGCGTACCTGGTCGTCAAGCGCGATCTGGGATCCGACTCGCTGCAGCGCTGGCTGGCCTCGACGTTCGACGACGGCTACAGCGTCTACCGCACCGCGACCGGCAAGGGATACCGCGTGCTGAAGGTGCGCCGCCACGGCACGCCGCGCACCGAGCCGCTTCAGCTGCCCGGGGTCTGATCGGCGACGCCGAGGCGCCGCAGGTCCTCCGGCGTGTCGACGTCGGCCAGCTCGGCGGCCGGCAACGGGATGCGGATGGCGTCGCCCACGGTCTCGAGGAGCGCGCGCAGGGGCCGGTCACGCGGATCGCCGAGAACGGCGACCCGGGCGCGCAGGACGCGCTCGTCCCACGCGGCGCACAGCGGCTGGTCCCGGCCCGACGGATCGACCGCGAGGGCCACCGCGCCGGGCGCCGCCGAAGCCAGCCGCCGCAGCGCGTCCGGGGTCACGAACGGCATGTCGCCGCCGAGCACCAGCACGACCCCGTCGGCGGGCGGCAGGGCCCCCAGCCCCGCGGCGATCGCGGCGAGAGGGCCCGCGAACGGCGGCTCCTCGCGCACGACGGCGACGCCGGCGGGCACCCCGGCCGGGTCGCCCACCACGACGGGCTCGGCGTCGATCGCCCGCAGCGCGCGCACCACGCGCGCCACGATCGGCTCGCCGCCCACCTCGATGGCGGGCTTGTGGCGGCCGCCGAGCCGTGACGAGCGGCCGCCCGCGAGGACGATCCCTCGCAGCGCCGGCGCCTCCATCCGCGGTCCGGTCAGGCGAGCGAGACGGTGCCGGTGTACACGAGCACGGCGGGGCCGGACAGCGACACGTGCTCGCCGTCCTCGGCGGGGAACATCCGGACGCCGAGCGTGCCGCCGGGCACCTCGACTCGCCAGTGGTCGGGCGCGTTCGCGCCCGCCCAGTCGCGCACGGCCAGCGCCGTGGCGGCGACGCCCGTGCCGCAGCTGAGCGTCTCGCCCACGCCGCGCTCGAAGACGCGCATGCGCACCCAGCCGACGCCGTCCTTCACGAGCGGCTCCCGCGGCACGACGAACTCGACGTTCGCCCCGTGCGGCGGCTCCGGCTCGATCGCGGGGCGATCGGTGAGGTCCAGGCCCTCGAGCTCCTCGTCGGACGCGAGGGCGACCACCACGTGCGGGTTGCCGACGTCGATGCCGAGGCCGGGACGCGCGACGCCCAGGCCCTTCGCGCGGACGAGAGGGTCGCCCGGCTCGGCGCGCCAGCGGCCGAGGTCGACCTGGTAGCCGGTCTCGCTGCGCATCACGTCGCGGACGCCGGCGCGGGTGCCGACGGGCAGGGTCGAGCCGGCGGGGAGCTCGGCCAGGCCGGCCTCGAGCAGGTAGTGCGCGAACACGCGCACGCCGTTGCCGCACATCTCGGCCTTGGAGCCGTCCGCGTTGCGGTAGTCCATGAACCACTCGGCCTCGGGCTCCTCCGCGAGCGCCGCGGCGCCCTCGGGGATGCGCGACGAGCGCACGACGCGCAGCAGGCCGTCGCCGCCGATCCCGAAGCGGCGGTCGCACAGCGCGGCGACCTGCTCGTCCGTGAGGTCCAGCTCGCCCTCGGGGTCGGCGACGATCACGAAGTCGTTGCCCGTGCCGTGGCCCTTGGTGAAGGCGATCTCGGTCATCGCACCAGTCTATTCGCGGGCGATGGCCGGCGGCGCGGCTCCCTCCGCGGCTCGGCCGTCGAGTCCGATGCTCAGTCGTCGGATCCCTGATGCGGGAGTGGCTGATGCGCGCGCTCGAGTGGGCACCAGCCCCTCCGATCCGGCAACCGAGCGGCCGATCCGACGACCGAGCGGCTCAGTCGTCCGGGATCAGCCGGTGACCCGCGACCCGCACCGTCTCGGCCTGGTAGCCGATGGCGTCGTAGTACGCGAGCACGGCTTCGTTGTCGGCGCGCACCATCAGCATCGCCTTGGGGCAGCCGAGGGCTTCGAGCCGTGTCTCCGCTTCTGCGATCAGCCGCCGGCCGATCCCCTCACCCCGTCGGTCCGCCGCGGTTGCGAGGTAGTACAGCCACCCGCGGTGCCCGTCGTACCCGGCCATGACCGATCCCACGACCCGGTCGCCGTCGGCCGCGACCAGAAGCAGATCCGGCCAGACGGCGCGGGCGCGCGCGAGGTCCTTGTGCGGGTCGTTCCACGGGCGGGTGAGACCCGCCTCGCTCCAGAGCGCGACGACCTGGGCGTCGTCGTCGGGTGCGCAGGGCCTGATGAGGACGGTCACCGATCGAGTCTGCCAGGCGCGCGCCGGCTCAGTGCAGCACGTACACCGCGTACTCGCCGTCGGTGCCCTCGCGCACGAACCCGCAGCGCTCGAGGAGGCGGCACGATGCCGTGTTGCCCTCGTGCGGATCGGCGTACAGCGGGCGGCCCCGCTCGCGCTCGAGGAACGCGCGCATGGCGGCGGAGCCGACGCCCCTCCCCCAGAAGCCGCGACCGAGCCAGTACCCGGTGAAGCGGCGGCCGTCGTCCGCGTCCCACGCCACGATGCTGCCGGCCACGGCGCCGTCGACCACGATGGTCTGGACGAACGAGTCTGGCCCGGCGAGCACGCGCGTGCGCCAGTGCCTCAGGAACGCGTCGCGCTCCCGGGGGACGAAGCGCGAGCGGGCGACCGCCTCGGGATCGTGCTCGTACGCCAGGAAGGTCTCGAGATCGTCCTCGACCACGTCGCGCAGCAGGATCTCCATGCGCCGACCCTGGCACGGACGTCGGACATCCGCGCCGGATCAGGCCCGGGCTGCGAGCGCCTCGGCGCTGGCCGTGCCGGCATCGAACCATGCGACGTCCAGGCCGGCGGCCGGCGCGTAGCGCTTGAACCACGACACCTGACGCCGCGCGTACCGCCGCGTGAGCGCCTGGGTCTCGGCGATCGCCTCGGCCTCGGTGAGCTCGCCCCGCAGCTGCGCCAGCGCCTGCGCGTAGCCGATCGCCCGGGACGCGGTCCGCCCCCGCTCGAGGCCCTGCTCACGCAGCCGCGCGGTCTCGTCCAGCATCCCGTCCGCCCACATCCGCTCGACCCGGCGGTCGAGGCGCTCGATCAGCGCGGCCCGCTCCATCCGCAGGCCCACCACGCTCGCGGGTCGCCAGGGCACGGGCTCCTCCGGCAGCGCGGCCCCATGGGTGGCTTCCCCCAGTGCGAGGATCTCGAGCGCCCGGACGACCCGCCGCCCGTTGCGGGGGTCCACCCGCGCCGCGGTCGCCGGGTCCTGCGCCCGAAGCCTCGCGTACAGCGCACCGGCGCCGTCGCGCTCGAGCTCGGCCTCGAGCGCCGCACGCAGCGCCTCGTCGCGCGGCGGGAAGCGGAAGTCGAACAGCACGCTCGACACGTACAGCCCCGATCCGCCCACGAGGATCGCGTGACGGCCGCGCGCGAGGATGTCGTCGATCGCGGCCCGCGCGTCGTCCTGGTAGCGGGCGACCGCGGCGTCCTCGGTCACGTCGAGCACGTCGAACAGATGATGCGGGATGCCCCGCCGCTCGGAAGCCGGCACCTTCGCCGTCCCGATGTCCATGCCGCGATAGAGCTGCATCGCGTCGGCGTTGACCACCTCGGCCCCCGGGCCGCGGGCGGCCAGGGCCTCGGCGAGATCCAGCGACAGGTCGCTCTTGCCGGTGCCCGTGGCCCCGACGATGGCGAAGAGCCTCGGGGTCACACGCCCACGCGGAGGGTGGGCAGGCCGAGCTTCACGGCGCCGGCCGCCGTGGTCGAGCCGGGCGCGGGGACGCCGCACGACTCGGCCTGCGAGCGATCCCAGGCGTCACCCGCTCGGGTGCGGCGGATGCGCAGCGGGGCGCCGTCCTTCGAGTCCGCGAGCAGGTGCGACGGGGCCGCGTGGGTGACCTCGACCGTGACGACGTCGCCCGGCCGCGGCAGCGGCGAGCCGGCGGGGACCTCGAAGTGCACGAGGCGGTTGTCCTCGGCACGGCCCGTGAGCCGGTGCGTCTCGGCGTCCTTCTTGCCCTCACCCGTCGACACCAGCACCTCGAGCGAGCGCCCGAGCTGCTTCTGGTTCTCCTCGAGCGTGATGCGCTGCTGCAGCGCGATCAGCCGGTCGTAGCGCTCCTGCACGACGTGCTTCGGCACCTGGTCGGGCATGGTCGCGGCGGGCGTGCCCTCGCGGATCGAGTACTGGAACGTGAACGCGCTGGCGAAGCGCGCCTGCTCGACCACCCGGAGCGTGTCCTCGAAGTCCTCGTCGGTCTCGCCGGGGAAGCCCACGATGATGTCGGTCGTGATCGCGGCGTGCGGGATGCGCTCGCGCACGCGGTCGAGGATGCCGAGGAACTTGGCGCTGCGGTACGACCTCCGCATGGCGCGCAGGATCGTGTCGCTGCCCGACTGCAGCGGCATGTGGAGCTGCGGCATGACGGCCGGGGTCTCGGCCATCGCTTCGATCACGTCGTCCGTGAACGCGGCGGGGTGCGGGCTCGTGAAGCGGATGCGCTCGAGGCCCTCGATCTCACCCGCGGCGCGCAGCAGCTTGCCGAACGCCTGGCGGTCACCGAACTCGACGCCGTACGAGTTGACGTTCTGGCCGAGCAGCGTGACCTCGATCGCGCCGTCCTCGACGAGCAGGCGGATCTCGTTCAGGATGTCGCCGGGCCGGCGGTCCTTCTCCCTGCCCCGGAGGCTCGGCACGATGCAGAACGTGCAGGTGTTGTTGCAGCCGACGGAGATCGAGACCCAGCCGCTGTAGACCGAGTCGCGCTTGGTGGGGAGCGTCGAGGGGAAGGTCTCGAGCGACTCGAGGATCTCCAGCTCGGCCTCGCCGTTGTGGCGGGCCCGCTCGAGCAGGCTGGGCAGCGACCCCATGTTGTGGGTGCCGAACACGACGTCGACCCACGGCGCCTTGCGCTGCACGGTCTCCTTGTCCATCTGCGCGAGGCAGCCGCCGACGGCGATCTGCATGCCGCCGTGCTTGTCTTTGCGGGACTTGAGGTGGCCGAGGGTGCCGTAGAGCTTGCCGGCCGCGTTGTCGCGCACCGCGCACGTGTTGATGATCACGACGTCGGCGTCCTCGCCGTCGGCCGCCCGCACGTAGCCCGCGCTCTCGAGCGAGCCGGCGAGCCGCTCCGAGTCGTGCACGTTCATCTGGCAGCCGAAGGTGCGCACCTCGTACGAGCGCGGCCGGCCGTCGGCGGTGACGGCGGCGGGCGAGGGCTCGATCAGAGTGGGGGCGCTGGAAGGGGTAGTCATGGCCTGCTCATTCTACGTTTCGCTGCCCCGGTGGGGCCCGGGAGCGCACGGGCCCGCGGCGGTGCTCAGTCGAACCGCACCGACGAGCGCGGACGCCTGGCCTCATCCAGCGCGGCGCGCGCCGCCGACATCGCCAGGCCGCCGTAACCGCGGCGGGCGAGCTGCCCGGCCAGGCGCCGCAGCGCCGTGTCGTCGTCGTAGCGCAGCAGCTGGGGGGCCTTGCCGCGCGCGTACTCGAGGGCGCGCTCGAAGTCGTCGTCGGGCAGCTCGGCCAGCGCCTGGTCGATCACGGCGCGATCGATGCCCCGCGCGGCGAGGCTCTGGGCGATCGCGCGGCGCCCCTGGTTCTTGCGCTCCACCCCTGCGTACACCAGCTGATCCGCGAGGGCCGCGTCGTCGAGCGCACCGAGCCGGACGAGCCGGTCGACGATCTCGTCGATCGCTTCGGCGTCGAGCTCGCTCTCGCGGAGCTTCGCGCGAGCCTCCGAGATCGACAGCGACCGGCGCCGCAGCGCCTTGATCAGCCGGTCCTCGGCCTGCTCGCGCAGCGCGCCGGCATCCGGCTCGGCGGGTTCCTCGTCCTCCGGGAGCTCCACGAAGCGCACGCCGCCCGATTTCTTGACCTCGAGCGGCTTCACGGGCGCAGGCCTTCGGTCGCCGGGCCGCGAGCCGAGGTCGCGCCACGTCGTGTGCCATCCCTCGCCCGTCGGATCGTCCGCGGCGGCCTCGCCGCCCCCGGCCGGAGCCGCCGGATCTGCCGCCGCCGCGCCTCCCCCGAAGAGGGGGATGACGGGGGCGAGGCGCTCCTCCTCGCCCACGTGGCCTCCTGTACCGGACATCACGCCGTGCGGCGGGCCGCCACCTCGGGCGCGGGCGCGTCGACCGCGGCGGTCTTGGGCTGGCCGACGCCGAGCTTCTCCTTGATCCGGTTCTCGATCTCGAGGGCCACGTCGACGTTCTCGATCAGGAAGTTGCGGGCGTTCTCCTTGCCCTGGCCGAGCTGGTCGCCGTCGTACGTGTACCAGGACCCGGACTTCTTGACGATCCCGTGCTCGACGCCGAAGTCGATCAGGCTGCCCTCGCGCGAGATGCCCGTGCCGTACAGGATGTCGAACTCGGCCTGCTTGAACGGCGGGGCCATCTTGTTCTTGACGACCTTGACGCGCGTGCGGTTTCCGACCGCTTCGGCGCCGTCCTTCAGGGTCTCGATGCGGCGGATGTCGAGACGCACGGAGGCGTAGAACTTGAGCGCCTTGCCGCCCGCGGTGGTCTCGGGAGAGCCGAAGAACACGCCGATCTTCTCGCGCAGCTGGTTGATGAAGATCGCGGTGGTCTTGGTCTGGTTCAGGCCACCCGTGAGCTTTCGCAGCGCCTGCGACATGAGTCGCGCCTGCAGACCCACGTGCGAGTCACCCATCTCGCCCTCGATCTCGGCGCGCGGCACGAGGGCCGCGACCGAGTCGATCACGACGAGGTCGATGGCGCCGGAGCGGATCAGCATGTCGGCGATCTCGAGCGCCTGCTCACCGGTGTCGGGCTGGGACACGAGCAGCTGGTCGATGTCGACGCCGAGCTTCTTGGCGTACTCGGGGTCGAGCGCGTGCTCCGCGTCGACGAACGCGGCGATGCCGCCCGCGCGCTGCACGTTGGCGATCGCGTGGAGCGTGAGGGTCGTCTTACCCGACGACTCCGGGCCGTAGATCTCGATGATGCGGCCGCGGGGCAGGCCGCCCACGCCGAGGGCGACGTCGAGGGCGATCGATCCGGTGGGGATCACCTCGACGGGCGCGCGCTCGTCGCTGCCCAGCCGCATGACCGAGCCCTTCCCGAACTGCTTGTCGATCTGGGCGAGGGCCGCGTCGAGGGCCTTCTCGCGATCGGCTGCTGATGCCATGACCTGCTCCTTCGTGCTCGTGTGTCCGTCGCCTGTAGGCTGTCGCGCCCCGCCCGGGCGGGCGGGCGGGGTCTGCGACAAGGCGCGTGGCTCAAGTGCCACCTGCCACGCTAGGCAGGGCCACCGACATCGAGTCCGGCGCCCCCGTCCCGGGGAGCAGATGAGCGGCATGTGCCACCTGGGGACGACACTACGCCGATCTCGAACGGATCTTCGAGGACACGCCGAAGGGGCGCATCCGCTCTTCGAACGCTCTCAGCGACGCGGCTCGAGCCGGCCCGCGCCGTAGCGGCGGCTGGCGGGCACGTCGGTCTCGGCGCACAGCGCGAGCCAGATCTCGCGCGGCGGCACGCCGTCCTCCAGGGCCTGCTCGGCCGTCCGGCCGATGCCGGGCAGCACGAGATCGCTGAGCAGCGACGCGCCGCGCGCGCCGAACTCCTCGTCGACCGCGCGCAGGAACTCGCTGCGCCTCATCGAGCGCTCAGCGCAGCGACAGCTCGGTGCCGACCTCGGCGACGAGGTCGTCCGGAACGACATCCGGGAACGGCTGCACGCCCTCGAGCACGGCGATGCGGTCGCCCACCTCGCGCATGATCGACGAGATCGGAACGTCGAGGGCCTCAGCCACCGACGCGAGGATCTCGCTCGACGCCTCCTTCTGCCCGCGCTCCACCTCACTGAGGTAGCCGAGCGCGACGCTCGCCCTGCTGGCGACCTGACGGAGGGTCTGGCCCTTCTGCTGACGCATGTCTCGCAGCACGTCGCCGATCTCTTGACGAACCAGAATCATCGCGGCCCCCTCCTCACTGCTCTCCCGACGGGTGCATAACAGTACAACACCGTCGCCGCCAATCTAATCCCGGGCACTGGATGCGGGATGGGAAATCCCCAAGATTCACGTCATCGAAACACACGAAAGCATCACGAGAGTGCATCGAAGGCGTCCTCGAGCGCCCGCACTCGCGCGGCCTCCCGGATGGCGGCGCGATCGCCCTCGAAGACGTGTGACGTCACGAACGTGCCCGACGGGAGCGAGACGCCGATGTGGACCGTGCCCACGGGCTGCCCGTCGGGCGAGTCCGGCCCCGCGATCCCGGTCGTCGAGATCCCCATGTCGGCGTCGCGGCCGCCCACCGCGAGCGCGTGCCGCACGCCGTCCGCCATCTGCCGCGCGACCTCGGGATCCACCGCGCCGTGCGCGCGGAGAAGACCGGCGTCGACGCCGAGCAGCGAGGTCTTGATCGCGCTGTCGTACGCGACCACTCCCCCGCGCAGCGTCAGCGAGGCGCCGGGGACCGACACGAGCGACGCCACCACGAGCCCGCCCGTCAGCGACTCGGCCACCCCGAGCGACCAGCCGCGTTCGCGCAGCAGCGAGAGCAGGCCGGCCTCGACGGTCATCGCGCCGCCCGCGCTCCCCGCACCTGCGCGACCACGTAGTCGATCCCGCTCGCGATCGTCAGGATGACAGCGAGCCACATCAGCACCAGCGTGACGATCGTGAACGGCTCGACGCCGATCAGCAGCCAGATCGGGAGCAGCGCCCACGAGAGCGCGACGGCCTGCACGAGCGTCTTGACCTTGCCCATCCACGCGGCCGCGACCACGTGCTCGTTCGCGATGACCAGGCGGTGGATCGTGATCCCCCACTCGCGGATCAGCATCACGATCACCATCCACCAGGGCACCTCGCCGAGGATCGCGAGCCCGATGAAGCCGGCGCCGGTGAGGAGCTTGTCCGCGATCGGGTCGAGGAGCTTGCCCAGATCCGTCACGATGTCGTGGCGGCGCGCGAGGTAGCCGTCCACCCAGTCCGTCGAGATGCCGACCACGAAGAGCACGGCGGCGATCCAGCGCAGCGCGAGGTCGTCGGCGCCGAGCCGCCCGCCCATCACGAGCAGGATCACGAAGAGGATCGCGAGCGGGATGCGCGCGATCGTGATCGCGTTGGGCAGCTGCCGGGGAATCGCCATGGGATCAGTCTCGCCCGGTCAGCTGCCAGGCGTCCTCGTCGCCCTCGTCGTCCTCCACCGGATATCCCTGGAACTGCGCCTCGATCGGATCCTCGCCGTAGCGGTCGTCGCCGTAGCCGTCGTCGGCGGCACCCGCGTCATCCGGGGCCCCGGCGGCGGCCGGTGCGGTCCGCGCGGGCGGCTCCTCGCCCTTGATGCGCGCCAGCACCTCGGGGAGCTGCTCCGGCGTCACCAGCACGTCACGCGCCTTGGAGCCCTCGGAGGGCCCGACGATCTCGCGGGATTCGAGCAGGTCCATGAGGCGCCCCGCCTTCGCGAAGCCCACGCGCAGCTTGCGCTGCAGCATCGAGGTCGACCCGAACTGGCTCGTGACGACCAGCTCGGCCGCGGCGAGGAGCACCTCGAGGTCGTCGCCGATGTCCTCGTCGATCTCCTTCTTCTTGGACTCGATGGCCTCCGCGACATCCGCGCGGTACTCGGGCCTGGCCTGGCCCGTGACGTGCTTGACGACGCGGTCGATCTCCTCCTCGGTGACCCACGCGCCCTGCACGCGGATCGCCTTCGAGGAGCCCATGGGCGAGAACAGCGCGTCACCCTGGCCGATCAGCTTGTCGGCGCCGCCCTCGTCGAGGATGACGCGGCTGTCGGTCACGCTCGTCACGGCGAACGCCAGGCGCGACGGCACATTGGCCTTGATCAGGCCCGTCACGACGTTCACCGACGGGCGCTGCGTGGCGAGCACGAGGTGGATGCCGGCCGCGCGCGCGAGCTGGGTGATGCGGACGATCGAGTCCTCGACGTCGCGCGGCGCCACCATCATCAGGTCGGCGAGCTCGTCGACCACGACCAGCAAGTAGGGGTACGGCTTGAGCACGCGCTCGCTGCCCGCCGGCACCTCCACCTCGCCGCGGGCGAGGGCCGCGTTGAAGTCGTCGACGTGGCGGAAGCCGAACGACGCGAGGTCGTCGTACCGCATGTCCATCTCCTTCACGACCCACTGCAGCGCCTCGGCCGCCTTCTTGGGGTTCGTGATGATGGGCGTGATGAGGTGCGGAACGCCCGCGTAGTTCGTGAGCTCCACGCGCTTGGGGTCGACGAGCACCATGCGCACCTCGCTGGGCTTCGCCCGCATGAGGATGCTGGTGATCATCGAGTTGATGAAGCTCGACTTCCCGGAGCCGGTCGAGCCGGCCACGAGCAGGTGCGGCATCTTGGCGAGGTTCGCGACGACGAAGCCGCCGCCCACGTCCTTGCCCACACCGACCGTGAGCGGGTGGCTCGACTTCTGCGCGGCGGCCGAGCGCAGCACGTCGCCCAGTGCGACCGTCTCGCGGTCCGTGTTGGGGATCTCGATGCCGATCGCGCTCTTGCCGGGGATCGGCGCGAGGATGCGCACGTCGTTCGACGCGACAGCGTACGAGATGTTGCTCTGAAGCTGCGTGATCCGCTCGACGCGCACGCCGGGCGCGAGCTCGATCTCGTACTGCGTGACGGTCGGGCCGCGCGAGAAGCCCGTGACCTTCGCCTCGACCTTGAACTCGGCGAGCACGCGCGTGAGCTGCTCGACGACGCGGTCGTTGGCCTCGCTGCGCGCCACGGACGGCGGGCCCGCCGACAGCGACGCGGGCGAGGGCAGCACGTACGGCGCGGCCGGCGGCTGCGGGCCGCGCGCGCCCGGGCCGTCCGTTCCGAAGCCGATCAGGCCCGGCAGCTCGCCCGTGTCGGAGTCGTCGCCGTCGCCCACGAGCCCGGTCGAGCCGCGCTCGGCGAGACCGCCGGTCAGGCCGCTGAGCGAGCTGAGCACGGCGGTGGCCGAGTCGGGCTCCGGCTCGGGTTCGGGGTCCGCAACGACGATCGCCTTGTCGTAGCCGCCGTCGCGCTGCTCCGTCAGCAGCTCCGTCAGATCCTGGGGCGAGTCGACGACATCCGGGTCCTCCTCGCGACCGGACTTGTTGCGGCGCCACCACGGCAGCGAGGCCTCGGACTCATCCTGCGGCAGCACCTCGGTCGCGGCGGTGGCCGCCGGGTCGACCTTGTCGCCGGGCTCGGGACGCTCGGCGCCGAACATCCACGCGTACAGGTCGCCCAGGCGCTGGCCGATGCGGTTCGGCGGCGTCTTGGTGATGATCAGGACGCTGAGCGCGGCGAGCAGCGACAGCGCGACGTACGCGCCGATGTCGGTGAGCAGCAGAGCCAGCGGCTCCCCGACCATCCACCCGAACAGGCCGCCCGCCTGGCTGAGGGCGGGCATCCCGAGCGAGGGCTGCGGGCGCTCGCCCGCGACGTGGCAGAAGCCGGCGACCGTGAGCGTGAGGAGCGCGAAGCCGATGCCGATCCGGCCGTTGTCGTGCACGGACGACGGATGGCGGAACAGCCAGCCGGCCAGCAGCAGCAGCGCGACCGGGAAGACGAACGCCGTGCGGCCGATCAGCCCGCCGAAGGTGTAGGCGCTGATGTTCGCCGCGACCTCGTGGCCGATGAAGAACCACTCGGTGACGGCACCGGCCACGGCGAGGAGCACGAGCAGCAGCGGGAATCCGTCGCGGCGCTGGTCCTTCTCGAGCGCCTCGAGGCCGAACGCGCGGAACAGGCCGCCGACCGCGTGGCCGAGGCCGTTCCAGGCGCGCACGGCGACCGGAGGCCGGTCGGAGGCCTCGAAGTAGGGCTTGGGGGCCGGATCCCGCTTCTTGCGCGCGCGCGAGCCGTTCGCGGCCTCGTTCTTCGAGGCCGCCCGGCTCCTGGTGCCGGAGGTCTTGGACGCGGCGGGCGTGCGTGGCATGCCTCCACGGTACGCGCGGGGGCCGACATCCCGCGGGAGCGACGCCGCGGATCCCCCGGATCCGCGCGGCTCGGCGGGTCAGCCGGCCAGTGCCCGCAGGCGCGCCACGTGGGCGGCGTGCTGCTGCGCGACCCACTCGTCCGCCAGCCGCGCGTCGGTGGTGGGCTCGCCGCCCGCCGCCTCGCGCTCGAGCGCGTCGAGATAGGCGCGATCCCGGGCGAACAGCACGGCGATCGCCTCGGAGCCCCGCGTGACCGGCCCGTGGCCGGGGACGATCACCCGCGTGCCGCGCCGCGCGGCCGCGGATTCGAGCAGGTCGAGCGCCGCGCGGTAGTCGCCGACCGGATCGGACGGCGGCTCGCGGTCCTCGCCGGCATGGCCGACGTCGAGCAGCGGGACCTCGCGCTGCGAGAGCATGTCGCCGACCAGCAGGGCCTCCCCCACCGCGAGGGCGAGGTGGCCGGGGACGTGGGCGTCGTGCCGCAGCACCGCGATCCCCGACGGCGCAGGCGGCGGAAGCTCGTCCGCCTCGTCCGGCAGCGCCGCGAGCACGCCGAACAGCTCCTCCTCGAGCCCGGGCGCGGCCTGGGCGGCCTCGGCCCACGAGCGCCCGCGGTCGCCCGCCATCACCGCGACGGCGCGCGCGGTCGCGAACCGGGGCACCTCGCCCAGGTCCGGGTGCCACAGCACGTGGTCCCAGTGCGGGTGCGTCGCCGCGCCCGCCGCGACCCGCCAGCCGCGCGCGCGGACCGCCGCGACGAGCCCGTCGAGCTCGGCCGTCGTGATCCCGGGGTCGACGATCAGGGCCGATCCGGAGCGGTCGACCACCACCACGGTGTTCGACGCCCAGATCTCCGACTCGGCGACGAACACGCCGGGGGCGACCTCCGCGAGCGACCGAGCGGTCATCCTGCGCGGCTCAGGCCTCGATGACGAGGGGGACGATCATCGGCCGGCGGCGCAGCGACTGGTTCACCCAGCGGCCGATCGTGCGGCGCACGGTCTGCGACAGGGCGTGGTTGTCGCGCACGCCCGACGCCGCTGCCTCCTCGAGCGCCTTGGCGATCTTCGGCTTGACGGCCTCGAACACCGCGTCGTCCTCGGCGATGCCCCGCGCGTGGATCTCGGGGCCCGTGATGATCCGGCCGGTCGCGGCGTCGACCACGACGATGACCGAGACGAAGCCCTCCTCGCCGAGCGTGCGGCGGTCCTTGAGGTCCGCGTCCGTGATCTCCCCCACGGTCGATCCGTCGACGTAGACGAAGCCGAGGTCGAGCTGCCCGGCGACGCGCGCGACGCCGTCCTTCAGGTCGACCACCGTGCCGTTCTCGCCGATGATGGTGCGCTCCTCCGGGATGCCCGTGTCCTGCGCGAGCTTGGCGTTCGCCATCAGGTGCCGGTACTCGCCGTGCACCGGGAGCACGTTCTTGGGCTTGAGGATGTTGTAGCAGTAGAGCAGCTCGCCCGCCGCCGCGTGACCCGAGACGTGGACCTTCGCGTTGGACTTGTGGACGACGTTCGCGCCGAGCTTGGTGAGCCCGTCGATCACGCGGTAGATCGACGTCTCGTTCCCCGGGATCTGGCTCGAGGCGAGGATCACGGTGTCGCCCTCGCCCGGCTCGATCGCGTGGTCGAGGTTGGCCATGCGGCTCAGCACGGCCATCGGCTCGCCCTGCGACCCGGTCGACATGTAGACGATCTGGTCGTCCGGGATGTCCTTGGCCTTCTTGTAGTCGACCAGCACGCCGTCCGGCACCTTGAGGTAGCCGAGCTCGGCGGCGATCGTCATGTTGCGCACCATGCTGCGCCCCAGCAGGGCGACGCGGCGGCCGTTGGCGGCTGCGGCGTCCAGCACCTGCTGCACGCGGTGCACGTGGCTCGAGAAGCTCGCCACGATCACCCGGCCGGGGGTCTTGGAGATCACCTGGTCGATGACCGGGCCGATCGCGCGCTCGGTGGGCGTGAAGCCGGGCACGTCGGCGTTGGTCGAATCGGGCAGGAACAGGTCCACGCCCTCCTCGCCGAGCCGTGCGAACGCGCGCAGGTCGGTGATCCGGCCGTCCAGCGGCAGCTGATCCATCTTGAAGTCGCCCGTGTGGAGCACGAGGCCGGCCGGCGTGCGGACCGCGACCGCGAGCGCGTCGGGGATCGAGTGGTTGACCGCCACGAACTCCAGGTCGAACGGGCCGATGTCCCAGCTCTCGTCCTCCTTGACCACCGTCAGGAGCGGCTTGATCCGGTGCTCCTTGAGCTTGGCCTCGACGAGCGCGAGCGTGAGGGCCGAGCCGATCAGCGGGATGTCCTGACGCAGCTTGAGCAGGTACGGGACGGCGCCGATGTGGTCCTCGTGGCCGTGCGTGAGGACCACGCCGACGATGTCGTCGAGGCGCCCCTTGATGGGCTCGAAGTCGGGCAGGATCAGGTCGACGCCGGGCTGATGCTCCTCGGGGAACAGCACGCCGCAGTCGATGATCAGGATCTTGCCGTCGAACTCGTACGTGGTCATGTTGCGGCCGACCTCGCCGAGGCCGCCGAGCGGGGTCACGCGCAGCGTGCCGGGCGCGACAGCGGGGGGATCGTAGACCGGAGTGGACATGGGTCCGCCTTTCGCGGGCGCCGCTCGCGCGGGCCCTTCCGGACGCCCGCGGGGCATCCGGATTCGTTGTTGTGTTGTGCTGTGCGGCCTTCTCGGCCGCGGGAGATCCGTGGGCGCGTCAGCGCGTGGTGCCCGGCACCTTGGGCAGGGCGCCGCCGGCGGCCGCGTTGCGGTCGGGGCGGAAGTTGGAGAAGTCGACGCCGTCGACGTCCTTCACGAGGGCGAGCTCGTCCTCGATGATGGCGGCCTCCCACTCCTCCGGACCCACGAGCGGCAGGCGCACGCGCGGGCTGGAGATGCGGCCGAGGCCGTGCAGGATGTACTTCGTCGAGACCGTGCCCGGGACGTGCGTCATGACGGCGCGGACGAGCGGCTCGAGCTTCTTGTGCTGCTCGGTGGCCGCGGCCAGGTCGCCGCGGTTCACCGCGTCGACGATCACGCGGTACGGCGCGGCGGCGATGTTGGCCGTCACGCCGATCAGGCCCGTGGCGCCGATCGCGAGGTGCGGCAGCACGTTGGCGTCGTCGCCCGAGAAGTACATCAGGTCGGTCTGGTTGAGCACGCGGCTGACCTCGCTGAAGTCGCCCTTGGCGTCCTTCACCGCGAGGATGTTCGGGTGCTTCGCGAGGCGCAGCATGGTCTCGTACTTGATCGGCACGCCGGTGCGGCCCGGGATGTCGTACAGGATGACCGGCAGATCCGTCGCATCCGCGACCAGCCGGAAGTGCGTCAGGATGCCCGCCTGGGTGGGCTTGTTGTAGTACGGCGTGACGATCATGATGCCGTCGGCGCCGGCCTTCTCGCTCTTCTGGTAGAGCTCGATCGCGTGCGCGGTCTCGTTCGAGCCGCCGCCCGTGATGATCTTGGCGCGGCCCGCGGCGACGTCCTTGCCGACCTCCACGAGGCGGATCTTCTCGGGGTCCGTGAGCGTCGAGGTCTCGCCCGTCGTGCCGGTGACGACGATCCCGTCGGCGCCCGACACGATCACGTCGTCGATGTGCTTCTCGACGGCGGGCCAGTCGACCTCGCCGTCGGCCGTCATCGGAGTGACGAGCGCGACGAGCACCTGTCCGAAGGGGTTGCCCGAGTGCGTCATGGCTCAAGGCTATCGCGCGCGGGCTGGGTGACTCACGCGCGCGCGTTGCCGCGCGGGTGCGCGCGGTGCGCGCAGTCGTCGGATCGCGCGCGCAGTCGTCGGAGTTGTGGGGCGCTCGTGACGGACCAGGCGCCAGGAGTCACACGCGTCGCGTCGCTCCGACGACTGGGCGGAGGCTCCGACGACCGAGCGTCTCGCGTGCGCCCAGGATCGCCGCCTCGACGATCGACCACTCGTACAGCACCTGCGCGTAGTCGAATCGGAGCGGGATGTACCCGAGCGCCAGTGCGCGGGCGTCGCGACCGAGATCCCTGTGCCGCTTCGACTCGCCATCGTGGTTCTCGCGGCCGTCGACCTCCAGGATGATCCGTCCGTCCAGGATGAAGTCGACGGTTCCGACGCCTTCGATCGGCACCTGCGCCCGCAAGGAGATTCCGAGCCGACCGAGCCGCAGCCGCACGAGCGATTCGAGACCGCTGTCGGCATCCGGCCGAGCGATGTCCACGAGGTACCGCATCCCCGCGTCCAGATGATCGCGGATCCAGGCACGAGCCCGCCCGGTCAGCTTGCCCAGGCGCCAAGCGGACTCGTAGGCGACGAAGAATGCCTCGGCGCCCTGGCATCCGGCGAGCTGCACGAGGGCGCGCGCGACGGAGACCACCCCGGGCCGCGCCGCGCCGGCGTCCCAATGCCCGACGCACGCGCACTGCGGGTGGGCGTGCCGCCGCCCCTTGCCGCCGAGCCACACGTGCACGCCATCGGCGTCGAGGACCCAGACGCCGTGCCGACGAAGGGCGGAGACGCAGGCGAGCGCCCCGCCGTGCACGGCGGCCGTGCGGACATCCTCGAGGGCGGTCGGCAGTGCGTACACGCCTTCGCGGAGGCGGTGGAGCTGACCTGCCGCACAGCACCGCCGCAGGTCCGAGCGACGGGCACCCGCCGCCAGCAGGTCCGCGGCTCTGGCGACTCCGTCCGTCCGCGCCATCCTGGCCGCGATCTCGTCGATGAACATGCCCCGACGATGGCGCCTCGCCCGTGGCCGCAGGCGGCTCCGGCGTCCGTTTGGGGAGGGTCCGCACGAGTCGGGTGGTTGTGAGCGAGCCATGGCGATCCGGTCGCCCCAGCCCACTCGTCGGATGCGCTGCTCGGTCGTCGGAGCAGTGATGCTTGAGTGACGTCAGCGACCTCATCCGCATCAGCCGCACCACTCATCCGACGACTGCGCGGCGGCCCCGACGACCGCACGCCGGGTCAGGAGCGGCGGAGGACCTCGAAGCGATAGCGGGTGCCGGTGCGGCTGGTGTGCCAGCCGCCGTCTGCCGGGTCGGAGCGGACGAGGTGCCACGAGTCGTCGATCTCGGGCGCGTAGGCGTCGCCGTCGACGTCGAGATCGATGCGCGTGACCCAGAGCTCGTCGAGCAGCGGCATGGCCTGGCGGTAGATCTCCGCTCCCCCGATGACCCACACCTCGTCGTCGAGCTTCGCGGCCTCCTCCAGGGCGTCGTCGAGCGAGTGGACGACCTGGGCGCCGGGGGCCTCGAAGCCCTCGTCGCGCGTGATGACGATGTTGGGGCGGTCCGGCAGCGGGCGGAAGCGCTCGGGGAACGACTGCCAGGTGCGGCGGCCCATCAGCACGGGGCATCCGCTCGTGGCGCGCTTGAAGAACGCCAGGTCCTCCGGCAGATCCCACGGCATGCCGCCCTGGGCGCCGATCGCGCCCGTGGACGCCTGAGCCCAGATCGCCCGGATGGGCATCAGACCGCGACCGCGCCGCGGATCGGCGGGTGGTGCTGGTAGTCGTGCAGCGCGAAGTCCTCGAACTCGTACTCGAAGATCGAGGCGGGCTTCCGCGTGATCTCGAGCGTCGGGTACGGGTAGGGCTCGCGCGAGAGCTGCTCGGCGACCTGCTCGCGGTGGTTGTCGTAGATGTGGCAGTCGCCGCCGGTCCACACGAACTCGCCGGGCTCGAGACCGGTCTGCTGCGCCATCATGAGCGTCAGGAGCGCGTACGACGCGATGTTGAACGGCACGCCGAGGAACATGTCGGCGCTGCGCTGGTAGAGCTGGCACGACAGCTTCCCGTCGGCGACGTAGAACTGGAACATCGCATGGCACGGCGCGAGCGCCATGTCGGGGATGTCCGCCGGGTTCCACGCCGACACCAGGATGCGCCGCGAGTCGGGGTTCGTCCGGATCTGGTCGACCGCCTGCTGGATCTGGTCGATCTGCTCGCCGCTCGGCGTCGGCCAGGACCGCCACTGCACGCCGTACACGGGCCCGAGTTCACCCTCGGCGTCGGCCCATTCGTCCCAGATCGTGACGCCGCGCTCCTGCAGCCACCGCACGTTGGAGTCGCCGCGCAGGAACCACAGCAGCTCCAGCGCGACCGACTTGAAGTGCACGCGCTTCGTGGTGATCAGGGGGAAGCTCTGCGAGAGGTCGTAGCGCAGCTGGCGGCCGAACACGCTGGTCGTCCCCGTGCCCGTCCGGTCGTCCTTGTGCGTGCCGTGCTCGAGCACGTCGCGCAGCAGGTCCTCATAGGGGGTCGGGATCGCCTGGCTCACGTGATCAGGGTAGCCCGGGCGAGGGACATCCGGATCAGCCGCACGGCGATCCGCGACGGCGCGCGCGGGCGTGGAGTTCTCCCCTCGTTCACCCGCCGGTCGACGGCGCGTCGCCCGGCGTGACCACGCTGGGCGACGTGACATCCCTCCCCTCGCGTCGCCGGCTCGCAACGCCCGCCGCGCTCACCGCACTGACAGCCACCGCCCTCATCGCGGCCCTCGTGCCGGCGCCCGCCGTCGCGCAGACCGCGCCCGCCGCATCGGGCGGCACCCCGCCGGCGCACGCCGCTGCGACGACCGTCCCGACGCTGGTCGCCCGCGCGACCCTGTCGGCCGACTTCCTCGCCCCGGGCCCCGACTCGGGTGCCGCGGTGACGCCGAACAACGGGCGCAGCGGCCCGTTCGACGGCCAGGTCATCCCGGGCTTCTCGGCCATGGTGGACAACGGCGACGGGACGTTCTGGGCGCAGCCCGACAACGGATTCGGCTCGAAGGGCAACTCGGCCGACTTCCTGCTGCGCAACTACCTGGTGCGCCCGGCCTGGCAGACGGCCGAGGGCGGCGCGGGCGAGATCGAGATCGAGTCGTTCATCGAGTACAACGACCGCAACGACGTGCTCGACTTCCCGATCGTGAACGAGGACACCGACGAGCGCCTGCTGACCGGCGCCGACTTCGACATCGAGTCGGTCGTGCGGGCCAAGGACGGCACGTTCTGGGTCGGCGAGGAGTTCGGCCCGTTCCTGCTGCACT
The DNA here is from genome assembly GCF_054779895.1 of Microbacterium lacusdiani. Taxonomy (NCBI): domain Bacteria; kingdom Bacillati; phylum Actinomycetota; class Actinomycetes; order Micrococcales; family Microbacteriaceae; genus Microbacterium; species Microbacterium lacusdiani. The sequence goes on along the minus strand of NZ_BAAGXJ010000010.1, from coordinate 63,107 downwards.
TCGACGCCGACGGCACGCTGCTCGAGAAGCCGTTCCCGCTCGAGGGCGCCGCGTCGCCGCAGAGCCCCTATCTCGCGCCGGGCGAGCAGCCCACGGTCGCCGCGAGCCGCGGCTTCGAAGCCATGGCCGGCTCGCAGGACGGCCGCTACCTCTACCCCGTGCTCGAGGGCGCCTACCTCGCCGACGAGGACCAGCGCCGCCGCGTGATCCACCAGTTCGACACCCGCACCGGCGCGTACACCGGCCGCACGTGGTCGTACCAGGCCGACCAGGCCACGGACGTGATCGGCGACGCCTTCGCGACCCCGAACGGCGAGCTGCTGCTCATCGAGCGCGACGACTTCGAGGGCGCGCAGTCGGTCATCAAGCGCGTCTACCGCGTCGACCTGAAGCGCACGGACGCCGAGGGCAACCTCCGCAAGACCCTCGTGCTCGACGCGCTCCGGATCGACAACCCGCACGGCATCGACGCGGGCGAGGGCTACGGCCTCGGCGACACCTACTCGCTGCCCGTGCAGTCGTTCGAGACCGTGCTGCAGCTCCGGGACGGAACGCTGCTGATCGGCAACGACAACAACTATCCCGGCAACGACGCGCGCAACACGGGCACGCCGGATGACACGGAGTTCGCGATCGTCGACCTCGAGCGCACCGTCTCGAAGGCCGACGCCGTGACCGTCGTGGCCCACCGCGGCGCCAGCGGCTACCGCCCCGAGCACACGCTCGCGGCGTACGAGACGGCCATCACGCAGTGCGCCGAATTCATCGAGCCGGACGTCGTCGCGACGAAGGACGGCGTGCTCGTCGCCCGCCACGAGAACGAGATCGGCGGGACGACGGATGTCGCCAGCCGACCCGAGTTCGCCGACCGACGCACCACGAAGACGATCGACGGCGTCGCGGTGACGGGCTGGTTCACGGAGGACTTCACGCTCGCCGAGCTGCGCACGCTCCGCGCCGAGGAGCGCCTGCCCGACGTGCGCCCGCAGAGCGCCGCGTTCGACGGCCTGTACCTCATCCCGACCCTGGACGAGGTCATGGACCTGGCGCGCCACTCGCTGACCTGCGACGGCCGCCCGGTCGGCGTCTACCCCGAGACGAAGCACCCGACGTACTTCGACTCGATCGGCCTGTCGCTCGAGGAGCCGCTCGTGGCCCAGCTGCAGCGCAACGAGCTGGATGACGCCGAGGCCCCGGTCATCCTGCAGAGCTTCGAGACCGGCAACCTGCGGGACCTGAACGAGCAGACCGACGTCACGCTCGCGCAGCTCATCAGCAGCTCGGGCGCGCCGTACGACCTGGCCGCCGCGGGCGACCCGCGCACCTACGCCGACCTCGTGACGCCCGAGGGTCTGGCCGAGATCGCGACGTACGCCGACGGGATCGGCGCGGAGAAGAACGTGATCATCCCGCGCAACGCCGACGGCACGCTGTCGGCGCCGAGCCCGGTCGTCGACGACGCCCACGCGGCGGGCCTCGACGTCCACGCGTGGACGTTCCGCGTCGAGAACCGCTTCCTCGCGGCGGACTTCCGCTCGAGCAGCGACCCGAACGCGGCCGGTGACCTGGCCGGCGAGATCCGGGCGTTCCTCGACGCCGGCATCGACGGCCTGTTCAGCGACAACCCCGACATCGCCGCCACGACCGTCGCGGGCTGACGCACCCTGCCCAAGGGGCCGGATCGCCGGAGGGCGATCCGGCCCCGTCCTGTTACCGCGTGCGTCGCCGGCGGGACGCGCCCGTGCCGGTCCGCGTTAGCCTTCCCGCGTGGACCCGATCACCGCCTTCGCCGTGCTCGCGGCCGTGCTGGCAGTCGCGACGGCGATCGGCGTGCTGCTCCGCCGCCGCGAGGGACGCGTGCGGCACCGCGCGCACGACATCGCGCACGTGTCCGCGCACTCCCTGGGGCTGGATCCGGCCGACGTCGCGTTCGGCGAGACCGCGACGCTGCTGCAGTTCAGCACCGAGTACTGCACGCGCTGCCCGGCCGCGCGCCGGCTGCTGGGCGCCGTCGCGGACGAGCGCCCCGGCGTGACGCACGTGGACGTCGACCTCACGCAGCGCCCGCACGTCGCCCGCCACTACGGCGTGCTGCAGACCCCCACCACCCTGATCGTCGACGGACGCGGCGCGGTCCGCGGCCGCATCGGCGGCGCGCCGCGCCGCGACGACGTGATCGCCGAGCTCGACCGCCTCGAGGAGGACGCCCGTGTCTGAGTCACCCGCCGGAATCGACCCGCGCGGACCGCGCTTCGCGGCCGCCATCACGACCGTGCTCCTCGCGGTCGCGACGTACCTCGCGCTGGTGGGCACGTCGCCGCGGCTCGGCGAACCCGTCAGCTTCGGCTGGTTCGCGTACCAGCCGCTCGCCGACGCGACGTTCCACCCCGGTCTCGCGCCGTGGCGGCACCTCGCCGACCCCGCGTTCATCCTGCTGGTCGTCATCGCCGCCCTGTTCCTGTGGGCCGTGGTCTCGCCCCGCACCGCGCCGTGGGGCGTCGTGTTCCGCCACCTCGTGCGGCCGCGCCTGGCGCCGCCCGCCGAGCTCGAGGACCCCCGCCCGCCGCGGTTCGCGCAGGGCGTCGGCCTGTTCGTCACGGGCGCAGGACTCATCCTGCACGCGGCCGGCGTGCCGTGGGCGCTCGTGATCGCGGCCGCGGCGGCGCTGATCGCCGCGTTCCTGAACGCGGCGTTCGGCTTCTGCCTCGGCTGCCAGATCTACCTGCTCCTGCAGCGGGCGGGCCTGATCGGACGCTCCCGGGCCGCATGACCCGTGACGTCGGCGCGGGGCGTCGATAGGCTGGCCGCGACCGCAACCGCACCGATTCGGAGGACGTCATGACCGTCACGAGCGAAGCCACCACCGCCTGGACCGGAAGCCTGATGGAGGGATCCGGAACCGTCTCGTTCGGATCCGGGATCGGATCGTTCCCCGTGAACTGGAAGGCGCGTTCCGAGGGCTCGGACTCGACCACCACGCCCGAGGAGCTCATCGCCGCCGCGCACGCCTCCTGCTTCAGCATGGCGCTGTCGCACGCTCTGGCGCAGAACGGCACCCCGCCCGAGAAGCTGGACACGACCGCCTCGGTCACGTTCAAGCCGGGCACCGGCATCACCGGCAGCCACCTCAACGTCAACGCGGTCGTCCCCGGCCTCGACGCCGCCAAGTTCCAGGAGATCGCGGAGGGCGCCAAGTCGGGCTGCCCGGTCTCGCAGGCGCTCGCGGGCGTCGACATCACCCTGGAGGCGACGCTTGCGTAGCAAGCCGCTTCCGGTCGTTGAGCGAGGAGCGCAGCGACGAGTCGAAATGCAGACGCTGGCCTGATGCACGTCGTCGTCGGGGGCGCGTCCGGTCTGATCGGGCGCGCCCTCGTCTCGTCTCTGGAGCACGACGGTGCGCGAGTCACGCGGCTCGTGCGCCGGGATCCCGCGGGCCCGGACGAGGTGCGCTGGCTGGACGGCCATCCGCTCGACCCCGCGGTCCTCGCCGGCGCCGACGCGGTCGTGGGGCTCAACGGCGCGAGCATCGGCCGGCTGCCGTGGACGCGCCGCTACCGCAGCGAACTGGTGTGGTCGCGGCTCACGCCGACGCGCGCGCTCGCCCGGGCGATCGAGGCGCTGCCCGCCCGTGAGCGCCCGCTGCTCGTGTCGGCCAGCGGCGTCGGGTACTACGGCTCCGCGCCGGGACGGGTGCTCACGGAGGAGGCGCCCGCCGGCGACACGTTCCTCGCCGCCCTCTGCGTCGAGTGGGAGAACGCCGCGCGCATCGCCGGCGACCGGGTCGCGCTGCTGCGCACCGCCCCCGTGGTGCACGCCGAGGGCGTGCTGAAGCCGCTGATCGCGCTCACGCGCGCGGGCGTGTCCGGCCCGATCGGCCCCGGCACGCAGGCCTGGCCGTGGATCTCGCTCGACGACGAGATCGCGGCCATCCGGCACGTGATCGACGCCGGGCTCACCGGGCCGGTGAATCTCGCCGGCCCGACACGCGCGACGGCGAACGACCTGGGCTTCGCGCTGGCGGTCCGGATGAACCGGCCGTTCGTCGTGCCCGCTCCCGCGCTCGCCCTGCGCGCGGCGCTCGGGGCGGATGCCGCCGAGGGTCTGCTCCTGGCCGACGCGCACGTCGTCCCCGACGCGCTGCGGACATCCGGGTTCGCGTTCCGGCATCCGACCGTCGAGGACGCGATCGCCGCGGCGATCCCGGGCTAGCGGCTCAGCGCGTCGCCGCCTCGCGCCGGATGGCCTCGCGCGCGGCGCCGCGCGCCCGGCGACGGTCGCCCGCGGCATCGTAGGCCAGGCTGAGGCGGAACCACGCGCGCCAGTCGTCGGGCGCCGCCTCGACCTCGGCGCGGTAGCGCGGGAACAGCGCGTCGCCGTCCGCGCGCGAGATGCGGCCGCTCGGGGTCGTGGCGACCACGTCGTCGGGAAGTCCGCCCTCGGCCTCCAGGCGACGGGCCAGCTGCTCAGCGCGCACGCCGAACCAGAGCTCGCGCCCCAGGGCCCAGATCGCGATCAGCGGCAGGGCGATGAGCGCGACGCCCATCGCGATGCCCACGGGCTCCCCGGTCTGCACGAGCTGCACGGCTCGCCATCCGATGAGCACGATGTAGAGCGCCAGAAGCGCGGCCATCACGGCCACGCCGATGCGGACGCTCACGCGCTGGTCGCCTGCGCGACCTGACCGGGCGCCGTGCCGGCGTCGACGGGCTTGCCGTCGAGCGTGCGGGGCGCGCCGAAGCCGATGTCGATGAAGCTCTCGAGGCCGATCACGACGCCGCGCACGTCGACCGCGTGCTCGAGCGCGATCCGGATGCCCGGCGCGTACGCGGCGGCGGGATCCGTCGTGTCGTGCACGATCGACAGGGCCTCGCCCGGGCCGGACAGGATCGTCTCCTGCCGCGCGATCACGCCGGGGCGGCGGAGCGAGTGCACGGGCACGCTGGCGACCTGCTGGCCGCGGGCGCGCTGGTCGGCGTGCGGGGCCTCGACGGGGGCGCGGCGGGCAGCCGTGATCAGCTCGGCCGTGCGCACGGCCGTCCCGCTCGGCGAATCGACCTTGGTGTCGCGGTGCGCCTCGACGATCTCGGCGAACGGGAAGAACCGCGCCGAGGCCGCGGCGATCGCGCTGCCGATCACGGAGCCCAGCGAGAAGTTCGGGATGAACACCGCGCCCGTGCCGGCGGCGTCCACGAGGGGGCGCACGAGCGCGATGCGCTCGGCCGACCAGCCGCTCGTGCCGACCAGCACGTTCAGGCCGCGCTCGATCGCGGCGCGGACGACGTCGATGCTGACCGCCGGAGTGGACGCGTCGACCACGAGGTCCGCACCGTCGAGCTCGGCCAGGTCGCTGCCCGAGCCGAGCACCGAGACGACCTCGAAGCCGTCGAGCTCGCCGATGACCTCGTGGATGATGCTCCCGAGCTTGCCGGTGCCGCCGACGAGGGCGATCCGTGTCGTCATGCGCTCCATCCTATTGGCCCGCATACCGCCGCGTCCGGGGCCGCGCCGTGACGCATAGGCTCGGATCGTGATGGAATTCCGCGCCGCCTCCCCCGCCGATCCGGATGCCCACGAGCTGATCGTCGAGTACTTCGCGGAGCGCGCGGCCGGCTTCCCCGGCGAGTACCGCCCGACGTTCCCCGCCGCCGACGCGTTCACGCCGCCGGACGGCGTCCTGCTCCTCGTCGAGCACGACGAGCGCGGCCTGATCGGGTGCGGCGCGATCCGCCGCATCGCCGACGGCCCGCACGGCGCGCGCTTCGAGATCAAGCACGTCTTCATGCGCCCGGCCGCGCGCGGCCTGGGCGCCGGTCGCCTGCTGCTCGAGGAGCTCGAGCGCCGCGCCCGCGCCTGGGACGCGCGGGAGCTCGTGCTCGACACCCATCACACGCTGGAGGCCGCCGCCGCGCTCTACGCCCGCACCGGCTTCACCGCGATCGACCCTTACAACGACAACCCCAACGCCACGCGCTGGTACGGCAAGCCGCTGGCGTGACGCCACGTCGCCAGTTCAGGGGATCCCGGCTGCTCAGGGCCGGATCCGTCCGATGCGCCCTGAGAACGTGGGGTCCCGGTGCGAAGCAGGGAGACAGTCGGTGTGAGCCATGACGACACGGCCCGCACGCGCGGGCTCTACGCTGCGGTCGCCGACGCCTACGCCGCGGCGCTGCCCGACACGCGCGCGGAGTCGGACGCGGACCTCGCGCTGATCGGCCGCTTCGTGGCGTCGTTGCCGCCGGGTGACGCGCCGGTCCTCGACGCGGGCTGCGGGACGGGCCGGATGCTCGGCTACCTCGCTGGGCGCGGCGTCTCAACGCTCACCGGTGTCGACCTGTCGCCTGAGATGCTCGCGCACGCCAAGCTGTCGCATCCGGATGTCCCGCTCGCCGTCGCGGATCTGCGCGCTTTGCCGGTCGCCGATGGCGCGGTGCGCGGCATCCTGTGCTGGTACGCCGTCATCCACACGCCGGACGCCGGGATCCCGGCGATCGCCGCGGAGTTCGCCCGTGTGACGGCGCCCGGCGGGGCGGTGCTGCTCGCGTTCCAGGCCGGCACGGGCGAGCGGACATCGCCCGGCGCGTACGGCCAGGACGTGACCCTGCACGCCGTCCTGCACGAACCCGCGCGGGTGGCCGAGGTGTTCGAGCACGCCGGGTTCGACATCGTCGAGACCGTCAGGCGCGCGCCGAGCGGCCACGAGCGGCATCCGCAGGGCTTCGTGCTCGCGCGTCGCCGGTGACGCGCCCGGTCGTCGGATGGGCCACCCAGTCGTCGGATCGCATGGTCCGTTCGTCGGGTTAGTGGGGCGGATGTGCACGCCTGAGGCTCACGAGGCGACACCAGCCCCGCGGATCCGACGAGCGGCCCGGCGGTCCGACGACTCGCGCCGGATCAGAACGGGAAGGGCTCGGGGAGGCCCGTGCGGAGCTCGACCGGGAGGTGCGCCTGGTCGTTGTGCGTGAGGAGGGTCCAGGGGCGGCCCTGGCGCTGGCCGATGACCGTGAGGCCGCAGTTGGCCTGGTTGAGGGTCATCCAGCGCCACTCGGGCGCCTCGAGGACCTCGCGCACGAACCACGAGATCACGAAGTTGTGGGTGATGAGCAGCTCGTGGACGTCGCCCTGCTTGCGCACCAGGAACTCCCCGACCGCGTCGGCCATCTGCGCCTTGCCCGCCTCGAGCTGCGCCTCGGTCACGCCGCCGAAGAACGGCTCGAACACGGCCGGCGTCTCCTCGGTCATGCCGCTGGGCACGCAGTCGAACAGGAGCGCGTGGGGCTGCGGCTCGACGGCGGGCATGCGCTCCGCGATGATCCGGGCCGTGTCGGTCGCGCGGACGAGCGGCGAGTGCCACACGGCGTCGAACGGGATGCCCGAGAGCCGGTCCGCGATCAGCTCGGCCTGGCGCCGGCCGCGGGGCGACAGCGGGCCGTCCTCCATGCCGTGCTCGGCATCCTGCTGCTCGCCATGCCGGACGAGGTAGATGTAGTGCGCCACCGCGGCCTCACCCCGTCCTTCGTCCTGCTCGCGTATCCGTCGTCTGTCGTTGATCGGACCGCGCGGGATGACGCGGGGCGTCGAAGCGGGGTCCTCCCCCACACTACGTGACGCGTCCGACGCGCGCCGAGGACGGTCACGGAAGCGTCACACAGCGGGACGCCCGGTCTACTCGGCGGCCTTCGTCAGGTCGGAGAGGTGGCCGCGGGTGAGGCGCACGCCGACGCCCTGCACGAGCTCGTCGATGTGCGTCGGCGAGTATGCGTTCACGATGGGCGCGACCACGCCGCGCTGGGCCAGCAGCCAGGCCATCGCGATCGCTGCATGCGGCACCCCGAGCTCGGCCGAGATCGCGTCGAGCGCCTTCAGCACGCGCGTGCCCCGGCGGTTCAGGGACTCGGCCAGCTGGTGCCCGCGGGCCAGGGTCGTGATGTCGCGGCGGCTGCGGTGCCGGCCGGAAAGGAACCCGTGCTCGAGCGCGTGGGACGGCGTCACGGCCAGGCCCTGCGCTCCGGCCACGAGCCGGATGTCGCCCTCGAACTCGCGGCGCCTCATGAGGTTGTAGGGCACGTCGAGCGCCTCGAGGCGCGGGTAGCCCGCGGACGCCAGGATGCGCGCCTCCACGAGGTGCTCGGCCGTGAACGCGTACGCGCCGACGTGCCGCACCTTGCCGGCCTCGATCAGCCACTCGGCGGTCGCCAGCGTGTCCTCGATGGACCGCACCCGCTCGGCCGACGCGTCGAGGTACAGCACGTCGATCCGGTCGGTGCCGAGACGCGTCAGCGACGCCTCCACGGCGCGCACCAGGTTGACCGACCCCAGTCCGGGGTTGTCGGGGTGGTCGCCGACGCGCACGGCCAGCACGATGTCGTCGCGCACGCGGCGCGTGGCCATCCAGCGCCCGATGATGTGCTCGCTGCGTCCGGCCGCGTAGCAGTCGGCGGTGTGCACCGCGTTGCCGCCCGCCGCGACGAAGTGGTCGAGGAGCGCGTGCGCGCGCTCCTGGTCGGTGGTCCAGCCGAACTCGGCGCCGCCGAGCATGAGCGGGAAGACCTCGAGGCCCGTATCGCCGAGCGTCTCGCGGAGGAAGGAGCCCAGCGCGGGGCCCTGCACCGGGATCGGCGCCGAGGGGTGCTCGGAGGCGACTCCCGGGCGCTCGAGGGCGGCCGCGAGCGGCGTCTGCGGAGTCGACCCGTCACCGGATCGGGCCCTGCCGGCCTGTGCCTCGTCCATGCCCCCACCCCCTCACGGGCGACCGGGGAGGTGCGCCCGTGTCACGCCAGCGATCGGCGTGTGCTTCGAGCGTATTCCAGGCCCCGGACGCCCGCGCTCGCCGCGCCGATAACGCTTTCGTCACGCGCTTGTGGGATCGCGCCAGGTGGACGTCCCCCACGCGGAACGCCCCGCCCATCCGGAGGATGAGCGGGGCGTTCGCGGACTCGGACGGATCAGGCCTCGGCGGGAGCCTCGGTCTGCTCGGCCTGCGCCTCGTTCTCGTCGATGACGGGCTCGAGGGCCATCTTGCCGCGGTCGTCGATCTCGGCGATGCGCACGAGGATCTTCTGACCCACGGACACGACGTCCTCGATGTTCTCGACGCGCTTGCCGCCGTTCAGCTTGCGGATCTGCGTCACGTGCATGCGACCGTCCTTGCCGGGCAGCAGCGAGATGAACGCGCCCGACGGGATGATCTTCACGACCGTGCCGAGGAACTGCTCGCCGACCTCCGGGTTGGTGGGGTTGGCGATCGCGTTCACCTGGGCACGGGCCGCCTCGGCCGAGGGGCCGTCGGTCGCGCCGATGTAGACGGTGCCGTCCTCCTCGATCGAGATCTGCGCGCCGGTCTCGTCCTGGATCGCGTTGATCGTCTTGCCCTTGGGGCCGATCAGCTCGCCGATCTTGTCGACGGGGATCTGCACGCTGATCACGCGCGGAGCCGTCGGCGCCATCTCGTCCGGGGCGTCGATCGCGGCGTCGAGCACCTCGAGGATGCGCAGACGCGCGTCCTTCGCCTGCGTCAGCGCGCCGGCCAGCACCTCCGAGGGGATGCCGTCGAGCTTGGTGTCGAGCTGGATCGCCGTGACGAACTCGCGCGTGCCCGCGACCTTGAAGTCCATGTCGCCCAGGGCGTCCTCGGCGCCGAGGATGTCGGTCAGCGCGGCGTAGCGCGTCTGGCCGTCGACCTCGTCCGAGACCAGGCCCATGGCGATGCCGGCGACCGAGGCGCGCAGCGGCACACCGGCGTTCAGCAGCGACAGCGTCGAGGCGCAGACCGAGCCCATCGACGTCGAGCCGTTCGAGCCCAGCGCCTCCGAGACCTGGCGGATCGCGTAGGGGAACTCCTCGCGGCTCGGCAGCACCGGCACGAGCGCGCGCTCGGCCAGGAAGCCGTGCCCGATCTCGCGACGCTTCGGGCTGCCCACGCGGCCGGTCTCACCGGTCGAGTAGGGCGGGAAGTTGTAGTGGTGCATGTACCGCTTGCTCGTCGTGGGCGACAGCGAGTCGATCTGCTGCTCCATCTTGAGCATGTTCAGCGTGGTGACGCCCAGGATCTGGGTCTCGCCGCGCTGGAAGATCGCCGAGCCGTGGACGCGCGGGATGACCTGCACCTCGGCGTCGAGCGGGCGGATGTCGGCCAGACCGCGGCCGTCGATGCGGACGCCCTCGGTCAGGATGCGGCCGCGCACGATCTTCTTGGTGACCGACTTGTAGGCGGCGGCGAACTCGAGCGGGGCCGCGGCGGGCAGCTCGCCGGCCTCGACCTTCTCGATCAGCTCGGCCTTGACGCGGTCCTTGACCTCGTCGTCGGCGGCCTGACGCGTCTGCTTGTCGGCGATCTGGTAGACCTTCGCCAGCTCGTCGTAGGCGCGCTCGTTCACGAACGCGAACGTCTCCTCGCTGTAGGCGGGGAAGACCGGGAACTCCAGCGGCTCCTTCGACGACTTCGCGGCCATCTCCGCCTGGGCGGCGACGAGCTGCTTGATGAAGGGCTTCGAGGCCTCGAGGCCCTGGGCCACGATCTCCTCGCTCGGCTTCGTGGCGCCCGACTTGATCAGGTTCCAGCTGTGCTCCGTGGCCTCCGCCTCGACCATCATGATCGCGACGTCCTCGGAGCCGTCCTCCTTCGTGACGACGCGTCCCGCGACCACGAGGTCGAAGACGGCCGACTCGAGCAGCTCGGCGTTCGGGAACGCGACCCACTGGTCGGCGTTCTCGCCCTGGCCGGGGATGAGCGCCAGGCGCACACCCGCGATGGGGCCCGAGAACGGCAGACCCGAGATCTGGGTCGACGCCGACGCGGCGTTGATCGCGAGCGCGTCGTAGAACTCGCCGGGCGCGATCGAGAGGACCGTGACGACGATCTGGATCTCGTTGCGCAGGCCGTCGACGAACGACGGGCGCAGCGGCCGGTCGATCAGACGGCAGACCAGGATGGCCTCCGTCGAGGGGCGACCCTCGCGGCGGAAGAACGAGCCCGGGATCTTGCCGGCGGCGTACGAGCGCTCCTCGACGTCGACGGTCAGCGGGAAGAAGTCGAAGCCCTCGCGCGGGTGCTTGCTCGCGCTCGTGGCCGAGAGGAGCATCGTCTCCTCGTCGAGGTATGCGGCGACGGCGCCCTGCGCCTGCTGCGCGAGACGACCGGTCTCGAAGCGGATCGTACGGGTGCCGAAGCGGCCGTTGTCGAGAACGGCCTCGGCGGCGGTGATTTCAGGACCTTCCAAGAGGTCTGTCTCCTTCAGTCTGTGCGCGGCAGAGCGCCGCGCAGCTACGTCAGGAGCAGGGAACAGGCAGATATGGGCTCAAGGCGCATCGTTCACGCTCGCCTGCGCTGGCCACCAGGAGAAATCCACCAGAGACGGATCCGGGATCCGGGCCTGGGAGACCACTTCAGGGGACCAGCTTCCTGCCAGCCTGCTCCTACTTCACGTATGGAATTGTTCGGCTCCCGCTCGGAGAGCCTTTCCCACCCTACCAGCGGAAACCCGATCCGGTCAGGCCCTGTCGCCCGGCGGCGCGGCGCGCCTATCGTGGGTGCCATGAGCGACTTCCGCGATCCGCTGCCCGATGAGGAGCGCCCCGTCATCCCCGACGACGAGCGCATCGTCGACCTGGACGACGAGACGGAGCTCGAGCTGCCGCCGCCCACGCTCGACCCCGACGAGAGCGTCGAGGACGAGCCGGATCCGCTCGTCGAGGACGAGCGCGACGAGGCCCGCGGCCTCGGCGGCATCGAGGAGTAGGCGCTCCCCCGCGCGTCAGCCGAGCTTGCTGCGCTTGGGCGCGTTGCGTCCCGGGATGACGATGTAGTCGGCGTGCTTGGAGACCATGCCGTCGCCCGCCGTCCGGCCGCGCATGCGGCGCCACACCCACGGCAGCGCATGCTCCCGCAGCCAGTCGGTCTGCGGCGCCGGCTCCTCGCCGGCGTCGAACCCGTGCAGGGCGTCGTCGAGCCGGCCGAGCGCCTCCGCGTCCGGGATGCCCAGCGCCTCCGCCGCGCGGTAGGCGAGGTACCGGTGCCCGCGCGAGCTGAGGTGCACCTTGTCGTCCGCGTACATCGACCGGTCCCCCAGCGCGGGCAGGGCGGCCGCGTCGAGCAGGTACGAGTCGGTCTCGGCCGCGATGCGGCGCAGCTCGACCGCGTAGAGCGCGAAGCGCCGGGCGAAGATGCGCGCCGGGCGCCGGTCGGGCAGGAACGGCGTCACGAGCAGCACGTCTGCGCCGGTCGCGCGGATGTCGCGCACCACCTTCTCGACGTGCGCCGCGAGGCGCAGCGGATCGGCCCCGTGGCCGACGAGGTCGTTGGCGCCCATGAACACCGAGACCAGGTCGGGCCGCATCGCGAGCGCCTGGGGAGCCTGCTCGTGGACGAGGTCGCGCACGCGGCGGCTGCGCACCGCGAGGTTCGCGTACTGGAACCGGCCGCGGCCCTGGGCGAGCATGGTCGAGAGGCGGTCCGCCCATCCGCGGTACTCGCCGTTCTCCATGCGCGACGTGTCGCACAGGCCCTCGGTCAGCGAGTCGCCCAGGGCGACGTAGCGCTTCCACGCGCGCGCCTGCGGCGGCCGCACGGAGTCGGGCCGGGCGAGGCCGCGCGCGCGGCTGGCATCGTCGATCGGCCGGAGCCGCTGGGCCTCGCGGTAGTAGCCGAGCAGCTGGTCGCCGAGCGACTCCCAGGTGCGCTCGGCGACGCTCTCACGCGCGGCCTCGCCGAAGGAGCGGCGCTTGGCGTCGTCGCCCGTGAGGTCGAGCACCCGCGCGCGCAGGTCGTCGAGGTCGCCGGGCCGGTAGAGCCAGCCGTCGACGCTGGAGCGGACCAGATCGACGGGGCCGCCGCGGCCGGTCGCGACCACCGGCACACCGCTCGCCAGGGCCTCCTGCACGGTCTGACAGAAGGTCTCGCTCTCGCCCGGGTGGACGAAGACGTCGAGGCTCGCGAGCGCGCGGGCCAGCTGGTCGCCGCCCAGGAAGCCCGTGAACACGGCGCCGGGGAGCTGCCGCTCGAGGCGCTCGCGCTCGGGTCCGTCTCCGATGATCACGAGCCGCACGCCCGGCAGGTCGGTCAGCACGCGCAGGTCCTCGACCTGCTTCTCGGCGGCGAGACGGCCGACGTAGCCGACCAGGAGCTCGCCGGGCGCGATGCGGGCGCGCCAGCTCTCGCTGCGGCGGTCGGGGCGGAACCGCTCGGCATCGACGCCGCGCCCCCAGCGGCGCAGGCGGTCGATGCCGAGCGCCGACAGCTGCCCCTCCGAGGCGGACGACGGCGCGAGCGTGAGCGTGGCGCGCTTGTGGAGCCGGGCCACGTGGGCCGAGGCGAGGGGCGCCGCGCCGGGCAGGCCGTAGCGCTCGGCGTAGGCGATCACGTCGGTCTGGTAGACCGCGACGCTGGGCAGGCGCAGCGTGTCGGCGGCGACCTGACCCTTCCAGCCGAGCGCGAACGGGGACGCGAGGTGGACGACGTCCGGGTGGAAGTCGCGCAGCACGCGGGCCAGGCGCGCGGTCGTCGGGTAGGCGACGCGCACGTCCGGATAGGACGGCATGGCCACCGAGGGCAGCAGCTCTGTGCGGCCGTGCGGCGCCCGCTCGGCCGCCTCGCCCGCGTCGGGGGCGACGACGAGGGTCTCGTGACCGCGGGCCTCGAAGTGACGGATCATCTGCAGAACGGAGTGCGTGACCCCGTTCATGTGGGGCAGGAAGGACTCTGCGACCAGCGCGATTCTCACGCTTCCAGGGTGACGCGCGGCGACCGTCGCAGACGGCCGGGGACGCCCGGGTTCCCCGAGCGTTCATCCGGAGTTGCCCATCCTTCACCGGCGCACCCCCGGGCGGTCACCGGATCGGCCCCGCGGGCGATGAGCGGGGCGCGTTCTCCGGTCGTTCACCGGCGTCGGGTACACACGTGTCATGGACGCGATGATCGTCGGGCTCGCGGCGAACCCCTGGGCGCTCGCGGTGCTCGCCGGGGTGGTCTTCGCCGACGCGTTCCTGGTGGTCGTCCCCGGCGAGGTGGCCGTGACGGCCCTCGGCAGCGTCGCGGCGGCGAGCGGGCTGCCGCCGCTGTGGTCGGTGATCCTGATCGGGGCGCTCGCGGCGTTCGCGGGCGATGCGTCGTGCTACACGATCGGCCGGCTCCTGCACCCGCGCATGTGGCGCGTCCTGCAGCACCCGCGGCCGCAGCAGGCGATGGACTGGGCATCGACGCGCCTGCGCACGCACGCCGCCACGGCGGTGTTCACGGCGCGGTTCATCCCGTTCGGCCGGCTCGCGGTCAACCTCTCGGCGGGCGCCGCGGGCGTGCCTGCGGTGCGCTACCTGCCGATCGCCGCCGTGGCCGCCACGGCCTGGGCCGCGTTCCAGGCGCTCGTGGGCGCGGCGATCGCCTCCATCGTGCCCGGCGGCACCGTCGTGGCGGTGCTCATCTCGATCGCCATCGCACTCGCGGTCGGCTGGACGATCGACTTCGCGATCGGGCGCATCCGCCCGGCCGCATGACGAAGGCCCGGACCGCGCGCGGTCCGGGCCTTCGATCGTGCGGGTCACTCCCCCGCGAGGCCTCCCAGCAGGTGGCCGAACGAGCGGCCCTGGCCCAGGTAGGTGTCGGGGTCGAACGGGTCGGCCTCGGTGAGCGAGGGCTTGGCCGCGATGGCCTCGGCGAGCTCGCGCGCGCCGCGCTCGATGCGCGAGCTCAGCGGGGCGACCTCGTCCTCCTTGCCGCCCCAGTCGCTCGAGGCCGCGAACACGCCCGTCGAGACCGGCTCGGCGTGCAGGTAGGCGAACAGCGGGCGGATGGCGTAGTCGATCGCGAGCGAGTGCCGGGCCGTGCCCGCGTTCGCGCCGATCAGCACCGGCTTGCCGCTCAGCGCCTCGCGGTCGAGGATGTCGATGAACGACTTGAACAGCCCCGAGTAGCTCGTCGAGAAGATCGGCGTCACGACGATCAGCGCGTCGGCCGTGGCGACCTGGGTGAGCATCTTCTCGAGCGCGGGCGGAGCGAAGCCGGCCAGCAGGTTGTTGGTGATGTCGTGCGCGTAGTCGCGCAGCTCGAACACCTCGGCCTCGCCCGTGATGCCGCGCTCGTCGAGCTCGGCGACGGTCGCGGCCGCGAGACGGTCGGCGAGCATCCGCGTGGACGACGGCGTGGACAGTCCCGCCGAGACGACGGCGATGCGGCGCGTGTCGGTCATGTCGATCTCCTTGTGGGGTCTCGGGGGGTCAGCGGGTCGCGGCGCTGCCGAAGGCCGAGCCGGCCTTCGGGGCGGCGGCGGGGGTGTCCTGGTAGGGACCGCCGACGGTCAGGTTGTTGCCGCCCGCCGACGTGGGCCGCGCCTCGCGGGGCGCGGCGTCGCCGTAGACGGCCTTGACGCGCGCGGCGTGCGTGGGCGCGTCCGGCACGCTCTCCGGACGGTTCTGCGCGAGCTCCCTGCGCAGCACCGGGACGACCTCGCCGCCGAGCAGGTCGAGCTGCTCGAGCACGGTCTTGAGCGGCAGGCCGGCGTGGTCCATCAGGAACAGCTGGCGCTGGTAGTCGCCGTAGTAGTCCCGCATCGCGGCGTAGCGGTCGATGACCTGCTGCGGCGAGCCGACGGTGAGCGGCGTCATCTCCATGAAGTCCTCCATCGACGGGCCGTGGCCGTAGACCGGGGCGTTGTCGAAGTAGGGACGGAAGGCGTTGACCGCGTCCTGCGAGTTCTTGGCCATGAACGCCTGGCCGCCGAGGCCCACGATCGCCTGCTCGGGCGTGCCGTGTCCGTAGTGCGCGTAGCGCTGGCGGTACAGCGCGATCAGGCGCTGGTAGTGCTCCTTGGGCCAGAAGATGTTGTTCGCGAAGAAGCCGTCTCCGTAGTACGCGGCCTGCTCGGCGATCTCCGGGGTGCGGATGGATCCGTGCCACACGAACGGCGGGACGCCGCCCAGCGGACGGGGGGTCGCCGTGAAGCCCTGCAGCGGCGAGCGGAACTTGCCCTCCCAGTCGACGACGTCCTCGTCCCAGAGGCGGCGCAGCAGCGCGTAGTTCTCGATCGCGAGCGGCAGGCCCTGGCGGATGTCCTGACCGAACCAGGGGTACACCGGGCCGGTGTTGCCGCGGCCCATCACGAGGTCGACGCGGCCGCCCGTGAGGTGCTGCAGCATCGCGTAGTCCTCGGCGATCTTCACCGGGTCGTTCGTGGTGATGAGCGTCGTGGCGGTCGACAGGATGAGGTCCGTCGTCTGCGCGCCGATGTACGCGAGCGTCGTCGTGGGCGACGACGAGAAGAACGGCGGGTTGTGGTGCTCGCCGAGCGCGAAGACGTCGAGACCGACCTCCTCGGCGTGCTTGGCGATCGTGACGATGTCGCGGATGCGCTCCGCCTCGCTGGGCGTGTGGCCCGTGGTCGGGTCGGCGGTGATGTCGCTGACCGAGAAGATGCCGAACTGCATCTGGCTCATCTGTTCATCTCCGATCTGCCCGTCGTTCGGCGGGTGCGTGGGGTGGGTCGCATTTGTATGCGGTTGAATATACCCGCTTCAACACGCGATCGCCAGATCTATTCCCGCATGCCGCGCGCCGCGACGGTAGCGTGATCGGGATGAGCTCGGCACCGAACGCCCCGACGACGGGGGCCGTCCCCCGCCCGCGCCGACGCGTCCCCTACTGGGACAACGCGCGCTTCGCGTGCATCGTGCTCGTGGTGCTGGGCCACGCGGTCCAGCGGCTGACGTACGACTCCGACATCGCGTACGCCCTGTATCTGGTCGTGTACGCGTTCCACATGCCCGCGTTCGCGATCATCTCGGGCTACTTCTCGAAGGCCGACCCGCCCACGCGGCGGCAGATGGCGCGCGTCATCACGGACATCCTGGTGCCGTACATCATCTTCGAGGCGCTGTGGTGGATCACGAAGGGCCTGGTCGAGGGCGACCCCGATCCGAACCTGACGCAGCCGTCGTGGACGCTGTGGTTCCTGCTGGCGCTCGGCATCTTCCGCCTCGTGCTCCCCTACCTGGCGCTCCTGCGCTGGCCGCTGCTGTGGACCGTCCTGATCTCGATCGGCGTCGGCTACCTCCCGAACGTCGACAGCACGTTCTCCCTGTCGCGCATGCTCGGCTTCCTTCCGTTCTTCGCGCTGGGATGGTGGCTGCGCGAGCACGATGTGGTCGACCGGCTGCGCCTGCTCGAGCGAAAGGCGTGGTGGGCGCGGCTGAGCGCGCTCGCGGTGTTCGCGCTCGCCGGGTGGACCGCCTGGGCGGGGCTTCCCGGCTGGGAGGCCATGGACATGCGCAACTGGCTCTTCTACGACCAGGACTACGCGCACTTCCTCGGCGACGCCCCGTGGTGGGCCGGCGGCGTGCGGCTCGCGCTCATGCTGGTGGCGCTCATCCTGTGCGCGGCGTTCTTCGTGCTGGTGCCGCGCGGCGGCTTCTGGTTCACGCGCTTCGGCACGTACACGATGTACATCTATCTGCTGCACTCGTTCGTGCTCTACCCGTTCCGCGAGTCGGGCGCGCTGCGCGATCTCGAGCCGACGTGGCTGTGGCTGCCGCTCGTGTGCATCCTGTCGGTCGCGATCACGCTGCTGCTCGCGTCGCGCCCCGTGAGGTGGCTGTTCCGGCCGCTGATCGAGCCCCGCCCGCGGTGGCTGTTCGCCGACCCCGGCATCACGCCGCAGGCCGGCCGCGGGATCGACCCGACGGGATCGCGCCGGCCCCGCGCTGCGCCTCGGCCCTGACCCGCTCCATATGACGACAGGGCCCTCGCGAGCACCCGCGGCGAGCCCCCGCCGTAACAGTGCCGCCCGCGGGGATCCGTCGGACCCCCGACCGTCGTAGCGTGGTGACATGACCGACCTCAACCTGCCGATCCTCGACATGTCCCAGCTCGACGCGGGCGACGAAGCGGCCGCGCGCTTCCGCGACGAGCTCGCCGCCGCGACGCGGGACGTCGGGTTCTTCTACCTCACCGGCACGGGAGTCTCGCCCGAACTCGAGGCGCGCCTGCACCGCGTCGCGCGGGAGTTCTTCGCCCTCCCCGAGGAGCAGAAGCTCGCGATCGAGAACGTCAAGAGCCCCCAGTTCCGCGGGTACACGCGGCTCGGCGGCGAGCTGACGCAGGGCAAGGTCGACTTCCGCGAGCAGATCGACATCGGTCCCGAGCGCGAGGTCGTGACCGACCCCGAGGCACCGGACTACCAGCGCCTGACAGGCCCGAACCTGTGGCCCGAGGCCCTGCCCGAGCTGCGCGAGGTCGTCGAGGAGTGGCACGACCGGCTGTCGGACGTGTCGCGCCGGCTGCTGCGCGCCTGGGCGCTCTCGCTCGGCGCCGAGGAGGACTTCTTCGACGGCGCGTTCCAGGACCCGTCGTCGCTCATCAAGATCGTGCGGTACCCGGGATCGACCGAGCCGGAGCCGCAGCAGGGCGTCGGCGCGCACAAGGACGGCGGCGTGCTCACGCTCCTGTGGATCGAGCCGGGCCGCGGCGGACTGCAGGTCGAGCGCGAGGACGCGGACGGCAACCGCTACTGGGTCGACGCTCCCCCGGTGCCGGGCGCGTTCGTGGTCAACATCGGCGAGATGCTCGAGGCGGCCACGCAGGGCTACCTGCGTGCGACGAACCACCGCGTCGTGTCGCCCCGGTACCCCGAGGACCGCATCTCGGTGCCGTTCTTCTTCAACCCGGGCCTGGACGACTACATGCCGACGCTGCAGCTGCCCGCCGAGCTGGCGGCCCTGGCGCGCGGCGTCGAGGACGACCCGAGCAACCCCATCCACACGCTGTACGGCGAGAACGCCCTGAAGTACCGCCTCCGCGCCCACCCCGACGTGGCGGAGCGCTGGCACGCCGACCTCCTGGCGGCGCGCGCCAAGGCGTAGTCCTCCCGGTCATCGGTAGCGCCCGCGCGGCGGCCCCGCAAGGGGGCTGACCGCGCGGGCTCCGCCGTTCTAGCCTCGGCCGTATGGACGTCACGATCTTCGCGCCGTCACCCGCGCTCACGATCACGATAGAGGAGCAGGACGCGCGGCCCGACATCCACATCCACGCCGGAGGCCAGGGAGTCTGGCAGGCCCGGATGCTCCGCCGCCTGGGCGTGCGCGTCACGATCTGCTGCGCGCTGACCGGGGAGACCGGGCGCGTGGTGCAGCGCCTGCTCGAGGACGAGGGCTTCCGCGTGGTCGCGGTCGAGCGGTCGGGCCGCGGCGCCGCGTACGTGCACGACCGCCGCGACGGGCAGCGCACGGAGGTCGCCGAGATGGACGGGGATCCGCTCGGCCGCCACGAGCTGGACGAGCTGTACGGCGCGACCCTGCGCGAGGGCATCGCCTCGGGGCTGACGATCCTGAGCGGCCCCCACGGCGAGGGCGCGCTGCCCGCGGACACCTACCGGCGCCTGGCCGCCGACCTGCGGACCAACGACGTGCGCGTCGTCGTCGACCTCGCGGGCGACCGGATGACCGCGGCGCTCGAGGGCGGCGTCGACCTCCTGAAGGTCAGCGACGAGGAGCTGCGCGCGGACGGGCTTCTGGAGGGCGAGGACGTCGGCTCGGTCGTCGCGGCCATGGAGGCCCTGCGGGACCGCGGCGCGCGCGACGTGATCGTGACCCGCGCGGACCGGCCTTTCCTGGTGCTGGACGGCCGCACCGTTCACGAGGTGACGCCGCCCGCGCTGCAGACGACCGACACCCGGGGCGGCGGCGACTCGCTCACCGCCGGCGTGTGCGCGGGGCTGGCCGCCGGCGAGCCGCTGCGCGAGGCGATCCTGACCGGAGCCGCGGCGGGCGCGCTCAACGTGACCCGCCACGGGCTCGGCACGGGCGAGCAGGAGACGATCGCGCGCCTGAGGGACAGCGTGCGGGTGCGGACGCTCCGGGGCCCCTCGGCCGACGACTCGGACGACAGCCACGGCCGCGTCAGCCCCGACGGCCTCGCCGCGCTGGCCGAGCCGACCGATCATCGCCCGCATCACGAGGAGCCCGCGCCGGAGGACCCCGCATGACGCGCACCCTGGTCACGAACGACGACGGCATCGACGCCCCCGGCCTGCACGCGCTGGCGCGCGCCGCGCGCGAGCACGGTCTGGACGTGACGATCGCGGCGCCCGAGCGGCAGTCCAGCGGCGCCAGCGCGTCCATCGTCGCCGGCGAGGAGGAGGGCCGGATCGCCGTGGACCGCCGGGAGATCGACGGGCTGGAGGAGCTCCCCGCGTTCGCGGTCCGCGGCGGCCCGGGCCTGATCGCGCTGATCGCGGCCCACGGGGCATTCGGCGACACGTTCGATCTGGTGCTGTCGGGCGTGAACCACGGTGCGAACGTGGGGCGCGCCATCCTGCACTCGGGCACGGTCGGCGCGGCGCTGACCGGCGGGCTGAACGGCGCGTGGGGGCTCGCGGTGTCGCTCGACGTCGGCATGCGCCCTGAGGTGTTCGAGTGGGACGCTGCCGCCCAGACCGCGATCGACGCACTGCCGTTCCTGATGTCGCTGGAGAAGGGCTCCGTGGTCAACCTCAACGTGCCGAACGCGCCCGAGCATCGCGGGATCCGCGAGGCGCCCCTGGCCCCGTTCGGCATCGTGCAGACCACGCTGAGCGAGCGCGGCCACAAGCACATCCGGCTCGCGGTCGAGGACCTGCCGCACGTCCCGCAGCCGGGGACGGATGCCGCGCTGCTCGCGGACGGCTACGCGACGCTCACGGGCATCGAGCCGGTCTCGCACCGCCACCTCGGCTACGAGGGGTGAAGCCGCGGGGCGGTCGGCTTCGACTTGCTGCGCTCTGGGCCCACGCGGCGAGGTGCCCCGCGCGCCGCGAAGCGGCGTGTGGGGTAGCCGTGGGGATCAGCCCGTTTCGACTCCGCTGCGCTCCGCTCAACGACCGGGGAGAACCCCCGGTCATCTACGGTCGTGCGAGCGAAGCGAGCGTGGAGCGAAGCGACCCCGCAGCGCGAAGCGCTGCCGAACGGAGCGAAGCGACGTTCCTCGCTCGCAAGGGTGCCGCTTGCGGCCCCGCAGCGTGCGACCGCTCCTGAAAAGAACGTGCGAGCGAAGCGAGCGTGGAGCGAAGCGACCCCGCAGCGCGAAGCGCTGCCGAACGGAGCGAAGCGACGTTCTCGCTCGCAAGGGTGCCGCTTGCGGCCCCGCAGCGTGCGACCGCTCCTGAAAAGAACGTGCGAGCGAAGCGAGCGTGGAGCGAAGCGACGTTCCTCGCTCGCGAGTGTCCGGCGCGGAGCGTCGGCGCGAGCGTGCGAGACGCTCCTGAAAAAGCAAGAGATCCCGCCCCACACCTGGGACGGGATCTCTCGAAGACGATTGAACGCTGGTGCGCTCTGCTGCTCTCAGCTCAGCGGCGCAGACCGAGACGCTCGATCAGCGAGCGGTAGCGCTCGATGTCGATGTCCTGGAGGTAGCCGAGCAGACGGCGGCGCTGACCGACGAGCAGGAACAGGCCACGACGCGAGTGGTGGTCGTGCTTGTGCTCCTTGAGGTGCTCGGTGAGGTCCTTGATGCGCTGCGTCAGCATCGCGACCTGCACCTCGGGGGATCCGGTGTCACCGGGGTGCGTCGCGTACTCTTCGATGATCGCCTTCTTGACGTCTGCTTCCAGTGCCATAGAACCGATCCCCTTCCTCTTCGTTGCGCGGCGCCCGACGCCTGATGCGCGAGCTCTCTTTATCCGCGGCCGATCGAACGGCAACCACGTGAGTCTACCAGCGTCCGGCGGCCTCGGCGACCGCACGGCGCCTGGCCGTTCGCCCACGGACTAATGTCTTCTCGTGGCTCGAACCGGCGGCGGACATCTCATCGACCTGCGTCCGCTGACCCAGAGCCCCGCGTTCGCGCGACTGTGGGTGGGGACGCTGCTGGGAGGTCTGGGCGGCCAGCTCACGATCACGGCCGTGATGCTGCACATGTTCGCCCTGACGGGATCGACCTTCGCGGTGTCGATGATCGCGGTCGCGGGTCTCGTGCCGATGATCGTGGCGGGACTCTACGGGGGCATGCTCGCCGATCACTTCGACCGCCGGCTCGTGGCGCTGGTCGCCGCGGCGATCGGCTGGAGCGCCACGGTGCTGCTCGCGGTCCTCGCGTGGTCGGGCCTGGTGAACGAGGCGTGGCTGTACGCGCTGTCGATCGCGAGCTCGGCCGCGACCACCGTCGCATCGGCCACGAAGGCCGCGATGACGCCCGCCCTGGTCGGGACGCACCTCATCCCCGCGGCGGCGGCGCTCACGGGCATCACCGCCGGGATCATGGTGATGGCCGGGCCCGCGCTCGGCGGCCTGCTGGTGGCCGCGTTCAGCTACCCGATCACCTACACGATCGACGCGATCCTGACGCTGTCGCTGTTCCTGGGTCTCGCGACCCTGCCCCACCTGCCGCCCGAGGGGCAGACCGACCGGCCGGGGCTGCGGTCGATCGTCGACGGCCTGGGGTTCCTGAAGGTCGCCCCGAACATCCGGATGCAGTTCATCCTCGACGTGATCGCCATGACGTTCGGGCAGCCGATCGCGCTGTTCCCCGCGCTCGGCGTGGTGCTGCTCGGCGGCGGCGAGGTCACCTCGGGGCTGCTGATGGCGTCGATCGCGGTGGGCGTGTTCGTCTCGAGCCTGTTCTCCGGCCGGGTCGGATCCGTGCGGCGGCAGGGCGTGGGCATCGCGCGCGCCATCCAGGCGTTCGGCCTGGCGACGGGGCTGTTCGGGCTGGTTCTGCTCGTGGCCGCGCTCGGCGGGAGGGGCGTGGACGAGACCCACCCGGACATCCCGATGATCGTGCTCGCGTGCGTCTGCCTGGCACTCACGGGCGCGGCCGACAACATCAGCGCGATCTTCCGGCAGACGATGCTGCAGGCCGCGGTGCCCGACGCCGTCCGGGGCCGCCTGCAGGGCATCTTCATGGTCGTGGTCGCCGGCGGTCCGCGGGTCGGCGCCCTCTACACCGGCACGCTCGCCGGGATCGCGCTGTGGTTCCCGCCGCTCGTCGGCGGCGTCGCGATCATCGTGGTCGTGGCGGTCATCCTGCGCTTCGCGACGCGCTTCCGCGCCTACGACGCCGAGGCGCCCACGCCGTGACGCACCGGGCGGGCCGGCTGCGGACGCGACGAGGGGCGGATGCCGTCCGGCACCCGCCCCTCACAGGGTGCGAGGTCAGTCCTGCTTGAGCGCGCCCTGCAGGTCGAGCGTGATGGTGACGTCCTTGCCCACCAGCACGCCGCCCGTCTCGAGCGCCGCGTTCCAGGTGAGGCCGAAGTCCTCGCGGTTGATGGTCGTGCTGCCCGTGGCGCCCGCCTTGTAGTTGCCCCACGGGTCGGCGCCGAAGCCGCCGAACTCGACCGTGAAGGTCACGGGCTTCGTGACGCCCTTGATGGTGAGGTCGCCGTCGACGAGGAACTCGCCGTTCTGCTCGCGCACGCCGGTCGACTCGAACGTGATGGTCGGGTGGTTCTCGGCGTCGAAGAAGTCGGCCGAGCGGAGGTGCTGGTCGCGGCCCTCGTCCTTGGTGTTGATCGAGGCGACGTCGGCCTTGGCCGAGACCTTCGCCTCGAGCGGGTTCGCGGGGGCCTCGATGACGCCCTCGATGACGTGGAAGCTGCCCTTCACCTTGGAGATCATCATGTGGCGGACGTTGAAGCCCACCTCGCTGTGCGCGGGGTCGATGACGTAGGTGCCGGGACGGTAGCCGGGGATCTCGATGGTCATGGGGTCTCCTCGAAGGTCGTGCCGTGATCGGCGGTGTACCGAGAACAATACCTATGCACGCGCATATATTCCAGACTCTCCGGATGAATTCTCCGGAAACGCCGGAGGCGCCCCTCCCCCACGGCCGGAGCCGCGTGCGGAGGGACGCCTCGGGTGATCGGGATCAGGCGACGTCGATCAGGTCGATGATGAAGATGAGGGTCTTGCCGCTCAGGAAGTGACCGGCGCCCGCGGGGCCGTACGCGAGGTGCGGCGGGATGACCAGCTCGCGGCGGCCGCCGACCTTCATGCCGGGGATGCCGTCCTGCCAGCCCTGGATCAGGCCGCGCAGCGGGAACTGGATGCTCTCGCCGCGGTTCCACGACGAGTCGAACTCCTCGCCGGTCTCGTACTCGACGCCGGCGTAGTGCACGGTGACGGTGTCGCCGGGCTTGGCCTCGGCGCCGTCGCCGACGATGAGGTCGCGGACGACGAGCTCCGACGGGGCGGGGCCCTGCGGGGCGTCGAACTCGGGCTTGGTGCGATCTGCGCTCATGGCATCCATCGAACCACGAACCCCGCGCGCGATGGGGGCCGCGTGCACCGGATTACGCCGACAGCGCACGCCGCGGGCCGGGCGCCTCGAGGGGATGTGCGCCCGGCCCGCGACGGGCCTCATGCCGTGACGCGCCGCCTCGAGCGGGCCAGCAGCAGCCAGCCGGCGAGCAGCAGCCCGCCGCCGAGGGCCGCGTTGCCCCAGCCGATCTCGCCACCGGTCTGCGGCAGCGGCGGCGCCACGGGCGCCTTGGACGCCTTGGCCGTCACCGTCACCGTGTTGGTCGGCGTCTCGGGCTGGTTGCGGGTGCTCACCGCGGCGACGTTGTCGAACGACGTCTCCACCTTCTCGCCGGGCTTGAGCGCCGGCGCGTCGGGGACCATCGCGTCGAAGGTCACGGTGACCACCGTGCCCTCCTCGATCTCGGCGATCTCGATCCGGTGGGTCGCGGTGTCCTCGTCGTACGTCGCCTCGCACTCGACGGAGCAGCTGGCGGGAAGCAGGCTCTCGAGCCCGTCCTCCAGCTCGTCCACCACCACCACGTCGCGGCTGAGGGCGTCGCCGCCGGCCGTGAGCGCGATCTGGTAGCGGACCACGTCGCCGAAGTCGACCATGCCGTCCGACTCGATCCAGTCGTCGCCGTCCTGCTCCCACACCGACTTCTCGGCGTCGAGCGTGCCCGCGACGAGCGGCGTCTCCTCGCAGTCGACGTTGGGAGCCGATACGGTCGCCACCGCCACATCGCCGACCTCCGGGCACTCCGGCTCCTCCGGAGCCGGGTCGTCCTCGGTCGTCACGTAGGCGAGGTTCACGTACTCCCCGGCCGGCGCGTCCGGCTCGAAGCGCACGGTCAGCTCGAGCACGACGCTCGCTCCCGCCGTCAACTGCGTCGGGTCGAGCTCGCAGGTGACCGTGCGGCCGTCGGCGGTGCACTCCTTGGGACCCGAGACGTACGCCATCCCCTCAGGCAGCTCGTCCACCACCGTGACCGGGTCGTCGGCGTCGACGTCGCGCCCGGACGTGTTGGCCACCGTGATCGTGTAGTCGAACTCGTCGCCGGCCTCGGCCGTGACGCCGCCGTCGTCCTTGGTCAGCTGCAGGTCGACGGGGCGGTCGGGGTTGGAGACCGTGCAGACCGCGTCGACGATGCCGACGATCGTGACGACGTCGCCCTCGAGCGTGCCGCCCAGGCACGTCCAGACGCCCTCGTCGTACCCCTGCGGCCCGGTCTCGGACAGCGTGTAGACACCGGCGGGGACCTCCGCCGCCGTGACGGCCTCGTCGCCGGTCACGCCGGTGATGGTCACCGGACCGGTCGCCGTGAGGACGAAGTCACCAGGCTCCGCCTCGCCGCCCTCGTCGTTCAGGACGATCTTCACGAGCGTGAGGGTGGGCAGCTGCAGAGGCGTGGGCTCGCAGTCGACGTTGTTCGACTCGCTCGGGCACTCGGGCTCCTCCGGTGCCGGATCGTCGTCCGTCGTGACCCAGGCGATGTTCTCGTACTCGCCCGCCGGGGCATCCGCCTCGAACGCCACCGTCAGCACCAGCTCGACCGTCCCGCCGACGCCCAGGAGAGCCGGGTCGACGTCGCAGGTGATCGTGCGGTCGACCGCCGAGCACTGCTCGGGGCCGGACACGAAGACCATGCCCTCGGGCAGCTGGTCGACCACGGTGACCGGCTCGTCGAGGTCGGCCGCGCGGTCGCCGATGTTCTCGACCGTGATCGTGTAGTCGAAGCTGCCGCCGTTCGCCGCGGTCGCGCCGCCGTCGTCCTTGGTGAGGGCGAGATCGACCGGCAGGTCGTCGTTGACGATCGTGCACACGACCTCGTCGCCCACGCCCAGCGTCAGCGTCGAGCCGTCGAGGCTTCCGCCGACGCAGCTCCACGCTCCGGCGGTGTAGCCCGCGGCCGTCGTCTCGGACAGCGCGTACTCGCCGGCCGTGACCGCGACGGCCGTGACCGCCGGGTCGCCCGAGACGCCCGTGATGGTGTCGGGCCCCTCGGCGGTGAGCGGGAAGTCCGCCGTGCCGAGGTCGCCGCCGTCGTCGTTCACGACCTGCTTCACCAGCGTGAGCAGCGGGGCGATGTCGTCGTTCACGATCGTGCAGACCGCGTCCTCGCCGACCTCGAGCGTGAGCGTGGACCCGTCGAGGCTGCCGCCCTCACAGCTCCAGGCGCCGGCGCTGTAACCTGCGGGGCCCGTCTCGCCGAGCGCGTACTCGCCCGCCAGCACCGCGGCGCCCGTGACGGTCGCGTCGCCGGTCGCGCCGGAGATGTCGGACGGGCCGTCGGCCGTGAGCGTCCACTCGGTCGCCGCCGCCGTGCCGCCGTCGTCGTTCACGACCTCCTTGATGAGCGTCAGGTGCGGAGCGATGTCGTCGTTCACGATCGTGCAGGTCACGTCGCCGCCGTTGGGCACCGTCACGACGCCCTCGGCCGTGACCATGCCGCCGTCGCACACCCACACCCCGGGCTCGTACCCGGCGGGGCCGTCCTCCGACAGCGTGTAGTCGCCGGCCGGGACGATCGCGTCGGTCACGGAGGGGTCGCCGGTCACCCCCGTGATCGTCACGGGGCCCTCCGCCGTCAGCGTCCACGCCGAGGGATCCAGCTCGCCGCCGTCGTCGGTCACGACGTCCTTGATCAGCGTCAGCTCGCCCGGCAGATCGTCGTTCACGATCGTGCAGACGACGACGTCCCCGACCTCGAGCGTCAGGCTGGAGCCCGCGAGCGCGCCGCCGTCGCAGCCCCAGTCGCCCGGCGCGTAGCCGGCCGGTCCCGTCTCGCCGAGCGCGTACTCGCCCGCGGTGACGGGGACGGTCGTGACGGCGTCCTCGCCGCTCACACCCGAGATCGGCGTGGGTCCGTCGGCGGAGAGCGTGAAGTCGGTGTCGGCGGCCGTGCCGCCGTCGTCGTTCACGACCTCCTTGACGAGCGTCAGCAGCGGCGCGATGTCGTCGTTGGTCAGCTCGCAGTAGGCGGTGGCGCCGTTCGCGAGCGCGACCTGCGAGTCCGCGACCGGCACCGCCGTCTCGCGGCTGTCGTCGGTCCAGCAGGAGACGTCGACGAGCGCGTAGCCCGTCATCGGCAGCTCGCCCAGCAGGTAGGTGCCGGCCGTGACCGGCGCCATCGTCACGGCCCCGTCGCCCTCGGAGCCCCCGATGGACGTGGGTCCGGTCGCGGTGAGGGTGAAGTCCGTGTCGACCGCGGTGCCGCCGTCGTCGTTCACGACGGCCTTCACGAGCGTGAGCAGCGGCGCGATGTCGTCGTTGGTCAGCTCGCAGTAGGCGGACCCGCCGTTGGCGAGGTCGATCGTGCCGCCCGTGACCGTGACGGTCGTCTCGCGCGTGTCGTCGGTCCAGCACAGGATGCCCGTGAGCTCGTATCCGGCGAGCGCCTCCTCGCCGAGCGTGTACGTGCCGGCCGAGACCAGCGCGTCGGTGACCGCCGCGTCGCCCTCGGCACCCGAGATCGGCGTCGGACCGTCGGCCGTGAGCGTGAAGTCCGTGTCGACGGCCGTGCCGCCGTCGTCGTTCACGACCTCCTTGACCAGCGTGAGCGCCGCCGGGAGGTCGTCGTTCGTCAGCTCGCAGTACGCGGTGTCCCCGCTGCCGAGCTCCAGCTGCCCCTGGACGACGTCCAGCGCGGTCTCGCGCGTGTCGTCGGTCCAGCACGAGATGCCGAGCAGCGTGTAGCCGTCGACGGCCGCCTCGCCGATCGAGTAGCTTCCCGCCGACACCGGTGCCGCCGTGACCGCCGGGTCGCTCTCGGCACCCGAGATCGGCGTCGGACCGTCGGCCGTGAGCGTGAAGTCGGTGTCCGCCGCTGTGCCGCCGTCGTCGTTCACGACCGCCTTCACGAGCGTCAGCAGCGCCGCGATGTCGTCGTTCACGATCGTGCAGCTCGCGACCTCACCCACGGCCAGGGTCAGCTGGTCCACGTCGAGCGTGCCGCCCGTGCAGGACCAGTCGCTCGCGCTGTATCCGGCGGGGCCGTCCTCGGAGAGCGTGTAGACGCCCGCCTCGACCGCGGCGTCGGTCACGGCGCCGCTGCCCGTGGCGCCGGAGATCGGTGTCGGGCCGTCGGCCGTGAGGGTCCACTGGGTGGCGACGGCCGTGCCGCCGTCGTCGTTCACGACCTGCTTGATCAGCGTGAGCCGGGGGGCGATGTCGTCGTTGACGATCGTGCAGGTCACGTTCTGGTCGAGACCGAGCGTGAGGGTCGCTCCCTGCAGGCTGCCGCCCGTGCACGACCAGTCGCCCGCGTCGTAGCCGCCGGGGCCGCTCTCGGTCAGCTCGTAGGCGCCGGCCTGCACCGCCGCGCCAGTGATCGCGGCATCGCCGGTCGCACCGGTGATCTCGACGGGGCCCGTCGCGGTCAGCGTCCAGTCGGTGGCGGCGGCCGTGCCGCCGTCGTCGTTCACGACCTCCTTGACGAGCGTCAGGCGGGGCGCGATGTCGTCGTTGACGATCGTGCAGACGACCGCGGCGCCGTTCGGCACGACCACCGTGTCGCCCTCCGCGGTCGCGCCCGAGCACATCCAGGTGCCGGCCTCGTAGCCCGCGGCGCCGCCGGTCTCGGACAGCGTGTAGGTGCCGGCGCTGACGTCGACGGGGCCGACACCGCCGGCGCCCGAGATGGGCGTGGGGCCGTCGGCGCTGAGCGTCCAGTCGCCCGGTGCGGCGGTGCCGCCGTCGGCGTTGACGACCTCCTTGATCAGCTGCAGCGAGCCGGGCAGGTCGTCGTTCGTCAGCTCGCAGTACGCGGATCCGCCGCTGCCGAGCGCGATCTGCCCGTCGGTCACGGGCACCTCGGTCTGACGGGTGTCGTCCGTCCAGCACTGGATGCCGGTGAGCTCGTATCCGGCGAGCGCCTCCTCGGCGATCGTGTAGGTGCCCGCGGAGACCTCGGCGTCCGTGACCGCCGCGTCGCCCTCGGCACCCGAGATCGGCGTGGGGCCGCTCGCGGTGAGGGTGAAGTCGGTGTCGATCGCCGTGCCGCCGTCGTCGTTGACGACGTCCTTGACCAGCGTGAGGTGCGCGGGCTGGTCGTCGTTCGTGATCGCACAGGTCACGGCCTCGCCCGCGGCGATCGTGACCACGTCGCCCTGCAGGGATCCGCCCGTGCAGGACCAGGCTCCGGCCGTGTAGCCGTCGAGCGACTGCTCCGACAGCGTGTAGCCGCCCGGTCCGACCAGCGCGGTGAGCGCGCTGCCGCCGTCCGAGTCGGTGTCGGCGCCGGTGAGCACCACGCCGCCCGAGCCGGTCGCCGTGAGCGGGAAGTCCGCGCCCGTGGCGGTGCCGCCGTCGTCGTTGACGACGATCTTGTCGAGCGTCAGCGAGGTCACCTGGTTCGTGATGACGCAGACGGGGGTCATCAGGCCGAGCGTCGCGGCGGAGAGCACGAATGTGTTCCCCGTGTAGGCGCCGTTCTCCCACACGGTCGTGGTCTGCTGCGGGCTGCCGACGAGGAAGGGGTTCTGGTACGTGCAGACCACGGACAGCCCGGTCACCCCGGTCGGCAGGCTCGCTACGAGCTCCGCGACGCGGTAGTCGGGCTGGGCGATGAGGTCGGTGTACGTGTGCGAGCCGCCGGCCTCGATCTGGGCCGTGACGGTCGAGGTGCTGCCGTCGGTGTCGCGGGCGGGCCGGGTGGCGCCGTGCGTCGCGAGGCCGTCCTCCTGATCGATCAGGTAGTCGAACAGGGTGCCCTCGGGGACCGGCCCGGTGACCTCCTTCTGCACGGTCAGCGGGCCGCAGCTGCCGATCGTGAGCGAGTCGCCGCCCGACATGAAGTCCTGCAGCTGGCCGCCCGTGGTGGCGTTGCCGGTCTGGGTGACGATGTCGCCGGTCGTGAACGTCAGACAGCCGGTCTCGGGCAGCAGGCCCGACGCCGTCAGGTCGATGGCCATCTCGCCGAAGGTGTCGTCCTGCGAGCCCGGGAAGTCGGGGTTGGTGCCGACCGCCGCCTCGAACGTGATGTTCGGCGTCTGCACCCACGAGACGCCGTCCCAGATCATTCCGATCGCGTTGGTCGTGCCGTTCGGGTTGACGTTGAACTGCACCAGGCGGTCGCCGTCGCGGCCCGGCGCGCCGCCCTCGAACGAGTAGTTGATCGACAGGTCGCCGGTGCCCTCGGGGGCGCGGGTCCAGTACTGGTACAGGATCACGTGCTGCTGCCCGTTGACGTCGACGATCTCGTAGGCCGCGCCCGCGGAGCACAGATCGCTCTTCTCGTTCGGGTACGGGCCGGGGCTCATCTGCCACGGGTTGGAGTTGATGGTCTGGCTGTTGGTGCCGCTGATGGTGGGGTCCTCGGTGGTCGTGCCGTCGCCGCGACACGCCTCGCTGTTGGCGTAGCTGTCGATGATCCCGGTCGTCGGCAGCCCGCCCGGCGTGAGGCCCGGCCCGTAGAAGGCCTCCCAGTCGTCCGGGGCGAGCTTGTCGCCGTCGATCGCGAACGAGGTCTGGACCCCGCCCACGGTCGCCGCCTGCGCGGGCGTCGCCACGAGCGCGCCGAACGACGCGAGCAGCAGCGCGCTCAGCGCAGCGAGCCAGCGCGTGCCGCGACGGACGCCGCCGGCTCCTCCCGCGTCGCCGTCGAGCCGACTCGAGTTGCGGTACCTGGACATCGATGTGCTCCTACCCGGGCATGCGCCCCCACAGTGCGCCCGCACTGGGGTGCCTCCCTGAGCGGATGCCGCTTCGGGCGGGCGGCTCTCCGTCCGGGGATGCGCGGACGTCACACGCAAACGATCCGCGCGCCACGCACCTGGCCGAGGGCGGTCCCAGCGAATTTCACCCGCCCTGTCACCCGGCTCGATATTCCGCGTGATTCCGCGGAATCGCGCGGGTTCACCCCCCGTGTCACCCGGTCATCGGGCCGCTGCCTGGAATATCAGTAGGGCGATGTCCGAGCGCGGAGCATAATGACCCTCGTGAGGGGGAGCACCGATTACTCGGTCCCCGGGCACTACCCGACGCCCACACCCACGTCGCGGATCTATCGCGCACTGGGAGCCCAGGCGTGGGATGAGGCCCTGCGGATCGCAGAGGAGAACTGGCGGCAGCTGCTGACGACCGGCATGCCCGCCGTCCGCGCCGTGGTGGACACGGTGCCGGCCGAGCGCCTGGACGCGGATCCGCGCTGGCGCCGCATCCGCGCGTACCTGCTCGCGGCCCCGTCGGCCGCCGCCGCGGCGACCTCGCCGTCGCGTGCCGACGCGGTCGCGGCGGTGCTGCGCCTGACGAACGAGGCGCGGGTCGCGCGACGGTCCGGCGACCTGACCGGGTCGCTCGCCCTGGTCCGGCGGGCGCGCGAGGACTTCGAGCGCATCCCGCACGAGCAGCGCGCCGCGCTCGGCGGCGATCTGCCGCACGTGCTCTATGCCTGGGGACTCACGGAGGTGCTCGCGGGCGACGCGACGACCGGCCTGGAGGACCTCACCCGGGCGTACTCGTCGGCGCGCGCCCACGGGGACACGCGGCTCGCGCTGCTGGCGGCCTCGGACCTGGCGTGGATGCACGCGACGGAGGGCCGCGTGCCCGCCTGCGAGCAGTGGACCGCCGCGGCCCGGTCGCTGCTGCCCGTCGGCGGCAGACCGGCGCCGCAGCCCGCGTCGCTCGCCCTCGCCGAGAGCGCCGCCGCGTTCGACCGCATGGCGTTCGACGAGTCGCGCGCCGCCCTCGCGCGGGCGGCGGAGAGCCCCGGCGAGCACACCGTGGAGCTGGCGTGGGCGTCGGCGCTGCTGGCCTCGAAGGATCCGTCGGCCGACCCGGCCGCGGCCCTCGCCGCGCTCGACGAGACGGACGCGGCGCTGTCGGCGGGCGCGCCCTCGCAGCTGAGCCCCCTGGCCGCGGCCCGCGCGGCCCTGCTGCACCACCTCGGACGCGGGGAGGCGGCGCGTGCGCTGCTCGAGGACCTGCCCTCCCCCATCCTCCCGTCGATCCGCTCGCTGCGCGCCGTGGTCCATCTCACGCAGGGCGATCTCGACCGCGCGCTGCACGACGCGCAGGCGGCGCTGCACGATCTGGGACGGCCTCGCGCGGTCGTGGAGGCGTGGGCCGTGATCGCGGCGGTCCACCTGCGGCGGCGGGATCCTCAGACCGAGGCGTCGTTCCGGCGCGCCGTGACGCTCGCCGACACGCACCGGCTGCCGTCGGGGCTGAGCCACCTGCCGCTGCGGGACTTCGAGGCGCTGATCGCGTTCGCGCCGGCCGACAGCCCCAGCCTGGCCGCGGTGATCGCGGCAGGGCCCCGGCGCCCGCCCGCGCCGCGCACGCCGCCGCCACGGGCCACGCCGAGCGAGCTGGCGACGCTCCGCCTGCTCGCCGCGGGGCGCACGACGGGCGAGACCGCGGCGGCCATCGGCGTGAGCCCGAACACCGTCAAGACGCTCACGCGGCGCCTGTACGCCAAGCTCGGCGTCTCGGATCGGCAGCAGCTGGCCCTCGCGGCCGCCGAGCACGGGCTGCTCTGATGATGCTCGACGGCGAGCGGCCGCCCTCGGTCCGGCCCCCGCAGGGCGCGCGCGTCGACGCCGTCGAGGAGGTGTTCGCGGCGCTGGCCGAGAGCCGCTGGCCCGACGCGATCCGGCTCGTGGAGCGCCACTTCCCCATCCTGATCAGCCATCGCCCGGCCGTCGTGCGCACGGTGGCGGACGCCATCCCGCCGGCCGAGCTGCGCCGGCGCCCCCGGTGGATGGGCATGCGCCAGTACGTCGTGCATCTGCTCACCTACCCCGCCAAGCCGCCCGTGTTCCCCGACGCCGAGGTGCGCACCCCCGAGCACATGCCGACCGCCGACCGGCTGGACCTGCTGACGGCCCGCACCGCGGGGCTGCGCACCCGCGGGCTCTACGAGGAGGCCGCCGCGGTCGCCGAGAACGCCTTCGAGGCGTGGCAGGGCATGGGCGCGGACGACCGCGCCGACGTGCAGCCCCGGATCGGCACGCTCGCGACGCAGTGGGGCATGACCCTCGCCGCCGCGGGGCTGATCGCGCGCGCGGTCGACGTGCTCACCGAGGCGCATGCGGAGTCGGACCGCACGGGCAACGTGCGGGCGGCGCTCGAGTCGTCCGGCGAGCTGGCCTGGCTGCACGCGCTGAACGGGACGGGCGCGGCCGCCGACCGGTGGCTGGCGCAGGCGGCCGAGCTGCGCGAGCGTCACCCGCACGTGCAGCGCGTCCGGGCGTCCGCCGCGCTGGGCGCGGCGTACCGCGCGAGCGACCGGCTGGACTTCGACAGCGCGGTGGCGCTGCTGGGCGACCCCGCCCACGACTTCGAGGAGCTGTCGGTGATGGCCGCCTCGATCCGCGCGACCTTCGGCACGCGCGGCCGCGCGGCCGATCCGGTGGACATGATGAGCCGTCTCGAGGTCGCGGTCGAGAGCTGGCCGGCCGCGCGCACGGCGGGCGGTGTGAACGCGTGCGCGCTCGCCATCGCACGAGGCACCCTGCTCGCCTACCAGGGCATGCACGAGGCGGCCCTGATCGCCCTCGCGCAGTGCCCTGAGCTGCCGCGGCCGGCGGTCGGCCTGGTGCGCGCACGCAAGGCCGCCTCCCGCCTCGGCCTCGGCGACATCGCCGGCGCGCTGCGCGAGGTGGCGCACGAGACGTCGAGCCCGTCTCCGCGCATCCGCACGGAGTCGCTGGTCGTGCGCGCGGCGGCGCTGCTTCGCCTCGGCCAGGACGCCTCCGCGGTCGCGTCGTTCCGCCTGGCGGTCGAGACCGCGAGCACGCACGGCCTTCGGGCCTCGCTCGCCGTGGTGCCGCGGGCGGACCTCAGCGCGCTGGCGGCATCCGCCGGGATCCCCATGGCCGACCTGATCACGTCGCATGTGCTGCTGCCGCCCGCGACCTCCGACACGCGCGGACGCCTGTCGCATCAGCAGCTGGCGGTGCTGCGGGCGCTGGCGGAGCACGAGCAGGTGAGCGACGTGGCCGCGGCCCTCGCGCTGAGCCCCAACACGGTCAAGACGCACCTGCAGGCCGCCTACCGCCGCCTCGGGGTCTCGGACCGGGGCGCGGCGATCGAGGAGGCCGCGCGCCGGGGGCTGCTCTGAGGGCGGCGGGGCCCGGTCGACGGGGATCCTGCCCCCGAAATTCCTCAGCGCCCGGGCCGCGGCGATGCCTGCGAGTCTTCCGGGCGCTGAGTTGATCTGAGAACAGGATGCTCCCGCCCCGGGAGCCTGTCAAGACCCCCTCCGGGGCGGTCGCGGATCAGTGCGACAGGAGCGCCTGACGGGTGGCGGTGATGCGCGCGAGCAGCACGTGCTCGTCGTGGGCGGCCTGCGGGTCGCGCCCCGAGATCGCCCGCTGGCGCGCCGCGGCGAGCGCGGCGGCGTCGCGGATGAACGCGGTCATGAGGCGGCTGCGCCCGCCGGGGAGCGACGCGGCCCACGCCCTGCCGGTGCGGCGGCCCTGCGGAGTGGCGAGCATGTCGACCTCCTGCGGGGTGAACCAGCCGGCGGCCGCGTAGTCGCCCAGGCGCACGCGCGTGAGCCGCGCCTCCTCCCGCCGCAGCATCACGACGCCCCACACGAACAGCGCGAAGATCGGCACCTGGAGCACGAAGTAGTAGCCGAGGAAGCTGTCCAGGCCGCCGCCGACCACGAACGTCGCGCCGTTCCAGAGCGCGTGCAGCAGGATCCCCGCGACCATCCCGACCATCCAGAACACGAGCGCCGACGGGGTCTTCATGCCGCGTCGGGCCGCGAGCCCGAGCGCGAAGCCCGTGCAGGCCGTGAACATCGCGTGCGCGAACGGCGACAGGATCGCGCGCATGAAGAACGTGAACCCGAGCGTGAGCGCGCCGCCCTCGATCAGCGAGATCGCGAAGTACTGGATGTTCTCGGTGAACGCGAACCCGGCGCCGATCAGCGCACCGTAGACCACGCCGTCGACAGGTCCGTCGAACGCGCGCCGACCCATCCAGAACACCAGCAGGAGTCCGAGTCCCTTGAAGAACTCCTCGACCACGGGGGCCTGGATGACGGCGCCGAAGAAGTCGCTCTCGGACAGCTGCGGCACCGCGATCGTCAGCGCCAGGTCGAAGATGAGGGTGAAGGCGATGGACGCGGTCGCGCCCCACGCGAGCGCGAAGAACACCAGGCCTCGCGGCTCGGGCTCCCAGCGGTCGATCAGCATCACGGTCATGATCACGACCGCGAACGGGATGAGGGCGGCGAGCAGCCCCACGGTCGACGCGGCGGCGCCGAGGAACGACACGAAGTACGCGATCAGCGCCAGCAGCAGCAGGGCGAGCACCGGCCACAGCCAGATCCAGGCGCGGCGGCCCCGGGGGCTCGCGACCGGCAGCGCGGCCGTCGTGGGGGCCGGAGCGATCGCGGCGCCCGGCGCCCGGTCGGGCTGGGCCATCGCGGTCGGGAAGGGCTGCGGATGGGGCGGGGTCAGACCCGTGCCGTACGTCATGTGCGATCCTCGTGCTCCGTGATTCGGCGGATCCGCGCGCCGGCTGCGAGGACCGTCGCCTGTCACGGTCATCATAGGGGCCCCGCGTCGGCCGCTCCGAGGGGAGCGCCGCCGAACCCGGCTAGCCTGGAGGCATGCGTTTCGCCCACGTCGTGCTCCCCGGGGGCGACGCCCCCACCCTCGTGCTCGTCGACGGCGACGGTGCGGTCCCCGTGCCGTCGCTCCTTCCCGACGGCCCCCGCACGCTCGAGCAGCTCATCGCGGGGGGCGACGAGCTCCTGGCGGCGGTGCGCGAGGCGGCCGCCTCCGGCGCGGGCGACCGGATCAGCATGGACGACGCGGCGTTCGCCCCGGCCGTCCTGACGCCGCCGTCCATCATGGCGGTGGGTCTCAACTACTCGGCGCACGCGGGCGAGCTGAACCTGAAGACCGACGACACCCCGACCGTGTTCACGCTGTGGCCCAACTCGCTCGCGCCGCACGAGGGCACGACGACCTGGGCGCGGTCGCTCAGCGAGGCGGTGGACTACGAGGCCGAGCTCGGTGTCATCATCGGGCGTCCGGCGCGCGACGTCGCCGAGGCGGACGCGCTGGACTACGTGTTCGGCTACACGGTGGTCAACGACATCACGGCCCGCAACGTGCAGTACTCGGAGTCGCAGTGGTGCCGGGCGAAGTCCTTCGACGGCTTCACACCGGTCGGCCCGTACGTCGTCACGGCCGACGAGGTGCCCGACCCGCAGGACCTGCACATCTGGACGGTGCTCGACGGGCACACGATGCAGGACGCCTCCACCGGCACCATGGTCCGCTCCGTGGCCAAGCTCATCGCCCACCTGTCGCACGGCATCACGCTGCTGCCCGGGACGCTGATCTCGACCGGGAGCCCCGGCGGATCCGGCTACTCGCGCACGCCGCAGGTCCTGATGCGGGATCGGTCGACGGTCACGGTCGGCATCGACGGCATCGGCGAGCTGACCACCCACTGCCGCGTCATCGACTGACGAGCGGCGCGCGGTCCGCGCCGCTCAGGCGACCAGCGCGCCCCGGATCGCGGCGTCCCGGATCGCGGCGTCCGTGATCGCGTCCGTCTCGCCGCGCAGTCCCGCCGCCACGGCGAGCGCGGTCTCGGGCCTGTTGAGCGAGAAGATGTGCACCCCGGGAGCTCCGGCCTCGACGAGGTCCCGGCCGAGGCGCACCGCGCGGGCGACCGCGATCTCCTCCCAGCGGCGCGGGTCCTGCTCGTTCTCGAGCTCGAGCACCTGCGAGACCGGCGCCTGCACACCCGTGAGGGCCGCGATCCTGCGCAGGCGCGCGGGAGACGCGATCGGCATGATGCCCGGGATGACCGGGATCGTCACGCCGGCACGCTGGGCGCGCGCGACGTAGCACGCGTACGAGGCGGCATCGAACACCACCTGCGTGAGCGCGAAGGCGGCGCCGGCCGCCTGCTTCGCGAGGAGCGCCGCGACGTCGCCGTGCGAGTCCGTCACCCCCGGCTTGCCATGCGGGTGGGCCGCGACGCCGACCGTCACCTCCACGCCCTGGGCCGCCGCGATCCGTCGCAGCAGCCGGATGGCCGCGGTCGTCGCGATGCCCGGCCGCGCGCGCACCGCGCGCGGGGCGTCGCCGCGCACCGCGAGGAAGTCGCGGACACCCGCCGACAGGTGCGCCTCGATGCGCGCGGTGAGCTCGGCGCGCGTCGTTCCGCCCCCCGTGATGTGCCCCACGGACCGCACGCCCGCGGCGTCGCGCACGTGCCGCAGGAGCGCGAGCGATCGCTCCTGGCACACCCCCGCGGCGCCGGTGCGCACCGAGATGAACGACGGCGCGGCGGCGGCGAGCGCGCTCGCCGCGCGCTCCACCTCGGGCGCATCCTCGGTGCGTCGCGCGGGCGTGATCTCGAATGAGACGGGGGGCGGGAGGTGCGGGGCCTGCGACATTGTGTGACCTCGGGGAGAGCGTGCGGGCGGAGGGACGAGCACTGCTGTGACGTCCGCCCGGGGGTGCGGAGGCCACCGCCCCACACGGTAGGCCGACCCCTCCGGGCGGCCCCAATCGTGTGACGACGTATTTCAATATCCTACCTGACCGAGAGATTGGACTAGACCACTCTCCCGCCTCGTGGGATCCGGAAACGCGCGAAGGCCCCGCAGCGCGAGCTGCGGGGCCTTCGGCACGACGGTCACTTGGACGTCGGAAGGTCCTCGGGGGCGACGATCGGCACGGCGGCCGTGATGGCCTCGATCCCGGACAGGCGCATGGGCGAGAGCTGCTTCTCGACCTCCTCGCGGTCCATCAGGCCCGCCTCGACGACCAGGTCCGCCACGTTCCGGTTGGTCAGCAGCGCGGTCTTCGCGAGCGCCGCCGCGGCGGCGTAGCCGATGAACGGCGTGAGGGCCGTGACCACGCCCACCGACGAACCCACCATCGCCCCGAGGCGCTCGCGGTTCGCCGTGATGCCGTCGACGCAGTTCACCCGCAGCGTGCGCATCGCCTGCCGCATCCAGATGATGGACTGCAGGATCGAGTGCGCGATCACGGGCTCGAACGCGTTCAGCTGCAGCTGACCCGACTCCACCGCCATGGTCACGGTCATGTCCGCGCCCGCGACCGAGAACGCGACCTGGTTCACGACCTCCGGGATCACCGGGTTGACCTTGCCGGGCATGATGCTCGATCCGGCCTGGCGCGGCGGCAGGTTGATCTCGCCGAACCCGGCCTGCGGCCCGGACGACAGCAGCCGCAGGTCGTTGCAGATCTTCGACAGCTTCATGGCGTTGCGCTTGAGCGACGAGGAGAACGACATGAACGCGCCGGTGTCGCTCGTGGCCTCGACCAGGTCCGTCGCCGTGGTCAGAGGCAGGCCCGAGATGTCGGCCAGATGCTTGCGCGCCGACTCCGCGTAGCCGCGCGGCGCGGTCACGCCGGTGCCGATCGCGGTTGCGCCCAGGTTGATCTCGGTCAGCAGCGACGCGTTCTCGGTCAGGCGCTGGTGGTCCTCCCCCAGCGTCGTGGCGAAGCCGTGGAACTCCTGCCCGAGCGTCATCGGGACGGCGTCCTGCAGCTGCGTGCGGCCGACCTTGAGCACGTCGTGGAACTCGTTCGCCTTGGCGAGGAAGGCGCGCCGCAGCAGATCGAGCTCCTCGAGCAGCGACACGTGCACGAGCGACAGCCCGAGCTTGATCGCGGTCGGGTATACGTCGTTGGTCGACTGGCTGCGGTTGGTGTGGTCGATCGGCGACAGGTACGCGTAGTCGCCCTTCTCCCGCCCGGCGATCTCGAGCGCGATGTTGGTGATGACCTCGTTCGCGTTCATGTTGGTCGACGTGCCGGCGCCGCCCTGGATGACGCCCACCACGAACTGGTCGTGGAACTCGCCGTCGATCACGCGCTGCGCGGCCTGGTCGATCAGGTCGGCCTTGGCGGGCGAGAGCACGCCGATCTCGCGGTTGGCGCGCGCGGCGGCCTGCTTGACCATCGCGAGCGCCACGACGAACTCGGGGTAGACCGAGATCGGGCGCTTGGAGATGTCGAAGTTCTCGACGGCCCGTGCGGTGTGGATGCCCCAGTAGACGTCGGCGGGGATCTCCATCGATCCCAGCGAGTCGGTCTCGGTGCGGGTCGCGCTCGCCGTCGAGCGCGCGGAAGTGGTGTCGGCCATGACTGGTCCTCAGGTATCGCGGCGATGCGAAGCCGCCTGTGGTGCGGGGGGCGTCACCGAGCCTACGCGCGGCGAGGCGCGCCCGCCTCAGCCGCGCGGGGGCTTGCGCGAGAAGAGCTCGAGCCGCTGCTCGGGCGTCATCCGCGCGATCCGCTCGTACCACTCGGGCCCGAAGAACGCGGCGGCGTCGTCCGCGTCGACCGGCACGACCGTGTGGGTGACGGTCTCGTCGTACACGTGCACGAGGTGGAACGTCTGGCCCGCGTCCATGCCGTTCACGCGCGTGGGCGGCAGCGCGACGTCCATCGTGTAGCAGGACGCCGACGCCACGCTCACCGGGATGCCCGCGAACGTGCCGCTCATCGAGTAGTGCAGGTGCCCCGCCAGGATGGCGCGGACGTCGCTGCCGGCGAGGACCTCGGCCAGCGCCGGCTGGTCGCGCAGCTCGAGGATGTCGAACAGCGGCACGTGACTCGGCAGCGGCGGGTGGTGCAGGGCGAGGATCGTGCCCAGCGGAGCGGGAGCCGCCAGCTGGGCCCGCAGCCACTCGCGCTGCGCCGCGTCGATCTCGCCGTGATGCCAGCCGGGCACCGAGGTGTCGAGCGCGATGAGCCGCAGCCCGCCGAGATCCCACACGCCCGTCACGGGCTCCTGGCCGGCAGGCAGGCCGAGCAGATCCCGCCGCAGCTCCGGACGCTCGTCGTGGTTGCCCGCGACCCAGACGACCGGCGCGCCGATCCGCGCGGCGACCGGTTCGACGAGCTCGCGCAGCCGCGCGTACGCGCCGGGCTCGCCGAGGTCGGTGAGATCGCCGGTGAAGACGAGCGCGTCCGGTCGCACGGCGCCGTCCGCCGTGAGCTGCTCGACGCGGGCGAGGGTGCGGATCAGATTCGCCTCGGTGTCGTAGCGCCCGCCGAGCGGCGCGTTCCCCGCGAGCAGGTGCGTGTCGCTCAGGTGGACGATCGTCCGGCGTGCGGGCGCGTACTGACCCAACTGCATGAGGCGAGCCTAGCGACGGCCGGCGACGAGAGCGCGCGGCTGCGGGCCGGCCTCAGCCGAGCACGATGAGCAGGATGCCCGACCCCACAGCCAGGGCGCACACCGTGAAGCACGCGAACGCGCCGATGAGCGACAGGCGCTTCGCGCCCTCGGTCAGCGGGCTCTTCGCCGCCGCCTTCGCGGCCGACTTCTCGGCCCGCTTGATCTGCTTGGGAGAGAGCACGGTGATCGCGTCCGTGAAGGTCGCGGGCAGCGCCACGGGGATCCGGCCGCTGCGCGCCAGCAGCCGCAGGCCGAGCGCGTAGAACCCCACGACGACCACGCCGGCCGTCAGCGCGGCGAGGAACACCTGGAGGAACGCGAGCCAGTCGATGGTCACTTCTTCGACTCCTTCTCGGCCTGGCGCTGCGCGAGCCTGCGGCGCTGCCGGGGCGTGGGCGGCGGGTTCTCGTCGACCTTGACCGCGAGCCCGGACTCGGCGACCTCGCTCATGGCGTTGCCGGCGTGGACCTCGTCGCGGCGCGAGCGCAGATACAGGTAGGCGATGATCGCGATCGCGAGCAGCGCATCGATCGCGACGCCGACCACGCCCAGGCCGGCCGCCTGGGTCCACACCACGACGAGGGCGGCGAGCGCGCCGACGGCCCCGGCGGCGGGGAGCGTGAGCAGCCAGCCCACCATGATCCGGCCGACCGTGCGCCACCGGACCTCCGAGCCGCGCCGCCCGAGGCCGGAGCCGATGACGGAGCCGGAGGCGACCTGCGTGGTCGACAGCGCGAAGCCGAGGTGGCTCGAGGCGAGGATCGTCGCCGCGGTGGACGTCTCGGCCGCGAAGCCCTGCGCGGGCTTGACGTCGGTGAGGCCCTTGCCGAGCGTCCGGATGATGCGCCATCCGCCCACGTAGGTGCCGAGCGCGATCGCGGCGGCCGCCGAGACGATGACCCAGAGCTGGGGCTCGTGGTGCTCGGCGGACTGCCATCCGGCCGCGATCATCGCGAGCGTGATGACGCCCATGGTCTTCTGCGCGTCGTTCGTGCCGTGCGCGAGCGCGACCAGCGAGGACGTGAAGATCTGGCCCCACCGGAACCCGGCCCGGCCGTCCGGCTTGCCGTCGTAGCGCCGCGTCACGGCGTACGCGACCTTCGTCAGCGCGAACGCGATGATCCCGGCCGTGAGCGGGGCCAGCAGCGCGGGCAGCACGACCTTGGACATCACGACGCCGAAGTCGATCCCGGCCAGGCCGAAGCCGACGAGCGTGGCGCCGATCAGGCCGCCGAACAG
This sequence comes from Microbacterium lacusdiani, assembly GCF_054779895.1. Taxonomy (NCBI): domain Bacteria; kingdom Bacillati; phylum Actinomycetota; class Actinomycetes; order Micrococcales; family Microbacteriaceae; genus Microbacterium; species Microbacterium lacusdiani. The sequence continues at coordinate 21,541 of NZ_BAAGXJ010000010.1, read as the reverse complement.
CGCGTGCGACGAGCTCGAGGGAAGGCCGAGCAGCCAGGTCAGCATGTTCCATGTGATGGCGCCGATCAGGCCCGCGAAGATCAGCGAGGGGAACACGTCGCCGGCGATCTCCTCCTCGCGGATCATGCCGCCGGAGATGGTCTTGGCCACCTCGGTCGACAGGAAGGCGCCGACGAGGTTCAGGATCGCGGCGAGCGTGACGGCGGCCTTGGGCTTCAGCGCGCCGGTCGCGATGGGCGTGGCCATCGCGTTGGCGGTGTCGTGGAAGCCGTTGGTGAAGTCGAAGAAGAGTGCGAGCGCGATGACCAGCACCACGATGAGGGCTGCGGTTTCCACCGTCCGCCTTCCGGATACGCAGGGGATGCCTCCGCCGAGAGCGGCGGGGGGCGAACGAAGAGTTCACCGGGTGTTCAGCGTCTGGCAACCAGACCGTCACCGATCCTCGCATCCGCGGCCGGGGCGGTCAAACCGCGCGGAGCATCCGCGCACGTGCGATCGAACAGGGCGGCCCCGGCGGATAGCGTTGTCGGGTGAGCCCGACCGATCCCGCCGCCTCCACCCCGCCGCAGCCGGCCCGCCGCCCCCAGGCGCGCACGCACCACGGCGACACGTTCGAGGACCCCTACGACTGGCTGCGCGCCAAGGACGACCCCGAGGTGATCGCGCACCTCGAGGCCGAGAACGCCCACACGGACGCGGCGCTCGCGCACCTCGAGCCGCTGCGGGAGCGGATCTTCCAGGAGATCAAGGGGCGCGTGCGCGAGACCGACCTGAGCCTGCCGAGCCGGCGCGGCGACTGGTGGTACTACGGCCGCACGATCGAGGGGAAGCAGTACGGCATCCAGTGCCGGGCGCCGATCGCCGGGCCGGACGACTGGACTCCCCCGGTGCTCAGCCCCGAGGTGGAGGTGCCGGGCGAGCAGGTGCTGCTCGACGCCAACGTGGAGGCCGAGGGCCACGAGTTCTTCTCGCTCGGGTCGTTCGACGTCTCCAACGACGGCACCCGCATGCTGTGGGGCGTCGACCTCGCGGGCGACGAGCGGTACACCGTGCGCGTGAAGGACCTCGTCACGGGCGAGGTCCTCCCGGACGTGCTGGAGGGGACGTTCTCGGGCTCGCACTTCCTGCCGGACGGCACGCACATCGTCTACACGACGGTCGACGACGCGTGGCGCCCCGACCGCGTGTGGCTGCATCCGGTGGGCCGGGCCGGCCGCGACGAGGACCGCGAGATCTACCGCGACGACGACGAGCGCTTCTGGGTCGGCGCCGGGGTGACCCGCAGCGACCGGTTCCTGATCGTCGAGTCCGGCTCGAGCGTGACGAGCGAGGTCGCCCTGCTCGACGCCGCGACCGTGGCGACCGACCCCGAGGCCCGGCCGCGGCTGGTGTGGCCGCGCCGGGAGGGCGTCGAGTACGGCGTCGACCATGCGGTGATCGACGGCGAGGACTGGCTCTACATCCTGCACAACGACGGCGCGCTGGACTTCGAGCTGGTGCGCGCCCGCGTCGGCGCGCCGGACGTCGTGGAGACCGTGCTCCCGCACGAGCCGGGCCGCCGCCTGCTCGACGTCGACTGCTTCCGCGACTTCGCGGTCGTCGAGTACCGGCGCGAGGGGCTCCCCCGCGTGGCGCTGCTGGACTACCGCACGCACGCGCTCACCGAGATCTCGTTCGACGAGCCGCTGTACGCCGCCGGCTTCGGCTCCAACCCGGAGTGGGCGCCGCCCGTGCTGCGGATCGGATACGGCTCGTTCACGACGCCGGGATCGGTGTTCGAGTACGTCCTGCCCGATGCCGATCCGGGCCTCGTGCGCGACGGCGAGCCGGGCGAGCTCATCCTGCGGCGCCAGGTCGAGGTGCTGGGCGGCTACGACCCGGCCGACTACGGGCAGGCGCGCCTGTGGGCGCCCGCCCAGGACGGCACCCGCATCCCGGTGTCGCTCGTGTGGAAGCGCTCGTTCGGCGAGCCCGGCGCGGGCATCCGCCCGGTGCACCTGTACGGGTACGGGTCGTACGAGCACTCGATCGACCCGTCGTTCTCGGTCGCCCGGCTGTCGGAGCTCGACCGCGGCGTGGTGTTCGCGGTCGCGCACGTGCGCGGCGGCGGCGAGATGGGCCGCCAGTGGTACGAGGACGGCAAGCTCGGCGCCAAGCGCAACTCGTTCACCGACTTCGTCGACGTCGCGCGGCACCTGGTCGAGAGCGGATACACGACCCCCCAGCGCATGGTCGCCGAGGGCGGCTCGGCCGGCGGCCTGCTGATGGGCGCCGTCGCGAACCTCGCCCCCGAGCTGTTCGCGGGTGTGCTCGCGGACGTGCCGTTCGTCGACGCGCTCACGACCATCCTGGATCCCTCGCTCCCGCTCACGGTGATCGAGTGGGACGAGTGGGGCGACCCGCTGCACGACCGCGAGGTGTACGAGTACATGAAGTCGTACTCGCCGTACGAGAACGTGCGGGAGGGGGTGGCGTACCCGCGCATCCTCGCGATGACCTCGCTCAACGACACCCGCGTGCTCTACGTCGAGCCCGCCAAGTGGGTCGCGCGCCTGCGCGAGGTCGGCGCCGACGCCCTGTTCAAGTGCGAGATGGTCGCGGGCCACGGCGGCGTGAGCGGCCGCTACAACTCGTGGCGCGAGCGGGCGTTCCAGCTCGCATGGCTCCTCGACGTGCTCGGCGTCGCCGAGGCCTGACCCTGCGGGGGCGTCCGGCGCCCCCATCCATGTCTCACTTCGGCGCGGAATCCCGCCCGTATTCCGCGCGAAAGTGAGACACGGGACCGCGGGGGCATCGTCCCCAGCAGGCGGGCGGAGTGGCGTTGTCCCGCGGGCGCCGGATGAGCCACCGGCCGCACCGGTGCGGGTCGCAACGTGGTGTCATGGCACGCATCCCGTCGCAGCTCCCGCCGGCACTGAGGGCCGGCTCGTTCTCGGTCGCCGAGGCGCGGCGCCTCGGCGTCAGCCCGCGGCGGCTGGGCGCGAGCGATCTGGCGCAGCCGTACCGCGGGCTGCGCACGAGCGCCTCGGCCGACGCGCCCACGGCCCTTCTCGAGCGATGCCTCGAGTACGCACCGCGGATGAGCCCGGACCAGTTCTACAGCGGAGAGACCGCACTCGCGCTTCACGGCGTTCCCACACCGCGATTCGACGGCCGGATCCCCATCCACGTCGCGACGCATCGTCCCCACTACCCGCCCCGGATCGCGGGCATCGAACGCCACCGGCTGCAGAGGCGCGAGCCCGCATGGAGCGAGAGCGCGCCCGGTCTGCGCGTGGAGTCGCCCGTGCGGGCGTGGCGACAGGCGGCGCAGACCTGGACGCACGACGATCTCGTCATCGCCGCCGACCACATGATCCTGCCGGCGAACGGGCTCGCCACGCTGGATGAGCTGCGAGACGAGGTGCGGCTCATGGGCGACCTGCGCGGAGGCGTCCTCGCAAGCGCGATCCGGCACGCCCGGGTGGGCGCGGAGTCTCCCGGCGAGACCCGCCTCCGCCTCGTGCTCGTGCGCGGCGGACTTCCGGAGCCCGATCTGAACCACGACATCTACGACGATCACGGCACGCACATCGCACGCCTCGATCAGGCCTATGTCCGGTATCGCGTGGCCCCCGAGTACGACGGCCGGGTCCACGCAGAGGACGTCGGGCAGTTCCGCCGGGATGCGGATCGGTGGGAGGCCATCCGTGCGGCGGGCTGGCGCCACGTCCGCATCCTCGCGCACCACGTGCGCGGCCCGGCGCCGCGCGCCGTCTCCCTGGTCAGGGAGGCCCTGCTGGAGCGGGGATGGCGCCCGGGCGACTCGAGCTGATCCCGTGTCTCACTTCGTGCCGGAATTCGGGTGGGATTCCGGCACGAAGTGAGACATGGGTGGGAACGGCGAAGGCCCCTCGACGCCGCACACGTCGAGGGGCCTTCGTGCGGGAGGGTCAGCCGAAGAGGGCCGCGGCCTCCTCGTAGCGCGAGAGCGGGACGGTGTGGAGCTCGCCGAGCGCGTCGGCGAACGGCACGCGGACGATGTCGGTGCCGCGCAGCGCCACCATGTGGCCCCAGGCGCCCTCCACCACGGCGTCCGCGGTGTGGAGGCCGAGGCGCGTGGCGAGCACGCGGTCGAAGCCCGACGGCGAGCCGCCGCGCTGGATGTGACCCAGCACCGTGGCGCGCGTCTCGACGCCCGTGATCCGCTCGATCTCGGGCGCGAGCACCTCGCTGATGCCGCCGAGGCGCGGGCGGTGGAAGGCGTCGAGGCCCTTGTCGCTGTAGGCCTCCTCCTGGCCCTTCAGCTTGAAGCCCTCCGACACGACGACGAGGGGCGCACGGCCGCGCTCGAACGCCGAGGTGACCTGCGCGCAGATCTCCTCCATCGACAGCGGGACCTCGGGGATGCAGATCACGTGGGCGCCGGCCGCCATGCCCGCGTGCAGGGCGATCCAGCCGACGTGACGGCCCATGACCTCGGCGACCATGCAGCGCTGGTGCGAGTCGCCCGTGGTGCGGAGGCGGTCCATGGCCTCCGTGGCGATGTTCACGGCCGTGTCGAAGCCGAACGAGTAGTCGGTGGCTCCGAGGTCGTTGTCGATCGTCTTCGGCACGCCGAAGACGTTGATGCCGTCCTTCGAGAGGCGGTCGGCGGCCGCGAGGGTGCCCTCGCCGCCGATCGCGATGATGCCGTCGATGCCGTGCTCGTCGAGGGTGGCCTTGATGTTCTCGGCGCCGCCGCGCTCGCCCTCGTACGGGTTGGTGCGGCTGGTGCCCAGGATGGTGCCGCCGACCTTCGCGAGGCCCTTGACCTCGTGACGGGTGAGCGGGAAGAAGTCCGCGTCGACGACACCGCGCCAGCCGTCGCGGATGCCCACGAACTCGAGGTCGTAGGTGGTGGTGCCCTTGAGGACGACGCCGCGGATGACCGCATTCAGTCCGGGGCAGTCACCTCCGGACGTGAGGATTCCGATCTTCATGTCTTCGACATTAGGGCAGGAGCGAGGCGCTCATTTCCCGCGCTCCCCGCCCGCGGCGGGCGAGGAGCGCGGGCGAGGATCAGAGAGCGCTGCGCAGCACGTGCATGAGCGCGGCCAGCTGCACCGAGTCGCTCGACGTCGGGTCGACGGCCTCGCCGTCCAGGGCGCGGGCCGCGAGGCCCTGCTTCTGGTCGATGAGCTCGGCGATCTTGGTGTCGATCGTGTGCGCGGCGATGATGCGCCACGCGGTGACGGGCTCGTCCTGGCCGATGCGGTGCACGCGGTCGATCGCCTGCGTCTGCTCGGCGGCGGTCCAGCTCAGCTCCGCGAGCACGACGTTCGACGCGACCTGCATGTTGACGCCCACGCCCGCCGCGGTGAGCGAGCAGACCGCCACGCCGACCTCGGGGTCGTTGTTGAACGCGTCGATCGCGGCCTGGCGCGCCGCGCCGGTCTGCTCGCCGCGTACCGAGACGCTCTTGACCCCGGCGGCGGCGAAGTGCGCCTCTGCCTGGTCCATGACGTCGATGTGCTTGGCGAAGAACACGACCTTGCCCACCGAGCGCTGCAGCTGCGCCGCGTAGTCGGCGGCGAGCTGCGCCTTGGCCTGGCCGATCCGCCGCACCATCGTGAAGACGTTGTCGCCCTCGGTGCCGGCGGCCTTCGACTCCTCGAGCTCGCCCTGCGCGACGAGGCGCACGATGTCCTCGTCGATCTCGCCGTGCGCGAGCCCGCGGTCGCCGCGGGCCTCGATGATGCGGTGGTACCGCGCCGCGAGGCGCGCGGCGAGCTGGCGCTCCGCCTCGCGGATGCCGCGCCCGAACTCGTCGTCGAGCTGCACGGGCAGGTCGGCGATGAGCTTGTCGGGCAGGTCCTTGGCCACGTCCTTCTTGCGGCGGCGCACGATCCCCATCGAGATGACCGCGTCGCGGGCCTCGGGGTAGAACGCCTTGTCGGCGGGCGTCAGCCCGGTCGCGTCGAGCTTCTCCATGAGCTCCGGGCCGGGCTTGTCGCCGTTGGTCCAGCCGAGGAAGCGCCAGATGGCGTCGAAGTCCTCGACGTCGTTGATCAGCGGCGTTCCCGTGAGCGCCATGAGCAGCGGATCGCCGCCCGGCGTGCTCTCGCGGATGCTCGCGGCGAGCGCCAGCACGTTCTGCGAACGCTGCGACGACAGGTTCTTGATGAAGTGCGCCTCGTCGACGACCATGCCGCGCAGGCCGATCTTGGCCAGCCAGCCGAGGTGACGGTCCAGGATCTCGTAGTTCACGATGAAGACGTCGGCGAACGCGTCGATGTCGGCGCCGTCGCCGTTGATCACGGTCGCGCGGCGGTGCGGCGTCCACCGCTCGACCTCGCGCGCCCAGTTCATCTTCACGACGTTCGGGACCACGGCGACCAGCGGGTAGGCGTCGGCGACCGATGCCGCCAGCACCGACTCGGCGGTCTTGCCGAGGCCCGGCTCGTCCGCGAGCAGGAACGTGCGGTGGCCCGCGCGCACGGCCTCGAGGAACCGGGCCTGGTGGGCCATGATCTCGAGGCCCTTGGGCGAGAGCCGGTCGAACTCCGGCACCTCAGGCAGCTCCATGGTGGCAGAGCCGCCGCCGGCGCCCTGCTCGAACGCCTTGTACAGCGGCCCCATGAGCTCCCAGCCGTCGAGGCGGCGGCGCGGGGTGGGTCCGCCCGCGCGCCGCGTGAAGTCCGGCGCGAGGAAGGGGTTCGACTCGATGCGGGCCTCGATCTGCGGCGGCGTCACCTGGCGCTCCGCGGCGGCCGGCGGCACGAGCGTGCTCTGCACGACCGGCTTCACGTCGGCGATCACGAGTTCCTCGGGCGGCAGGTCGGCGCCCGACTCGAGCAGCCAGTCGCGGCGCATCCGGCGCGCGACCGGCGACGTGGCCTGGTCGACCTCGAGCAGCTGGATGAGCGACGTGTCGCGCGCGGCCGTCTTGGCCAGGATGGTCGCGACGCCGTCGAGGCGCTTGAGCAGCTCGGCGCGTGCGGCGTCGGTCAGCTCGGCGTCGGCCTTCACCCGGGCTCGCTCCTCGCGCACGAGGAACGCGATCACCTGGAACTTCGTCCGGTTGGTGGGGCCGAGCTTGCCGCGCTGGGCCTTCGCCTCGACCTCGCGCACCTTGCGGGCGAGGATCGGAATGAGCGGGGCCTCGTCGTCGCGGCGCGAGGCCCCGGACTTCTTGCGCTGTCGCGCGGGTGCCGTGGTCGGCATGCTCCTCCTGAGCGTTGAGACCGTCCGGGTGCCGGACGCAGGCGGTGCGGCCCGACGGTCGAAAGTCGTGCGCGGCGTTCCCGGAGCCGCGGATGCGGCGACGTCGCGGGCTGCGACCGCCGGATGCGCGGTGGCGATCCGGCGACGAGAACGCGGTTCCGGCCGGCGCGGTGACGCCCGTGAGGATCACCCTGGCGTCGAGAACGCGTCGGGGGCGAGGAACCTGCTCCCCCAGTTTATGCCATGCCGGCCCCGGATTTCTGGATGAGACGCGGCGCGTGCCCGGATGGGGTTCCCGCGTCAGCCCTCGATCGTCGCGATCATGTCGGCCACGGCCTCCTGGACGAGCGTGAAGTCGGCGTTCAATCCGGCGCTGAGCAGGAGGAGGTCGCCATGGAGCACGTGGTACTCCGTCCGCTTCGCGCCCTGCGTCTGCTCGGACTCGCTGACGCAGACGAAGTCGCCGCCCGTGTCCTGACAGCCGGGGATGTTCGCGCTGAGGACCGCGCGGATGTCATCCGCCCGGTCCGGAGCGACGAGGATCGCGTCGGTCATGAGCGCGACCTCGCCCGGCGGCGACCACAGGCAGGTCAGCGTCGGCAGCGGCTGGACGATGTCGTAGAGGTCACCCATGAAGTGCGTGTTGTACGACCCACCCTCGGGATTCAGCTGCCCGAACGCCTCCCGGAGGCGATCGGCCATCTGCGGTGAGTAGGCCGACGCGCAGTCGGCCGGGAGCGCGCCGGCGGAGCCGGTCGGCTCGGGCGCGGGGGTCTCGCTCGCGGTCGGCTCCGGGCTCCGGGGCGCCTCGGTCGTCGGGGCGGCCGAGGGCGCGGGGCTCGTGGCGCCCGGACCCGGCTCGGGCGCGCACGCGGCGAGCGCGATCCCGGCCGCGGCGACGACGGCGGCGGACACGGCGAGGCGGACGGGGCGCATGGCCCCATCCTGCCCCACCGTCGAGGGCCGGCCCGCAGCGACGGGCCGACCCTCGGCGCTCAGCGGAACGCGCGCAGCCGCAGGCTGTTGAGCACGACGAACACGCTCGAGAAGGCCATCGCGGCGCCCGCGATCATCGGCGTCAGCAGGCCGAGCGCCGCCAGCGGGATCGCCGCGACGTTGTAGCCGAACGCCCAGAACAGGTTGCCCCGGATGATCCCGAGCACGCGCCGCGACAGCCGCACGGAGTCCGCGGCGGCACCCAGCGAGTCGCGCACGAGCGTGATGTCGCTCGCGTTCATGGCCGCGTCGGTGCCGCCGCCCATCGCGATGCCGAGATCGGCCGCGGCCAGCGCGGCGGAGTCGTTGACCCCGTCGCCGACCATCGCGACGCGACGGCCCTGCGCCTGCAGACGGCGGATCTCGTCCACCTTGCCCTCCGGAGAGACCCCGGCGATCACGCGATCGATGCCGACCTCCCGCCCGACCGCGCGCGCCACGCCCTCCGCGTCGCCCGTGAGCAGCACCACGTCGAGCCCCAGCTCGCGCAGCGCCGCGATCGCGGCGGGGCTGTCGTCGCGCACGGTGTCGCCGACCAGCAGCGCGGCCCGCGCCGTCGGGCTCATGCCGGGGGCCGAGGCCCATCCCACCACCACGACGGTCGACTCGGCGTCGCGCGCGGCCGCCTCGAGCTCGGCCGGCACCCGCGCGCCGCGCTCGAGGGCGAAGGCCGGGCTCCCCGCGAAGGCCTCCCGGCCCTCGACGACGCCCGTGACGCCGCGCCCCGCGTGGCTGCGGAAGCCCGTCGCGTGCGGCAGGACGTCGCCCTGGGCCTCGGTCGCGAAGGCCACGACGGCCCGCGCGATCGGGTGCTCCGAGCCCGACTCGAGCGCGCCCGCCACGCGGAGCGCCTCGGCGCGGTCGGCGCCGCCCGCGAGCACCGCGTCGTGCACCGACATGCGCCCGCTCGTCACGGTGCCGGTCTTGTCGAGCACGATCGTGTCGATCCGCCCTGCCGTCTCGATGGCCTCCGGGCCGGTGATCAGGATGCCTCGCTGCGCGCCGCGCCCCGTGCCGACCAGGATCGCGACCGGGGTCGCGAGGCCGAGCGCGCAGGGGCACGCGATGATCAGCACGGCGACCGTAGCCACGAAGGCCGCCTCGACCGGCTGCCCGGCCAGCAGCCAGCCCGCGAAGGTGAGGACCGCGAGGCCGATCACGACGGGCACGAAGACGCCCGAGATGCGATCCGCGAGGCGCTGGATCTGCGACTTCCCGGCCTGCGCGTCCTCGACCAGCGCCGCGATCCGGGCCAGCCTCGTGTCGCCGCCGACCGCCGTGGCGCGCACGACCAGGCGACCGTCGGTCGCGATCGTGCCGCCGGTCACCGATGCGCCGGGTCCGACGGCGACCGGCACGGACTCGCCGGTCAGCATGCTGGCGTCGACCGCCGCCTCGCCGTGCTCGACGACTCCGTCGGTCGCGATGGTCCCACCGGGGCGGACGACGAAGCGCTCGCCGGTGCGGAGCCGCTCGATCGGCACGGTGGCGCCGTCGCGGCCTTCGGCGTCCGCCAGGGTCACGTCGCGGGCGCCGAGCTCCATGAGAGAGCGGAGCGCGGCGCCGGCGCGCCGCTTGGAGCGCTGCTCGATGAAGCGCCCGAGCAGCAGGAACGTGGTCACGACGGCCGCCACCTCGAAGTACACGTGCATGCCGCCCGTGACGGTCACCCACGCGCTCCAGAGGAGCGCGGCCATCGTGCCGAGGGTGATCAGGGTGTCCATGGTCGCCGCGCCGTGCCGCGCGTTGCGCAGCGTCGCACGATGGAACGGCCATCCGGCCCACAGCACGACCGGGGCCGTGAGCGCGAGAGCGAGCCACTGCCAGCCCGGGAACTGCAGAGGCATCGCCATCGACACGAGCAGGATGGGCGCGCTCAGCGCCGCCGCGACGATCAGCCGCGTCCGCAGGGTCGTGCGGCCGGGCTCGTCCTCGACGTCGTGATCGTGTGCGCCGTGCTCCGCGTGCTCCGACTCGTGAGCGGCAGTCTCGTCGGCGGCATGCTCGTGAGCCGCGTGGTCCTCGGCCGGGGGTGCGACCGCGCGGACGCGGGCGTCGTAGCCCGCGGCCTGCACCGCGGCGACGAGCTCATCGTCGGCGACGCCCTGCGGGACGTCGACCTTGGCGGACTCGGTCGCGAGGTTGACGGCGGCGGTCACTCCGGGGACGCGCGCGAGGCGCTTCTCGACGCGGGCGACGCAGCTGGCGCACGTCATCCCCTCGATGTCCAGCACGACGGCGCGGCGCTGATCGGCGGACGCGCCGGGGGCGCGGTGCTGATCGGCGGACGCGCCGGGGGCGATCTCGGTCATGATGCTTCCCTCCTTCGGGGTCGCCGGCCACAACCATAATACCCCCCTGGGGTATTCCCGCACCACCGGAGCCGTAGGCTGGGGGCATGAGCATCGAGCTGACCGAGCAGGCCGTCGCCGCGACCATCGACCACGCGATCCTGAAGCCCGACTTCACGCGCGCCGACGTGGATCGCGAGCTCGAGATCGCCGCCGAGTGGGGCGTGTTCAGCGTCTGCGTCCGCCCCAGCGACATCGCGTACGCGGTGCGCCGCCTCGACGGCACGGGCGTGGCCGTCGGCACGGTCATCGGCTTCCCCCACGGAACCACGTCGACCGCGGCGAAGACGGCCGAGCTGGCCCGCGCGCTGGACGACGGCGCCACCGAGTTCGACATGGTCGTCCACATCGGCGCGCTGCGCTCGGGCGAGGACGACCTCGTCCAGGCCGACATCGCGGCCGTCGTGGAGGCGGCGGGCGGGCCGTCGGCATCCGGCGGGCACGTGACCAAGGTCATCCTCGAGACCAGCTACCTCGACCTCGAGCAGATCGCGCGCGGCAGCCGGCTGACGGAGGCCGGCGGCGCGACCTTCGTGAAGACCTCGACGGGCTTCGCGGGCGGCGGCGCGACGGTCGAGCACGTGCGCCTCATGCGCGACAGCGTCTCCCCCGCCGTGCAGGTCAAGGCGTCGGGCGGCGTACGCGGTCTCGACTCCGCGATCGCGATGCTCGAGGCCGGCGCGACGCGCCTCGGCACCAGCGCGAGCGCGACCATCCTGGGCGAGCTCCGTGCCCGCGCCGAGGGCCGCGCGGCCACGGGCAGCGAGGACACATCGTCGTACTGATTTCGCGGCGTAAGCGGAACCACCCAGTCGACGGATCCGATGCTCGGTCGTCGGGTCGGTGGGACGGAAGTGCCTGGTGAGGCTCCCGACGGCACTTCTGCCCCTCAGGTCCTGCGACCGCGCCCTCGATCCGATGACTGAGCGGGTCGTGAGGCGCGGTGATCCGCCGCTCAGCGGCCGGCGGCCGCGTCCGTGAGGGCGAGGCGCGCCTGCACGACGTCGTCGGTCATCTGCTCGACGAGCTTGTCGACCCCCTCGAACGCCACCATGCCGCGGATGCGGGTGACGAACTGGATCTCGACGCGGCGGCCGTACAGGTCGAGCCCCGTCTCGTCGATCACGTAGGCCTCGACCTGCGGCACGTCCACGTCGTCGAACGTCGGGTTGGTGCCGACCGAGATCGCCGCCGGATACCGCGCGCCCGAGCGCAGCACGCCCTGCGGCGAGCGCTCGATCAGCCAGCCTGCGTAGACGCCGTCGGCCGGCACGTAGCCCTCGGTGTCGGGCGAGAGGTTCGCGGTGGGGAAGCCGAGCTCGCGTCCGCGCTTGAGGCCGTGCACCACCTCGCCCGTGACCGCCGGATACCGGCCGAGCAGCTTGGCCGCGCGCTCCACGTCGCCGGCGTCCAGCAGCTCGCGGATCCACGTCGACGAGACGCGGCGGCCGTCCTCGGCGCTGGCCACGTCGGCGACCTCCTCGACCGCGAAGCCCAGCTCGGCGCCCATCCGGCGCAGCAGGGCGGCGTCGCCCGCGCCGCCGCGGCCGAAGCGGAAGTCGCTGCCGACGAGCACGCGCTGCGCGTGCAGGCCGGCCACGATGACCCGGCGCACGAACGCCTCGGGCTCCTCGGACGCGAGCGCCTCGTCGAAGCGCAGCATGAGCGTGGCGTCGATGCCGGTGCGGCCGAGCAGCTCGACCTTCTGGGTCACGCCGACCAGCGAGCGCGGGCAGCGCTCCGGGGCGAGCAGGGCCAGCGGGTTGCGGTCGAACGTGACGGCGACCGTCCGCGCATCCGTGGACGCGGCGTCCACCAGCATCTTCTCGATCAGCGCGCGGTGCCCGGCATGCACGCCGTCGAACTTGCCGATCGCGATCACGGTCGGGCCGAAGTCCGCCGGGATGTCGGCGACGTCCTCGAACAGGATCATCGCGCCTCCTCCCCCGCGCGGTCGGCCCCGGATGCGGGCGTGCGGTGGGTGATGAGCCACCAGAGCCCGAAGAACGGCAGCACGAGCGGGACGAACACGTACCCGATGCCGTACAGCGACCACACCGTGGGGTGCTGGAACAGCTCGGGCAGCACGACGGAGAGCGTGCCGACGACCAGCACGCCGACGAGCTCGAAGCCGATCGCGATCCACGCGACCGTGTACCAGCCGGGGCGCCGCGCGAACACCAGCGCGAGCGTGGCCAGGATGTAGACCACGGCCGACGCGGCCGACAGCGAGTACGCGAGCGGCGCCTCCGCGAAGCGCTCCGCGATCTGGACGAACGAACGCCCGGTCGCGGCGAGCGCCATGACTCCGTAGACGAACACGAGCACGCGGCCGATGCCGGTCATGCGACGCGCGGAGCGGGCGGGGGCATTCGCGGGAGCGGTCATAGCCCGACCAGTCTAGTTCCGCCGCGCGGGACGCCGCCGGACGCGGAGGTCAGCCGACCCCAAGCGTCCAGATCGTCTGCATGCGCCACACCATGACCGCGATCGAAAGGGCGACCACGCCCAGGATCACGGTGCTCCAGCGGCTGCGCTCCAGCAGCGCCCACACGACGCCCGCCGCGGGCAGCAGCACCGCGGAGACGAGGTAGGTCCAGAACTCCAGGACGCTGCCGGTCGGCGGGTTGCCCGCGAAGGGCGCCACGACCGCGATCACGACCTGAGCGATCAGCAGCAGCTCCACGAGCACGAGCGCGCCGACGGACACATCGCTCGGGCGGCGCCCGGCCAGTCCCAGTACGACGCACAGCAGGCCCGCGGCCGCCGCGACGACGACCTGGACGATCGTGAACCACAGGATCACCGCTGCTCCTCCGGCATGTTCATGGCGCTCTTGAGCGCGTCGCCGCGACGCTCGAGGATGCCCACGAGCCGTCCATCGGGATCGATCGCCGCCGCGGTCGCGCCGGTCATCCGGCCGCCCGCGCCCTCGAGCCGCTTGCCGTGGCGGAGGTCGCGCGCCTCGTCGGCGGTCACGTCCAGGCGTCCGAGCACGCGCGCGGCGACCTCGGCGGGCTCGAGCAGGAGCCCGACCGGAGCCGAGTCCGGCGCGAGCGTGTCGATCGAGGCGGCGCCGGCCAGGTCGAACGGGCCGATGCGCGTGCGACGCAGCATGGTCAGGTGCCCGCCGACGCCGAGCGCGGCGCCCAGGTCGCGCGCGAGAGCGCGGATGTAGGTGCCCGACGAGCAGTCGATCGTCGCGTCGAGCTCGATCGCGTCGCCGGAGCGGCGGATCGCGTCGACCGCGAAGCGCGAGATCGTGACCTCGCGGGCCTTCAGCTCCACGTCCTGGCCCGCACGGGCCAGGTCATACGCGCGCTTCCCGCCGACCTTGATGGCCGAGAAGGTGCTCGGCACCTGCGAGATGCGGCCCGTCAGCGCGGCGACGCCTTGGGCGATCCGCTCGTCCGTGGCCGCGGCGAGCGCGTCGGCTCCCGCGGTCGCGACGACCTCGCCCTCGGCGTCGTCGGTCGTGGTCGCCTGGCCGAGCCGGATGGTGGTCTCGTAGGTCTTGTCCAGCCCGACCAGGAACGTCAGCAGGCGCGTGGCGCCCTCGATCCCGAGCACGAGCAGCCCCGTGGCCATGGGGTCGAGCGTGCCGGCGTGGCCGATCTTGCGGGTGCCGAACGCGCGCCGGCTGCGGGCGACCACGTCGTGGCTGGTGACCCCGCCCGGCTTGTCGACGAGCAGGATGCCGGACGCGGGACGCATGCCCTCCAGCGTACGCGTCCCCCGCCCCGCCCCCCGGTCAGCAGTGCTCGTACGCCGGCTGCCCGACCGCGTTGACCGACACGGAGCGCACGATCCCCTCCACGGGTCCGTCCGTGCCGTAGTCGACGCCCTCCTGGCGCACGAAGTGCTCGAAGTGGATCGCGCCGTCCTGGCCGTCCGCGTCGACGCTCACGAACCTCCGCTCGGCGGTCGGCACCACCTCGCCCTCGGTCGCTCCGGGGTAGGCGGCGCGCACCTGGTCCAGCGGGCTGAAGAGCGTGATGCCCTCGGCGGTCTCCGGCACCGGGGTGCCCTCCGCGAGTCCGCCGTCGTCCGAGAGCGTCAGGTCGTAGACGACGCCGTCGCCCTTCCACACGCGCAGGCCGAGACCGCCCGGCCCGTCGGTGTCGGGCAGCCCCACGTTCGCGGCGCAGCCCTCCTCCTGGTGCGCGTACTGCAGGTCCCAGCCGAGCTCGTCGGCCAGAGCGACCGCCTCATCCCACGGCATGCCGAGCTCGAACGGTCCGATCGCCTCCTCGGTGATCACCCACGCCGAGATGTCGCCGGGGTCCGGCGCCGGGGTCGCACTCGGGGTCGGCGTCGGCGTCTCTGCCGGCGCCGAGGTCGCCGGGGCCGGCGCGGTCGTCGACGGCGCGGCCCCGGGGCCGGCCGGGGTGGCGCAGCCCGCGAGCGCGAGCACGATGGCGACGCCGGCGGCCGAGGCGCGGGCGGAACGCGAGATGCGGATCATGATGGGTCCCCCTCCGGGCGGACCGTTCCGCCCTTCTCTCTGGTTATTGCCGCGCGCGCCGCGCGCGCTTCATGCCGGCCGGTCACGGTCGCATAACGCCTGCCGCATGTGCGGGCGCGGCTAGGCTGACCCGGTGCCCGAGTTCCACGCCGCCGCGCTCCGCGACATCCCCTCCGACGTCCTGTACCGGATCCTGAAGCTGCGCGTGGACGTGTTCGTGGTCGAGCAGGACTGCGCGTATCCCGAGCTCGACGCGCGGGACCTCGAGCCGACCGCGGTCCTGCACTGGGTGGCCGAGGGCGACGACGTGCTCGCCACCATCCGCGTGCTCCACGACCGCCCGGCAGGCTCGGGCGAGGACCGCCGGATCGGCCGGGTCGCCACGGCGCCGCATGCGCGCGGGCGGGGCCTCGCGGGCGAGCTGATCCGCCGTGCGCTGACCGACTGCGCCGGGCGCACCATCCGACTGGACGCGCAGTCTCAGCTCGCGCAGTGGTACGCCGGGTTCGGCTTCGCCCCCGACGGCCCCGAGTTCCTCGAGGACGGCATCCCCCACCTGCCGATGGTCCGCCCGGCCTGACGTCGCGAGAGCGCCGTCTAGGCGCACACCTCGTACGACGGCTCGGCGGCGGTCGTCAGGACGACCGCCTGCGCGCCCTCCTGGCCCTCCAGGAACTCGAAGAACAGCGTGCCGTCGTCCGGCTCGTCGTCCGCGACCCGCAGGAAGCTGCGGCCCTCGATCGCGGACGGCGTCTCCTCCGCGCCCGGGAACGCCGCGAGGACCTCGTCGCGCGTCGATCCCAGCCCGATCCCGGTGTCGTCGACCCGCGGGCCGACGTCCGCGATCCGGTCCGGTCCCCACTCGACCGCGACGGTCTGCACCGGCCCGGCGTCGGTCTGCGCATCGCGCGAGAACCACACCATGTAGGCGCCGCCCGGCTCGTTCCAGAACGCGGTCCACGCGCACCGGTCCTCGTTCAACCAGGCGTCCGGCGGCAGCTCGCCGAGCGCCTCCGCGAAGTCCTCGCCGATCTCGATCGGGCCCACCTCGCCGTCCTCGATCTCCCAGCTGCCCGGATCCGAGAGATCCTCCTCGGCGTCATCGTCCGCCGGGGAGCCCGAGGGGCTCGGCGCGACGCTCGGCTCGGCACTGGGTGCGGCCGACGCGCTCGGGGTGACCCCGCCCGCGCCGCCCGTCGGGGTCGCGCAGGCCGCGAGCGTGACGGCGAGCGCGAGCAGCGCGCCCGCTCCGGCTGCGGTCCGGCGTCGATGCAGGATCATGGCTTCTCCCCTTCGGCTTCGCTGCTTCGACGCTACGCCGCGCCCCGCCGCGGGAACAGCCCCGGCCGGCCGGCGGTTCGTCAGCCCGCATGCTCGGTCGTGACGAACCCGAAGACGACATCGTCGTCACCCAGCAGGAAGATCAGGTCCGGCTCCCCCGGAACGGAGCCGAACGGACGGAAGGTGCTGGCGCCTCCCGGGAGCCGCCCGACGGCGCCCCCGGGCGAGAACTCCTCGAGCTCGGCGCGCGTGGATCCGACCGTTAGCCCCTCGAGTCCGTACGGCATCGCCGACAGCTCGAGAGGCTCGAGCGCCTCGTCGGTCTCGAGCGGCGCCTCCAGGAAGAGGAGCGCCGAGCCCTGGAGCCCCTCCGTCTCGTCCAGGTACGCCACGATGTCGCCGCGCCGGCCGTCCACGACCACCGGCAGGATCCGCAGCTCGGCGGCCGCTGGGCCCGGGCCCGGATCCGCCCCGGGTGCGAGCCCCGCGAAGACCAGTCGCGTCTCGGCGGCGATCTCCGACCAGGGCCGATCCGGCCAGAGCGGCCCGAAGTCCATGCCGGTCGCGTGCCACGTCGCCGGGTCCGCGGGGGTCTGATACGGCACCGCGAGCGACGGGGCCGTGACCGTCATCGCGTCGACGACGCCCGACCCCGGAGTCTGCGTCATGCCGGTGATGGACAGGACCGGGCCGGTGGGCGACGCCCCGGGCGTGCCCTCCGTGACGAGCCGCGTCGCGCCGTCGTCTCCGAACAGATCGTCCTCGACGGCCCCGGGGTGCGCCTCGTAGGCGTCCGCGAGGCTGGAGCCGATGCCGATGCCCTCGCTCGTGCGGGGGAAGGCCGAGAGGCTCACCTGGGGGCCGGGGCGGAGGACAGCGACCCCTAGACGGTCCTGACCGAGGTCTCACCCGTGATCAGGGTCATCTCCTCCACGCCGTCCGCCGCGTCGACGGAGACCTGGAAGAGCCCCATCTCGCCGTCGGCCTCGACCACCAGCCGGTGCAGCGCCGGCTGCCCTCCCCCGCCGGTCTCGGCCTGGAACGGGAGCCCCGCGACCGCGTCGCGGAGCGCCTCCTCGGACATCCCGAGCTCGATGGGGCCCATCCGCGCGGCGTCCACGACCCAGGTCGCCGGGTCGGCTCCGTCCGCGGACCCCGGGGCGACCCGGCCGCCGTGGTGGCGCATCCGGAGAGCGTGGCGAGCAGCAGCGCCGCGGCCACGGCGGTGCGAGCGATCCGGCGGTCGATGTCCATGGTCCCTCCCGGGGGTTCGACTCGACGCTAGGGCGCCGCGTCCCCGCTGTCTGTCCGCCTTTCGGCGGGGTGCGGCATGCCGCTCCGGGCTGCCGCCCCCGTGCGTGCGCCCGCCCCGCTTAGCCTGGATGGATGCCCTCCGCCCCGCCGCTCGCCGAGCGCCTCACCCCGTGGTACGAGGGCGCGCGGCGCGACCTGCCCTGGCGCGCGCCCGGGTTCGGGGCGTGGGGCGTGCTCGTGAGCGAGTTCATGCTGCAGCAGACCCCCGTGGCGCGGGTCATCCCGCACCTGGAGGCCTGGCTCGAGCGCTGGCCCACGCCGACGGCCCTGGCGGCCGATCCGCCGGCCGAGGCCGTGCGGCAGTGGGCGAACCTGGGGTACCCGCGCCGGGCGCTGTGGCTCCACCGGGCGGCGGTCGAGATCCGGGACCGGCACGCCGGCGAGGTGCCGCGCGACGTGGACGCGCTGCTCGCGCTGACCGGGATCGGCGACTACACGGCGCGGGCCGTGGCCGCGTTCGCGTACGGCGACCGGCACCCGGTCGTCGACACCAACACCCGGCGGGTGATCGCCCGAGCGGTGCACGGGCTGGCGCAGCCCGGGGCCCCGAGCCGCCGGGACCTCGACGACATGGAGGCGCTGCTGCCGCCTGACGACGCCGGCGCGGCCGTCATGAACGCGGCCGCCATGGAGCTCGGCGCCGTGATCTGCACGGCCCGCTCCCCGCGCTGCGGCGAGTGCCCGGTGCGGGACCTGTGCGCGTGGGTGCGCGCGGGCTCTCCGGAGACGCCCGACGTGCGCCGCCGTCAGGCGCGGTACGAGGGCAGCGACCGCCAGGCCCGCGGCGCGGTCCTGCGCGCCCTGCGCGAGGCCGGGTCGCTGCCGCACGAGGCTGTGATCCCGGACTGGCCGGACGCGCTCCAGCGCGACAGGGCCATCCTCAGCCTGCTGGACGACGGCCTCGTGGAGTCCGAGGACGGCGTCCTGCACCTGCCCCGCTGACCGCCCGCGCGGATCAGTCCTCGTCGTCGAGCTCGTCGAGCTCGCGGGGCTTCACGTAGGGGTCGGCGTCGCCGGCGTACTGCGCCGAGGCGGCCAGTCCCGCGACGGCCGCGTCGCGCTCGCGCGCCTCCTGCAGCAGCGCCGACAGGTGGTCGGCCGACTCCGGCAGCGCGTCGGCGATGAACTCCAGCGTGGGGGTGAGCCGGGTGTTGAGCTTGCGCCCGACCTCGCTGCGCAGCATGCCCGTCGCCGACTTCAGCGCGGCGCCGCTCGCGACGCGCTCCTCGTCCGAGCCGTACACGGTGTAGAACACCGACGCGTGCTGCAGATCGCCCGAGACGCGGACGTCCGTGATCGTCACGAAGCCGAGGCGCGGATCCCGCAGCCCCTTCTCCAGCCGCTCGGCGAGGATCACGCGGATCCGGTCGGCCAGGCGCGCCTGTCGTTCGTTCGCGGCCATGGTCTTCTCCCTCCCTGGAGAAAAAGGTCCTGCCGGGCGGCCGAAGCCGCCCGGCAGGATCAGTGTGTCAGAGCGACCCGCGCGTCACGCGCGCGGCTTCTCGACCATCTCGATGGTCTCGATCTCGTCGCCGATCTGGATGTCGTTGTACTTGCCCAGACCGATACCGGCCTCGAAGTCCGTGCGCACCTCGGTGACGTCGTCCTTGAAGCGGCGCAGCGACTCGATCGCCAGGCCGTCGGCGATGACCACGCCGTCGCGGATGACGCGCGCCTTGGCGTTGCGCGTGATCGTGCCCGAGCGGACGATGACACCGGCGATGTTGCCGAACTTGGAGGAGCGGAAGATCTCGCGGATCTCCGCGACACCCGACTGCTTCTCCTCGTACTCCGGCTTGAGCATGCCCTTGAGCGACTGCTCCACGTCGTCGATCGCGTTGTAGATGACCGAGTAGAAGCGGATGTCGACGCCCTCGCGCGCGGCGGCCTCGCGGGCCTTCGCGTCGGGACGCACGTTGAAGCCGATGACGATCGCGTTGTCGATCGTCGCCAGGTTCACATCCGACTCCGTGATGGCACCCACACCGCGGTGGATGATGCGCAGCTGGACGCTGTCGTCGACCTCGATCTTGAGCAGCGACTCCTCGAGCGCCTCGACGGCACCCGACACGTCGCCCTTGATGATGAGGTTGAGCGACTCGACCTTGCCCTCCTCGAGAGCGCGGGTGAAGTCCTCGAGCGACATGCGCTTGCGGGCCTTGGCCAGCTGGGCGTTGCGCTCGACGGCCTCGCGCTTCTCGGCGATCTGGCGGGCGGTGCGGTCCTCGTCCGTGACGATGAACATGTCGCCGGCGCGCGGCACCGAGTTGAGACCCTGCACCTGCACGGGACGCGACGGGGCCGCCTCCTCCACGTGCTCGCCGTTCTCGTCGATCATGGCGCGCACGCGGCCGTAGGCCGTGCCCGCGACGATCGCGTCGCCGACGCGCAGCGTTCCGGACTGGATGAGCACCGTGGCCACCGAGCCGCGGCCCTTGTCGAGCTTCGCCTCGATCGCGACACCGCGGGCCGCCTTGTTCGGGTTGGCCGTGAGGTCCAGGCCGGCGTCGGCCGTGAGCAGCACGGCGTCCAGCAGGTCCTGGATGCCGGTGCCCTGACGGGCCGACACGTCGACGAACATGACGTCGCCGCCGTACTCCTCGGCGACCAGGCCGTACTCGGTCAGCTGCTGGCGCACCTTGGCCGGGTTGGCCTCGGGCTTGTCGACCTTGTTGACCGCGACCACGATCGGCACACCGGCCGCCTGGGCGTGGTTCAGGGCCTCGACCGTCTGCGGCATGATGCCGTCGTCGGCCGCGACCACGAGGATCGCGATGTCGGTCACCTGGGCACCGCGGGCGCGCATGGCCGTGAAGGCCTCGTGACCCGGGGTGTCGATGAAGGTGATCGCGCGCTCGATGCCCTCGTGCTCCGTCCAGATCTGGTAGGCGCCGATGTGCTGCGTGATGCCGCCGGCCTCGCCCTCGACCACGTTGGTCTGACGGATCGCGTCGAGCAGTCGCGTCTTACCGTGGTCGACGTGACCCATGACGGTCACCACCGGGGGACGGATCTCGAGGTCCTCCTCGCTCTCCGCCTCCTCCTCGGCCTCGAGGTTGAGACCGAAGCCCTCCAGGAGCTCCTTGTCCTCGTCCTCGGGCGAGACCATCTGCACCTTGTAGCCGAGCTCGGCGCCGAGCACCTCGAACGTCGCCTCGTCGAGCGACTCCGTGGCCGTGGCCATCTCGCCCAGGTGGAACAGGACGGTCACGAGGTTGCCGGGCTGGACCGACATGCCGGTGATCGACTCGATCTTGTCGGCGAAGTCCGAGATCGACGCACCGCGGCGCATCCGGATGACCGTGCTGCCGTCACCGCGCGGGACCTTGACGCCGCCGATGATCGGCGCCTCGCGCATCTCGAATTCCTGGCGCTTGGCGCGACGCGACTTGCGCTGCTTCGACTTGCCGCCGCCCTTGCCGAACGCGCCGGCCGTGCCGCCGCGACCGCGGCCGCCGGGACCGGGACGGCCCGGGAAGCCGCCGCCACCGCCGGCGGGCGCGCCGCCACCGGGACGGAAGCCGCCGCCACCGCCGCCACCCGGACGGCCGGGGCCGCCGGGACGCTGCTGGAACGGGGCACCCGGACGACCGGCGCCGCCGGGACGACCGGGGCGACCGGCGCCGCCGGGACCACCCGGACGCGGGGCGCCCGGACGGGGCGCACCGGGACGCGGCGGCTGCGGCTTGGGGATGTTGTTCGGGGTCGGGCGCTGGCCCATGCCCTGCGCCGAGGCGAAGGGGTTGTTGCCCGGGCGCGGGCCCGCGGGGCGCTGCCCCATGCCCTGCGCCGAGGCGAACGGGTTGTTGCCCGGGCGCGGGCCTCCGGGACGCGGCGCCGGGCGGGGGCCGCCGGGCGTGGGTGCGTCGGCCGCGGGCACGGCGGGCTTGTCCGCGGCGGGCGCCGCGGTAGCCGGCGCGGCCGCCGCCGCGGGCGATCGACTTGGAGA
>NZ_BAAGXJ010000009.1:0-11905 GCF_054779895.1 Microbacterium lacusdiani | reverse complement strand
CCGGTGAGCTCCGCGACCTCGGCCGCACCGGGAACAAGCTGCGCTCCCCACGCCAGGAGGCCGTAGCCCGCGCCGCCCGCGGCGCCCGCGCGCCCCGCGCCGGAGCCGCCCGTCGAGGTGCTGATCGGGGCCGCCGTCGCCCCGGCCGCCCCGGTCAGGCAGCCGGCCCGGTTCCTGCTGCGCTTCGACGACGGCCAGCACGTCCTGGTGTCGCAGGCGATCGTGCTGGGGCGCCGGCCCGAGGCCTCCGGCGTCGCCGCCGGAGCGCAGGCGGTCGCGATCGCCGACGAGACCCGCTCGCTGTCCAAGACGCACGCGCTGGTCCGCCCCGTCGACGGCGGCCTCGAGATCGTCGACTGCCACTCGACCAACGGCACGGCGGTCTCGCGCGGCGGCGTCGAGCACCCGCTCGCGCCCGGGGGCTCGGCCATCGCGGCGGCCGGCGACGTGGTCCGCATCGGCGACAGGACGGCGGCGGTGGAGCGAGTATGACGGCGCGCACGCAGACGGAGGATGACGCATGAGGCTCAAGCTGACGCTGCACCGCCAGGGGGTGGAGCCGGTCGACATCGTCGTCACGACGGACTCGACCGCGACCGCGGGGGATGTCGCCCGCTACATCGCCGAGGCCGACCCGGCGCGCACGGTCGCGGCCTCCGAGGCCGACGTCCTGACCCTCGCCGTGGCGCCTCCCACGGGCGAGGCGCTCCAGCCGCTGCAGCCGGACGTGCCGATCGGCGAGGCCCCGATCGGATCCGGCTTCGCGGCCTCCATCGTGAACCTCGGCCCGCACCACATCCCGTCGCTGCCGGAGGGGCAGCGCGACGCCGTGGGCGTGCTGCGCGCGACCGACGGCCCGCTCGCCGGCCAGGAGTTCCGCGTCGCCGCGGGACACGTCTTCATCGGACGCGACGCGGCCAACGACGTCGTGCTGGCCGACCCCATGGTGTCCAAGCGCCACGCCCGCCTCGAACTCGGCGCGCACGCGGAGCTGGTGGACCTCAACTCGGCCAACGGCGTGATCGTCGACGGCGTCTCGGTGCAGCGCGTGCGCATCGAGCCGGGCAAGCCCTTCGTGATCGGGGCCACGACGCTCGTCCTGTACCTGGCGCGCGCGTTCGACGGGACGGCGGACGGCGACCCCGTGCTCGAGCGGGGCGGCGGGCTGCTGTTCAACCGCAGCCCCCGCGTCGAGGTGCGCTACCCCGGCACGGCGTTCAAGGCGCCGCGCCTGCCCACCGAGAAGATCGGCCGCCTGTTCCCGTGGCCGATCCTGATCGCGCCGATCATCATGGGCATCGCGCTGTACTCGATGAACGGCAACCCGCGCGCCCTGCTGATGATCGTCATGACCCCGCTCATGGCGCTCGGCAACATCATCAACCAGTCGGTCCAGAGCAGGAAGCAGACGAACCACGAGTTCCTGCTGTTCGAGCGGCAGTTCGAGAAGCTCGAGGAGGACCTCTTCCGCGGCAAGCCCGAGGAGGAGCGGGCCCGCAACGAGGAGGCCCCGCCGGTCGCGGAGGTGTTCGAGCACGCCATGCGCCTCGGCCCCATGCTCTGGACCCGCCGCCCCGAGCACTGGAACTTCCTCGCGCTGCGGCTCGGCACGTGCCGCCTGCCCGCGCGGAACACGATCGGCGACTTCGAGCAGCCCGACGGGCTGCCCGAGTACATCGAGCGCGTCGAGCGGCTGCGCGAGCGGTACGCCGACGTCGACGACGTGCCCGTGTTCGACACGCTCCCCGCGGCCGGATCCATCGGCATCGCGGGCCCGCACGCGCCCGTGGCCGACACCATGCGGGGCATCGCCGTCCAGCTGTTCGGCCTGCACGCGCCCAACGAGGTCGTCACGGTCGCGTTCGCCGACACCACGTGGACCGAGGAGCTCGACTGGATCAAGTGGCTGCCGCACACCACGAGCGAGACCAGCTCCTTCAAGAGCCAGGCGCTCGCCGACTCGGCGCCCACCTCCACCGCCCTGCTCAGCGCGCTCGAGGAGTACGTGCTGCGCGCGAGCGGGGGATCCTCCGAGCCGCGCGGCCCGTTCAAGGAGGACTGGAACCCGCTCGTCTACGGCACCGACGTCGCGCGCGCCGCCAACGACCACGCGCAGCGGCCGCGGGTCTCGGTCATCGTGTTCGTCACGAGCGACGCCCCCGTCGACCGCGCGCGCCTGACCGACGTGCTCGAGCGCGGCGCCGACCACGGCGTGCACGCGGTCTTCATCTCGCCGACCGTCGAGTCGCTGCCCGCCGTGTGCCGCAGCTACATCGACGTCACGGGCGGCCTGGACGACGCGCGCGTCGGCCTCGTCCGCACGGGCGACCTGCTCGAGCACGTGCGCGTCGAGGGCGTCTCGAACGGCTACATGCAGATGCTGGCGCGCCGGCTCGCGCCCGTCGTGGACGCCAGCACGGTCGTGCACGACGCGTCCGACATCCCCAACTCGGTGATGTTCCTGCCGCTCGTCGGCCAGGAGATCGCCGAGGACCCGCACGCCGTGATCGAGCGGTGGCGTCAGAACAACACGATCATCGACCGCGCCCCAGGCCCGCGCCCTCGCCTGAAGAAGGCCGGGTCGCTGCGCGCCATCATCGGCCAGGGCGCGACCGACGCCATGACGCTCGACCTGCGGTCCCAGGGCCCGCACGCCCTGGTGGGCGGCACCACCGGCGCCGGCAAGTCCGAGTTCCTGCAGGCGTGGGTCCTCGGCATGGCGTCGGCGCACAGCCCCGACCGCGTCACGTTCCTGTTCGTCGACTACAAGGGCGGCTCCGCCTTCGCCGACTGCGTCGACCTGCCGCACTGCGTGGGTCTCGTCACCGACCTCAGCCCGCACCTCGTGCGGCGCGCGCTCACCAGCCTGCGCGCCGAGCTGCACCACCGCGAGCACCTGTTCAACCGCAAGAAGGCCAAGGACCTCCTCGAGCTCGAGAAGCGGCAGGACCCCGAGACGCCGCCCGCGCTCGTGCTCGTGATCGACGAGTTCGCCGCCCTGGCGAACGAGGTGCCGGAGTTCGTGGACGGCGTGGTGGACATCGCCCAGCGCGGTCGATCCCTCGGCATCCACCTGATCATGGCGACGCAGCGCCCGGCCGGCGTGATCAAGGACAACCTGCGGGCCAACACCAACCTCCGCATCGCGCTGCGCATGGCCGACGAGTCGGACTCGCGCGACGTGGTCGACGACGAGATCGCCGCGACCTTCCCGCCGTCGATCCCCGGCCGCGCGATCGCGAAGACGGGCCCCGGTCGCCTCGTCCCGTTCCAGTCGGCCTACGCCGGCGGATGGACGTCGACCGACGACACGGTGCCGGTCGAGGTGCGCGTGGCCCAGCTCGGCTTCGGCACCACCGCCGAGTGGGAGCCCGACCGTCCCGCCGAGTCCGACGCGCACGAGCACGACCTCGGCCCCAACGACCAGAAGCGCATCGTGAGCACGGTGATCCGCGCGGCCGACGTCGCGGCGCTGCCGCGCCCGCGCCGCCCCTGGCTCGACGACCTCGCCCCGGTCGTCGATCTGCGCGACATCGCCGTCGAGGGCGACGGCCGCATCCCCATGGCGATGGTGGACGTGCCCGAGCGTCAGCTTCAGGAGGCCGCCGCGTTCGTCCCGGATCGCGACGGCTCGCTCGTCGTGTACGGCACGTCCGGATCCGGCAAGTCGACCGTGCTCAAGACGATCGCCACCGCGGCGGGCATGCGCCCCGACAGGGGCCGCGTGCAGGTGTACTGCCTGGACTTCGCGTCAGGCGCCCTCGGCTCCCTGACGCGGCTGCCGCACGTCGGCTCGGTCCTCGACGGCGCGGACGTGGACCGCATCCAGCGCCTGTTCCGCACCCTGGACGGCGAGATGGACCGCCGCGCGAGCGCGTTCTCCGCGGCGGGGGCGGCCACCGTGCAGGAGTACCGCGACCTGGTCGACCCGTCGATGCCGCGCATCATCCTGCTGATCGACAACTACCCCGAGTTCAAGAAGGACTGGGAGGTCGCGGCGGGGCGCGGACCGTTCTACCGGACGTTCCTGCGGATCCTGGGCGAGGGACGTCCGCTCGGCGTGCACACCGTGATCACGGCCGACCGCGGCAACGCCGTGCCGAGCGCCGTGTCGGCGAACATCTCGCGCCGCGTGGTGCTGCGCATGGCCGAGCCCAGCCAGTACATGCTTCTGGGCACGCCCCGCGACATCCTGGACGACCAGTCCGTGCCGGGCCGCGCGATCATCGACGGGCACGAGGCGCAGATCGCGGTGCTCGGCGGCACGCCCAACGCGGTGGAGCAGACGAAGATCCTCACGGAGCTGGGCGACCGGCTGCGCGCGCAGGGCGTGCGCGACCTGCCCGAGATCGGCGCCCTGCCCCTCGAGGTCCGCACCGACGAGGTGCCCGCGACGGTCGACGGGCTGCCCGTGTTCGGCATCGCCGACGACACGCTCAGCGCGCGCGGCTTCGAGCCGCTGGGGTCCTTCGTGGTGGCCGGCCCGCCGGCGTCGGGCAAGACCAACACGCTCAAGGCGCTGGTGGTGGCGATGGAGCGCTTCGATCCGGACGTGAAGCTATACCACTTCGGCAGCCGCCGCGCGCAGCTCAAGGACTTCCGCCCGTGGGTCCGCAGCGCGACGCGGCCCGAGGACGAGAAGGACCTCGCGACCGAGCTGACCGCGCTGGTCGCGGACGAGGCCACCACGGACCGGATCATGATCGTGATCGAGGACATCCCGCACCTGGCCGACGGCGCCGCGGACCGTCCCATGCGCGCGCTGCTGCAGGCCGTCGCGGACAGCGACCACCTGCTCGTCGGCGAGGCCGACATCAGTCGCGCGAGCGGCAGCATCGGCGTGCTCGGCGAGTGGAAGGTCGGCCGCCAGGGCATCGTGCTCAAGCCCGACACCTACGACGGCGATGCGATCTTCAAGATGCCGTTCGGGCGGGTCAAACGCAGCGACTTCCCGGCCGGGCGAGGGATCTTCGTGCAGGCCGGCCAGGCCGTCACGATGCAGGTGCCTTTCGTGCCCGAGGATGCGCCCGCGACGCCGCCCGCGCCCGCGCAGCGCCCCGCCTCGGAGCCCGCCGACCCCGGTGCGGCCGCCGAGTCGCGACGGGCGCGGCGGGCCGCGGATCCGGCCCCCGCCGGCGCCGCGGGAGGCGCCCCCGTCGCGCCCGCGCATGGGGACTGATGCCCTGGGTACGGCTCCCCGTGGGCCAGGGCTTGCGGGTTGGCTAGCCTCATCGCAGGAGGCCATGGGGGCCTGAACGAAGAACCGCTGGGAGGAATTCATGGCCGGACACGATTTCGGTGCAACCTATAGCGAGATGGAAGGCGCCGCCGCGAAGCTGCGCGACGGCCGCAGCAGCATCGGCGACACGCTGAAGGAGCTGCAGGGCATCATCGACGAGCTGGTCGAGGACGGCTTCAAGACCGAGAACGCCTCGGGCGCCTACCAGACCGCCTACCAGGAGCTCACGAGCAGCCTGGACGACGCGTCGGAGGCCGTGAACGACATGGCCGACGCGCTCGACAAGATGGCCGACCAGATCCGCGACACCGACGCGGGCATGGCCGGCGGCGCCTGAGCCGAGGACGACACCGGAGGCCGTGGTGCCGGTCGCGACGACCGGCGCCACGGCCTCTCCTCTTGGGGCTGAATAGGATCGGGATATGAGCGGGGCACAGACCTACTACTGGTACAACCTGCGGACGCAGCTGGTGGAGCGCGCGGACGAGCGCCCCTCTGACGAGGTGCTCGGGCCGTTCGCCACGGCGCAGGAGGCCGAGGAGTCGCCGGCCGTGCTCATCGAGCACGCGCGCGCGTGGCTCGAGAGCGAGGAGAGCGAGCCCTACCGCGCCATGGCCGAGAACGACGACAGCGCCGACCTCGCGTAGCGGCGGAGCCATGACGGCACACCGCGCCGTCGCGGCGCCGCTCGCCCTGGCGCTCGCCGCCGGCCTCGCGGCCTGCGCGCCCGCCCAGCCCGCGACGGTCGTCCCCGGCTCCGAGATCGTCGTCGGATGGACCGGCGAGCTGACCGGCGTCAACGCCCAGGCGGTCGCGCACGCGACGCCCGGCGACCTCGACGTCGCGGAGCTGACGCGCGCCGGCTTCGGCGACCTGATCGACGGCGAGCTGGTCCCGGACGAGGGCTTCGGCTCCGTCACGATCGTCGATGACGATCCGTTCACCGTCCGGTACGACCTCGCGGAGCCGTCCTGGTCCGACGGCATCCCGCTCGACGCGGCGGACCTCCTGCTCGGCTGGGCGGCGGCGTCCGGCTTCTTCGCCCCGGAGTCCTTCGACCCCGAGGCGCATCGCGATGCGGAGGGGGTCTACCGGCCGGTGCCGGGCGTGCCGTGGTTCGACGCGGTGCCGAGCGGGCTGCGTCGCTCGGCCGCACCGCCCGCGGTCGACGAGTTCGCCCGCGCGATCGAGGTGACGTTCGAGGAGCCGGTCGTGGACTGGCAGCACGCCCTGGCGGTGTCGGTGCCGGCGCACGTCGCGGGGCGGCTGGCGTTCGGACTCGACGACGACATGGAGGCCAAGCAGGCGGTCATCGCCGCGGTCCGCGACGGCGACGCCGACGCGCTCGAGCGGCTCGCCGACGTGTGGAACGAGGGCTTCGCGCTCGATCCCTCGGGCGAGCTGCCCCCGCACCTGCTGCTGTCGAGCGGTCCGTTCCGCGTGCAGGAGGTGGAGCAGGACGAGGCGGGCCAGAGCGTCGTGCTCGTGCCGAACGAGTCGTATCGCGGAGCGCCCACGCCGCAGTTCGCCCGCGTCCGCCTGGCGCCGCCGGGCGACGACCCGGTCGCCGCGATCGGCGAGCAGCTGGACGTCGTGCAGGTGGCGCCCACTTCGGAGAACCGGGCTCCCATCCGCGAGCTGGAGCGGACGGACTTCGCCGTGGACGCCCAGCACGACGGCACGGTCTGGGCCCTGATGCTGAATCCCGGCGGCATCTTCACGCAGCACGCGGTGCGCACCGCGTTCCTGCACGGCGTGCCCCGCGGCGACCTCGTGGAGCGCGGGGCGGGCGGGTGGGCGTCCGTGTACCCGCCTTCGACCTCGATGGTGACGGCGCCCGGATCCCGCGCGTACGACATCGCGAACGAGGACTCCGGCTTCGCGCAGACGCTCGGCGAGCCCGCGGGCCAGCCGGAGGAGGAGCGTCAGGCCGTCGGCGTCGCTCCGGGCACGCGGGTCTGCGTGCTCTACGACCGCCGCAGCGCGTTCGCCTCCGGCGCGTTCGCGGCGCTGCGCGACGCGGGCGCCGAGGCGGGGTGGGGCATCGCCGACTGCGGCAGCGACGACTACGCCGCGGCGCTCGCCGACCGCGACTGGGACGCCGCGATCGCGCGGGTGCCCGTCCCGCAGACCCCGGCCGAGATCGCCGCGCAGTGGGGCGCGGAGGGCGCGGCGTCGATCACGCGGCACGCCGACCCCGAGCGCGACGAGCTGATCGCGCGGCTCGCGCGGACCGCCGACGTGTACGAGGCGCGCGACGTGCGCGCCGCGATCGAGGCGACCATCGTGCGGGCCGCCGTGGCCCTGCCGCTCGCCGCGAACCCCCGGATCACGATCGCCGACCGCGACGTGACCGGCGTCGCCGGCCGATCCGGGCCGGTCGCGCCCCTCACCCACGACTCCGTCCAGTGGGCGCCGGCGCCGTAGACGCGGCGCGACCGCGGGTCTTTGTCCCCATGGTGACGCCGGCGCCGCCCCGCCTACCCTCGAGCGGGGAGGTCTTCACGTGGGCATGATGTTGCCGAACGAGTTGGTGTGGGTCATGGAGAAGCTGGGCTTCGAGTGGCCGGACATCGATGAGGATGAGGTGCGCAAGGGCGCCGTTCTGCTGCGCAATTACGCGTCGGACATGGAATCGGCGATCCAGGCGGTCGACCGCAAGGTGAACAGCGACCTCGCGGGCGCGATGCGGGGCCAGGCCGGGCCGGCGTACGTCAGCGCGTGGAACACCAACCGGTCGCAGAACCTGCAGAAGCTGCTCGACCTCATGTCCCCCGCCGCCTCGGGCATGGACGTCGCGGCGGACGCGATCCTCGCGCTCAAGATCAAGGTGATCGCGGATGTGACCACGACGATGATCGCCCTGGTGGCGATGCTGACCAACCCGTTCACGGCGGCGGGCGCGGGTCCGATGCTGATCATCAAGAAGAAGCTGCTCAATGCGGCCGTGGACATCGTGGTGGAGCAGCTGATCAACCAGCTCGCTCCGCTCGTCGTGGAGCCGATGGCGGAGCAGCTGCCGGCGCTCGTGGATGCGATCCTGGACGCGCCGATGGTGGAGGGACAGGCGGGTGACTCGGATGAGTTCTACGCGGACCTCGAAGCCCTGGAGCAGGCGCAGGGCGAGATGATGATGCACGGCGCGGACATCCAGCAGGTGACGTCGACGTTCTTCGCGGAGTTCTCGGCGCTCGACTTCGGGGGTGACGACTGATGTCCATCAAGCCCGTCATCCGGGAGGTCAAGGAGGCCGTGCTCCGCGGTTTCCGTCACGCCGACGCCCGGCTCCACCAGCTCGGCGACAACCACAGCGATCACCTGAAGGACGTCGTGCGCAAGGTGCGCGGCCAGGACCGGTACGAGCCGTCGCATCGTGCGGACGGCCGCCCCCGGGTGACCGGCGGCCGCGGGTACCTGCCGCTGCACGCCCAGCGCGACGAGCTGGTGCCGAAGCCGTCCAATCTGACGCCCGACGGCAAGATCGACTGGAGCCAGGCGCCGAAGGGGGGTTTCCGGCTCGACGGCAACGGCGACCCGATCAAGCACGATCACACGCCCCGCGCAGGCGACGTGTTCGACCGCTACGGCGGTCCCGGCGGCCGCTACGTGTCTCCGGTTCCCGGCGACGGACCGTTCTCCTACGGCTCGCGATCGCTTCCCTACGAGGAGAACCCGAGCGCGTACCACCAGTACGAGTGGACGCGCGACCTCTCGGAGCTTCCCGACGCGTACCAGAACGCCAGCGAATCGACGCGTGAGAAGATCGACGCGCTGCTCGCCAAGTACGGCGGCAGCCTCACGGACATGACGAGCGTGCAGCGCGGCGAGGCCGCCCCGGCCTTCGGGGAGCCCGGTGGCGCCGTGCAGGACCTGCTGCCGCTCTCCCCGAACCTGCTGCAGCAGCTCGGGATGATCCGGGAGATCCGATGACCACGACGGGAGCACCCGCGATGAATCGCGCAGAGCTGAAGAAGATCATCGCCGACGAGGGTCTCGTCGACGCCCTGTTCCTGGACGAGGAGTCGATCGACGAGGACGCGGTCGTCTTCGAGCCGCGCGGATCCGAGTGGGCGGTCTACCTCACGATCGAGCGGGCGACGGTCGTGCCGGCCACGTTCCGCACGTTCACCGACGAGTCCGAGGCGCTCGAGTACATGCTCCTCAAGCTGAGGCAGAGCGCTCGCGCGCGGGAGCTGCTCGCAGAAGACGAGTGACGGACCCCGGGCGGGCCGACCTCCATGGGCAGGAGGCACCCGGGGGTGCGCTCCCCATGGTCGCGACCGTGAGCAGTCCGTAACGTCCTCCGCGGAGGTGGGGCCGTGGGCATGATGCTGCCGGACGAGCTGATCTGGATCATGGACAAGATGGGGCTCGAGTGGCCCGACGTCGACGAGGACGAGGTCCGCCGCGCCGCGGACCTGGTGCGCGCGTACCGCGACGACATGGAGGCCCTCGTCCAGGCCGCGGATCGCCGCATCAACGGCGAGCTCGCCGCGGCGATGCGCGGACAGGCCGGAGCGGCGTACGTGAACGGCTGGAACCTGAACCGGTCGCAGAACGTCCAGAAGCTGCTGGACGTGCTGGGCCCGGCCGCGGTCGGCATCGACATCGCCGCCGACATCGTGCTGGCGCTCAAGATCAAGGTGATCGCCGACGTCACGATCACGCTCGCGCAGCTGATCCCGCTCCTCGCGGCGGGCCCTTTCGGCGCGGGCGGCGCGGCCGTCCTCATCCTCGCGCGCAAGAAGCTCTTCGACATGGCCATGGAGGCGACGCTCGAGAAGGTGATCGACGAGGTGCTGCCGCTCGCGGTCGAGCCCCTGGCCGAGAAGGTCCCGGGGCTCGTGGCGGCCCTGCTGGACGCCCCGGTCGTCGAGGCGACCGTCGGCGACGCCGACGAGTTCTACGCCGACCTCGAGGCCCTCGACCAGGCGGCCGCCGACATGGACGCGCACGCCGCCGACGTCGAGCTGCTGACCGATCAGCTGCTCGCCGACCTCGCCAACCTGCAGATCTCGGGAGCCTGACATGAGCAGCCTGAAGGTCGTGATCCGCGAGATCGTCGACGCCGTGGACGGCGCCGGCCGCGAGTTCAAGCAGGGCTTCGCCGGCGCGTTCCGCAAGCGCGGAGGCAAGCACCGCGCCGACGCCGACGCCATCCGCGGCCTCGACCGGCGCGCGGCCGGCGAGGCGAAGCACCGCGGCGACGGCAAGGGGCCGACGTCGCACCGCAAGGACTACGACGTCCGCGAGGACGTGGCGCGCGGCCTGGCGTCGCTCGACCACCGGCCCCGCCACCGGTCCGACGACTACGACCCGTTCCGAGACGCCGGCACGTCCGTGGCCAAGGAGCTCAAGGCCGTGCCGGGCGACGTGCTGGACGAGGTCAAGGGCGTGCCGAAGAAGGTGCCCGGCCAGATCCGCGAGGAGCTCTACGAGGACGCGATCGGCCAGAGCAGCCCGGACGAGTACGGTGCGAAGGCCGAGGGGGACATGAGGTTCCTCGCGCCGGCGTCGCAGGCGGGCGACCTGCGGGCGCTCAGCCGCGTGGAGCTCGAGCAGCGGCTCGGCCTGGAGCTCGGATCGCTCGACGGCGCGACCGTGACCGTCAAGGCCATCCCGGACTCGCGGTTCGTGAGCATCGAGATCGACCGACCGGGGGACTGAGCGGCACGACATGGGCAGGTCGCACCGGGGATGCGGTGCCCATGGTCGGTTCCGTGCCCCCTCCGTACAGTCGACCCAGGAGGTGGCGCCGTGGGGATGATGTTGCCGAACGAGTTGGTGTGGGTCATGGAGAAGCTGGGCTTCGAGTGGCCGGACATCGATGAGGACGAGGTGCGCCGGGGGGCGGATCTGCTGCGGGCGTATGGGTCGGATCTGGAGTCGGCGATCCAGGCGGTGGATCGCAAGGTGAATGGTGATCTGGCCGGGGCGATGGTGGGTCAGGCGGGTCCGGCGTATGTGGCGGCGTGGAATGCGAATCGTTCGCAGAATCTGCAGAAGCTGGTGGATCTGATGCCGCCGGCGGCGTCGGCGATGGATGTGGGTGCGGATGCGATCTTCGCGTTGAAGATCAAGGTGATCGCGGATGTGACCACGACGATGATCGCGTTGGTGGCGATGCTGACGAATCCGTTCACGGCGGCGGGTGCGGGGGCGATGCTGATCATCAAGAAGAAGCTGTTGAATGCGGCGGTGGATGTGGTGGTGGAGCAGCTGTTGAATCAGCTGGCGCCGATGGTGATCGAGCCGTTGGGGGAGCAGCTGCCGGCGGTGGTGGACGCGATTCTGGATGCGCCGATGGTGGAGGCTCAGGGCGGGGATTCGGATGAGTTCTCGGCGGATCTGGCGGCGTTGGAGCAGGCGCAGGCGGATATGAAGATGCATGGGGCGGATATTCAGACGGTGACGTCGCGGTTCTTCTCGGATTTCCAGGCGTTGAACTTCGGGGGTGATTG
Source organism: Microbacterium lacusdiani (assembly GCF_054779895.1). NCBI lineage: Bacteria > Bacillati > Actinomycetota > Actinomycetes > Micrococcales > Microbacteriaceae > Microbacterium > Microbacterium lacusdiani. The sequence continues at coordinate 205 of NZ_BAAGXJ010000009.1, read as the reverse complement.
AGGTGGGGAAGTTCAAGCCGATCTTCGAGAGCCTGTCGGAGGCGGCGGTGCGGGGTGCGCGGCATGCGGACGTGAAGCTGCCGCAGCTGGCGAAGAACCACGTGGACCAGCTGGACGACTTCGTGCGCCGCACGCGAGCTTGTCAAGTTGTGTGTGTAAGCGGGCGGTGCCTCGGGGGTGTTAGAGGTAGGGCTGGACGCGGTCG
>NZ_BAAGXJ010000008.1:0-100170 GCF_054779895.1 Microbacterium lacusdiani | reverse complement strand
TCCGGGAGACCTCGACGCCTACCCGGCCACCGCGACGCTCAGACCGCTACACGCTCAAATGCGATGAGCCGGATTACGATGTTGTGCTTGATCCGATTGGTGGCGGCCTCACGCCGTAGCAGTCCTCGGACCGACCCGCACTCGCCCAACGAGTTCCGGCGCAAGCAGATCGTGTGCAACATCGATGCGTTCTACTACGCGCTCGGCGTGACGAGGCAGATGCGCGCTGGTGTCCGAGGGGTTTCGCGCGAGAAGGCTCACATGATTTCCCCTCGAAGGAGCCGCGCCCGCCAGTGGCCGAGGGAGGTCACCGCGCGGGCCGAAGTGCCACGCCCGAGTGGGCGACTGCCGCGTGCAGTACCGGATTGAAGACGGTTGGCTAATCGTGGTCATCGTGCACGCGGGTCGCCGCCGCGAGGCGCACGACCATCGGCGGTGTCGGGCGTCCCGCTTAGGCTCGGGGGGTGCCGTTCGTGCTGAGCCCCGCGGACCTCCCGCGGATCCTGCCCGTGTGGATGGTTCAGCACGGTGCGCACCTCGCCGAGCAGGGCGTGGCGCGCATCGTCGAGCGGTACGACCTGGGCGGCACCACCTCGTACGAGGGGCGCGTCGCGCGGTGGACCGTCTACGTCGACCTGGATGAGCGCACCGGCCCGCGGATGGACTGCACGGAGTGCGGCGCCGTCGGATGCGTGCACGCGGCGGCCGTCCTGCACCTGATCGCGCACGGTGCGACGTCCGGGGCGACGCTCGCACGCGGCCCGGGCGCGGGCGCCGGAACCGGCACCGGCCTCGTCGAGCCGTGGCGGCGCGCACTCGAGCGCGCGCTCGACGAGGGCCACCACAGCGAGACGGTGGACGTCGCCCTGCTGATCGGGCTGGATCGCGACGGGGTGCAGATCCGCCCGGCGCTGCGCGGCACGCGCGGCACGTGGATCCGCACCGGCATCGGCTGGCGCGACCTCGACGGCAAGGGCCTCACGGCGGATCAGCGTCGCGCGCTCGGCGAGCTCGAGGCGCTGTTCGAGGCGCGCGAGCACTTCCCTGGCGCCGCAGCCGACCACCGCCCGGTGCACCGCAGCCGCTGGGGGTCGTACGACCGCGCGCCGCAGTGGATCCGCCTCGACGAGCTCCCGAGCCGCGGCCTGTGGGACGTGCTCGTCGAGCTGCGCGACGCCGGCGTGCATCTCGTCGCCGACACCAGGGCGCAGCCGGCCGTGACGCTGCGGGCCGAGCCGGCGGCGCACTTCCTCGCGCTCGACCGCCGCGACGACGCGCTGCACGTGCAGCCCGTGATCGACCTGGCCGACGCCGCGGATGCGCGCATGCTGCCGGTCGGCGTGCCCGTGGCCGCCATGGCGCTGACCGACGACGAGCGCGTGCGCGAGCTGGTGCCGCTGCGCGAGCCCCTGGCCGACTCCTTCACCCGGCTGATGCAGGGCGAGCCGTTCGCGGTCCCCGCCGAGGCCGTCCCGGACTTCGAGCGCGAGTACCTGCCGAAGCTCCGGGGCATCGCGGCGCTGCGATCGCCCGGCGGCACGTACGACATCCCGGCTCCGCCGCGGCCGGCGCTCATCCTGACCGTCGCGCACGACGAGGCGCGTGCGCGGCTCGCGTGGCGGTGGGAGCAGCCGCCGGGAGCGCCGCGGGTGCCCGCCGAGGAGCGCCGCATCGGCGACGGCGTCGCGGATGCGGCGGGCGAGCGCGCCGACCTGCTGGGCGTGCGGCAGGGCACCGGGTTCGGGGCCGCGTGGCTCACACGCGACGAGACGGTCGAGTTCTTCGCGGCCGTGCTGCCCGCGCTGCGCGGGGTCGAGGGACTCCGGATCGAGGAGACCGACGAGCTCCCCGAGTACCGCTTCGCGGGAGAGCTGCCCGTCGTGCACGTGTCGGCCCAGCCGCACGGCAACGACTGGTTCGACCTCGAGGTCAGCGTCGACGTCGGCGGCGAGCCCGTGCCGCTCGGCACGCTGCTCGCGGCGCTCGTGGCGCGCGACCGCTATCTCGTGCTGCCGAGCGGCGCGGTGTTCACGCTGCGCTCGGAGCGCTTCGAGCCGCTGCGGCAGCTGCTCGACGAGGCCCGCGGGCTGCAGGACCGCTCGACCGGCCCGCTGCGGATCAGCCGCCTGCAGGTGGACCTGTGGACCGAGCTCGTGCAGACCGGCGTGGTCGAGGCGCAGGAGCAGGAGTGGCTGCAGTCCCTCCGCGCGCTGTCGGACGCCGACCGCCTCGAACCCGTCGCGGCGCCGGACGGCTTCCGCGCCACGCTGCGCGAGTACCAGAAGGTCGGGCTCGCGTGGCTGGACTTCCTGCGCGTGCACCGGCTGGGCGGCATCCTGGCCGACGACATGGGCCTCGGCAAGACCGTGCAGGTGCTCGCCGCACTCGAGCGGGCGCGCGCGGATGAGCCGGATGCGCGGTTCCTCGTCGTCACGCCGACGAGCGTCGTGGGGCACTGGGTGTCGGAGTCGGAGCGCTTCGCGCCCGGGCTGCGAGCGGTCGGCATCGAGGAGACGTCGGGCAAGCGCGGCACGCCGCTCGCCGAGGTCGCGGCCGACGCCCGCCTGGTGGTCACGAGCTACGCGCTGTTCCGCCTCGACTTCGCGGAGTACGAGGCGCTCGGCTTCCGCGTGCTCGTGCTCGACGAGGCGCAGCAGATCAAGAACCACCGGTCGCAGGGCTACCGGTGCGCGCGGCTGCTCAGCGCGCCGACCAAGTTCGCCATCACGGGCACGCCGCTCGAGAACAACCTGCTCGAGCTGTGGGCGCTCGTCTCGCTCACCGCGCCGGGCCTGCTGGGCGGCGAGAAGTCCTTCACGGACCACTACCGCAAGCCGATCGAGCGGGAGCGCGACGGCGCCCGGCTCGCGCGGCTGCGGCGGCGCATCCGGCCGTTCCTGCTGCGGCGCACCAAGGACCGGGTCGCGGCCGACCTCCCGGAGAAGACCGAGCAGCTGCTCGAGGTCGAGCTGCACGGCGCGCACCAGCGGATCTACCAGGTGCGGCTGCAGCGCGAGCGGCAGAAGGTCATGGGGCTGCTCGACGACGTCAAGGCCAACCGGATGGAGATCCTGCGCTCGCTCACGACGCTGCGGATGCTGGCCCTCGATCCGGAGCTGGTCGGGGAGGCGCCCGCGCCGTCCGCCAAGCTCGAGAAGCTCGGCGACCTGCTCGACGAGATCGTCGGCGACGGGCACAGCGCGCTGGTGTTCAGCCAGTTCACGACCTTCCTCGGCCGCGCCGCGGGCGGCGCCGAGCGCCGCGGCATCCCGTTCGCGTACCTCGACGGATCCGTCACGGCGCCGCAGCGGCGCCGGATGATCGACCGCTTCACGTCGGGCGACGTGCCGGTCTTCTTCATCTCGCTCAAGGCCGGCGGGTTCGGGCTCAACCTCACCCAGGCGGACTACTGCATCCTGCTCGACCCGTGGTGGAACCCGGCCGCCGAGCTGCAGGCCACCGACCGCGCGCACCGCATCGGCCAGACGCGTCCCGTGGTGGTCTACCGGCTGATCTCGAAGGGGACGATCGAGTCGAAGGTCGTCGCGATGCAGGAGAAGAAGTCGCGGCTGTTCCGGGATGTGCTCGCGGGCGACGAGGATCCGGCCGCGATCGGCGGGCTCACGGCCGACGACTTCCGCGCGCTGGTGCAGTAGGCCGCCGGCGGCTTGGGGCGTTTCGACTCCGCTCGCTGGCGCTCGCTCCGCTCAACGACCGGCGGGCCGCGCCGGGGGCTTCAGGCGTTTCGACTCGCTTCGCTCGCTCAACGAGCATTCCCCCTTGTTCGTTGAGCGACCGAGCGAAGCGAGGGAGTCGAAACGGCCCGAGCCTCCCCTCGAGGCCCGGCTCCGCTCAGGCGGCGAGGATGCCGCGGATGGCGCGCACCGACGCCGGGCGGCAGCCCGCCTCCGTGAGTCGGCCCACGATGACCGGCTCCAGGCGCGCGAGCATCAGGCCGCGGCGCACGAGGAAGGCCGGGGCCTTGCGGCGCTCGCGCAGGTCGCGCGTAAGGCGCAGGCCCATCGTCAGCCAGCGCGAGCGGCGCACGCACAGCGCGTCGGCCAGGATGCCGCGGCGCCGCGCCTCGGCCACGACCTCGCCCACGAACACGCCCTCCGCGACGAACCGCGTGGCGCCGCCGAGCTCGATCGTGCGCGTGCCGACGGGGCCGTTCGCCGCGATGTCGTAGACGGGGACCTCGGTGCGCCCGGTGCGGGCCAGCTCCTCGAGGGCCGCGATCGCGCGATCGGCGTGCCAGGACGCGGGGTGGTCCCAGTCGACCTCGCCCGTGGCGAGGCGCGGCAGGGCGGGGTCGTCCCCCGAGCGGTAGAAGTCGTCGAGGCGCAGCAGCGGAAGGCCCGAGGCCTCGGCCAGGCGGGACTTGCCGGATCCGCTCGCTCCGCCGATCAGCACGACCTGCGCGAGTGGCGGGACGTCGGAGGGCATGGGGAAGATTCTGCCCGAGCGGGGCTGGGACGACGATGAACCCCGGGCCCGCCGTGCCGGCATCGATTCTTCACCGACCCGTTGCCTGATCGACCGCGGCGGGACCGCCGCGGTGAGGCACAATCGAGGAGGGGGAGTCTTCGGAGGATCGACGATCGACGTGCCCGCACATCCCTCACACCGCGCAGACCTGCGCGCCGCCGCTCCCGCGACCCGCGGCGGCCGCGCGCGGTCGAGCACGCGCCGGTTCCGCTCGACGGTGGAGGCGCTCGAGGCCCTGTCGCTCGAGGGCGCCCGCGTCTCGGTGCACGTGATCGAGCTCGACCGCGGCGAGGCCGTGCTGGCCGGCGACGACCACATGCCGCTGCCGGTCGGCGGGCTCGGCGTCGTGCCGCTGCTCGTCGAGGTGGCCGCGCAGTTCGACGCCGGCACGCTCGACCCGTTCGAGCTCTCCGATCGCTCCGACCTCGACGACGCGGGCGCGACCGGCGTCTGGCGCCTGCTCGCCGCGCCGACCCTGCCGCTCGCCGACCTGGCCGTGCTGGCCTCGTCGTCGGGCGACGCGCTCGCCGCGAACGCGCTGCTCGACCGCGTGGGGCACGAGCAGGTCACGCGCCGGCTGGTGTCGCTCGGGATGCCGCGCTCGGCGCTGCTCGACCGCTTCCGCGAGGAGCGCGGGCCGGACGACGCCCCGCACGTCGCGCTCGGCACCGCGCGCGAGTACGCCGCGCTGTTCGCCGCGCTCGCGGCGCGCACTGTGGTCAGCCGCGACGTCAGCACGCGCGTCACCGACTGGCTCACGCCGTCGGCCGACGCGGGCCTGGTGGGCGCGATGCTCGGGCTCGACCCGCTCTCGCACGGTGAGGACGAGCACGGCCTGGTGCACTTCGGGCGCACGGGCCGTGAGCCCGGCGCCCGCGCCGAGGCCGGCGTCATCGCGGGCCGCCGCGCGGCGTTCGCGTACGCCATGATCATCGCGTTCGACGACCTGTCGCCCCTGCACCGGCACCGGGCGCACAGCGCGTTCCACGCGCTCGGCAACGACCTCATGGAGTACGCGGTCTGAGCCGCGCGCCGGCCGCCGGTACGCTCGTGCCATGGCCTACGCGAACGTCACGCTGGATCCCGCCGCGAACATCTACTTCGACGGCAGGTGCGTGAGCCACACCTTCTTCCTGGCCGACGGCACGCGCAAGTCGGCGGGCGTCATCCTGCCCTCCGAGCTGACGTTCGGCACCGGCGCCCCCGAGGTCATGGAGCTCCACACCGGGTCGTGCCGCGTGCGCCTCGCCGGCTCGGAGGAGTGGACGGCGTACGGCGCGGGCGACTCGTTCGAGGTCCCCGGCGACTCGTCGTTCGACATCGTGGTGACCGAGCCCGTCTCGTACGTCTGCCACTACGGCTGACCGGGCGCCCTCCAGAGGGCCCCGCTCAGGACGCGGAGTGCGCGTCCTCGGGGCCGTAGAGGTCGTCCAGCAGCGCGAGGCCGCGCTCGGCCCACGCGATCTCGGTGCGCGCGCGGTCGACCAGCCCCTCGTAGCCGAAGCGCTTGAACGCGACCGTGCGGTCGTGGTCGTGCTCCGGCGTGGCGGCGAGCCGGCGCACGAGCATGGGGTTGATGCGCGCGTCGATGCGGCCGAGCTCGGCCTCCCACTGCTCCAGCTCGCCGCGCCAGTGCCGGATGTGGTCCTCGAGGAACGCGCGCGCGGCGTCCGGTGAGGCGGCCTCCAGGTAGGCGGCCTTCAGGTTCGCGGGCTCGCGCACGCGGGCGTAGGGGAGCGGCTCCTCCATCCAGCGGATGTAGGCCCGGTCGCCCTCCGCGGTGAGGTGATAGACGCGGCGCGTGCCGCGCTCGCCGCGGGTCTGGTCCTCGCCGACCACGAGGCCCTCGGCCTCCATCTTGCGCAGCTCGGGGTAGATCTGGCTGTCGGGCGCGTGCCAGAGATGGCCCACCGACACCTGGAACTGCTTCTGCAGGTCGTAACCCGACAGCGGTCCGACGCGCAGAAGCGCCATCAGCGCGTATCGAAGGCTCATGCGTTCATCCCCCTGTCGTGTCCTCCCGTTGTATCGGACGCGGGGCCCGGTCGGCGAACCGACCGGGCCCCGCGCGACGGATCAGGCCTTGTAGCCCGTGCGCCATCCGCCGTGGTACTCCTGGCGGGCGACCGTCGAGTACGGCACGGGGCTCACGACCACGCGCACCTCGGTCTGCTCGTGCGGCTCGACCGAGGCCTTGCGGCTGCCGCCGTCGGGCTCGCCCCACACGACCTTCAGCTCCGTGCCCTCCGGCACGTCGGCGTCCACGGTCGCGAGCGAGAGCCCGCGCTTCTCGTTCGCGCTGTAGCCGGTGAACATCGAGAAGCCCACGACCGTGCCGTCGGCGTCGACCACCTTGTCGTAGTTCGCGGATCCGTAGTTCGCCAGCGGCAGGTCGAAGAACTTGTACTGCGGTCCCTCGACGTCCAGCAGCGACGTCCACACGCGTCCGAGATCCTCGGCGTTCCACGCGAGCGTCACCTTCTTGCGCTGCGTCGCCGGGTCGATCTTCTCGAGCGCGTCGCGGCCGATGAAGTCGTGGTCGAACTTCACGAACGAGCCGTAGCCCAGGGCCCACGGCGTGAGCTCGTAGTCGGCGATGTCCTGCGAGACGAACGATCCCGCGAGCGTGCCGGTCGCCTCGTAGCTGTCGGCGGGCAGCCACTCGCGGTACGCGCGCTCGGCCTCGCCCGAGTAGATCGCGGGCAGCGGCGACGGGATCCAGCCGGACTCGAGCGTGTTCGACGGGTACGCGCGCGAGCCCACCGGCACGAGCCCGAACTCGGCGCCCGCCTCGACGATCGCGTCGCGGATGCGGTGGTGGTCGGCGTACGGGCCCCAGATCTCCAGGCCCGGGGCGCCGGCCATGCCGTGCCGCAGGGTGCGCACGGTGGTCCCGTCGATCGTCATTGTCGACATGTTGAAGAACTTGAGCTGCTCGAGGGGCCCGCCGTTGAGCTTCTCGATGACCTCCCATGCGCGGGGGCCTTGGATCTGGAACCGGTAGTACTTGCGCGAGACCGCGTCGCCGTAGGGGCGCGACGGCGAGCGGCGGTCGACCTCGATGTCGAGGTTCGCGTATCCGCCGGTCTCGCCGTGGAACAGCAGCCAGTTCGCGGCGGGCGCGCGGCCGACGTAGACGTACTCGTCCTCGCCCTCCCGGAACAGGATGCCGTCGCCGACGACGCCGCCGGTCGAGCTGGTCGGCACGTACTGCTTGGCCTTGTCGACCGGGAAGTTCGCGACCGAGTTGACCGCGGTGTCGCTGATCAGCTTGATCGCGTCGGAGCCGCTCAGGAACAGATTGTCCATGTGGTGCGACTGGTCGTACAGGACGGCCGTCTCGCGCCATGCGCGCTGCTCCTTGATCCAGTTCTGGAAGTCGGCCGGCACGACGGGGTAGATGTACGAGCCTATCTGCGAGTTGCGAAGCAGGTCGACGGCCGATCCGGCCTGGTCGATGACCTCCTGCAGATTCCTGGGTGCCACGGTGAACCTCTCTCTGTGGGGGTGGGTGTCGGAAAGACGGTGCTAGAAGACGATGGTGTGGTTGCCGTGCCGGATGACGCGGTCCTCGGCGTGCCAGGCGACCGCGCGCGACAGCACGGCGCGCTCGACGTCGGCGCCGCGGCGCTGAAGCTCGGCGACGGTCTCGGAGTGGGTGACGCGCACGACGTCCTGCTCGATGATCGGGCCCTCGTCCAGGTCCTCGGTCACGTAGTGGGCGGTCGCGCCGATCAGCTTCACGCCGCGCTCCTTGGCCTTGCGGTACGGGCCGGCGCCGATGAAGGCGGGCAGGAACGAGTGGTGGATGTTGATGACCGGCACGCCGACCTTCTCGAGGAAGCCGCCCGAGATCACCTGCATGTAGCGCGCGAGCACCACGAAGTCGACGTTGCCCGCCAGGAGCTTCAGGATCTCGGCCTCCGAGCGGCTCTTGTCCGGGCCCTCCTGCGACGGCACGTGGAAGAACGGCACGCCGAACGAGCGCACGTCCTCGGCCGTGTTCGTGTGGTTCGAGATGACCATCGGGATGGTCACGGGCAGCTCGCCGCGGCGATGCCGCCACAGCAGGTCGAGCAGGCAGTGGTCGCTCTTGGACGCGAGGATGGCCATCCGCTTCGGGATGGACTGGTCGCGCAGCGACCACGTCATGCCGAACGGCTCGAGGGTCTGCGCGAGATCCGCCTCGATCTCGGCCTGCGCGACCGCCAGATCCGGCCGGTGGAACACCACGCGCTGGAAGAAGTCGCCGCCCTCCGGATCGGAGGAGTACTGGTCGAGCGAGAGGATGTTGCCCTCGTTGCGCGTGATCAGGGCGGCCACCGCCGACACGATCCCGGGCTGATCCGGGCCGTGCACGATAAGCACTGCGTGGTCGAGCAGGGCGGGGTCGTGCAGCGTCATGCCGAGACCTTGTGCTGATAGTCGCGGGCCCACTCGGCCGTGGCGCGCAGGCCGCCGAACGCGTACATGTGCAGTTTGACGTCGCCCGCCGCCGGGTCGGCCGTGAGCAGGTCGGCCAGCTCGGTCACGAAGGTGTCGGGGCCCGCCGTGCCCATCAGGTTGGTGAGCGAGAAGCCGTACTTCTTGACGATCATGGCGTTCGCGCCGATGCCGAAGCGGCGCGCGAAGTTCAGCAGCCGCTTGATGCCGGCCGGTCCCGGCGTGCCGATCCGGATGGTGGCGTCGATGCCGCGCTCCCGCACGTCCCGGATCCAGGTCGTCACGGGGTCGGTGTCGAACGCGAACTGCGTGAGGATCACCGCGCCGAGTCCCTGCTCCGCGAGCGACGCGGCCTTGTTCTCGAGGTGCTCCCAGAGCACATCCGTCGGGATGTCGGGGTGCCCCTCGGGGTAGCCCGCGATCGAGACCTCGCGCACGCCGTACTTCTGCAGCACGCCCGAGCGGATCACGTCGAAGGAGCTGTCGTACGGGCCCTCGGGCGTGGCGGGGTCGCCGCCCACCGCGAACACGTGCTCGGTGGCGCCGACCTGCTGCAGGCGGTCGAGGAACTCCTCCAGCTGGGCCTGCGATGCCAGCCGTCGCGCCGAGATGTGCGGCACCGGGACGAACCCCGCCTCCTTCACGGCCTGCGCCGCGGCGACGCGCATCTCGAGGTCCTCGTTGCCCAGGAAGGTGACGTTCACGCGCGTCCCCTGCGGGATCGCATCCTGCGCCTCGTGCAGCCCCGGCACGTCCTTGCCCGTCATCTCGAGCGAGTAGTCGTCGGCGAGCTTCGCCTGCGGCGAGGTGGTGTCTGCCACGGGATCGGTCCTTCCGCTCCGGTGCGCGCCATCGCGCATCCGTGACGGACTTTACCTATGGCGATAGGGAATGTCCATAGGTCGTCTCGCCGCCTGAGCGCGACGTCGCGTCAGCGCTCGAAGACGCGGCGCTCGCGGCCGACCAGGATGCCCAGGATCGCCTGGGTCGCCAGGATGGCGGCGAGGAACAGCATCGGGGCGGTCCAGCCACCCGTCGCGGTGTGGAGCAGGCCGAAGGCGATGGGCGGGAGAGCGGCGAAGGCGTAGCCGACCGACTGCGCCATGCCCGACAGCGCCGACGCGGTGTGGTGGTCCCGCGAGCGCGAGGCCATGAGCGTGAACGACATCGCGAGGGACGCGCCGCTCGTGAGGCCGGCGAGCACGCTCCACGCGAGGATGCCGTCCGGCGCCAGCAGGAACCCCGCGACGCCGACGATCGCCAGGGCGGGAAGCAGCGCCGGCGCCCACCGCTCAAGGCGTCCGCGCAGGGCGAGCGGCAGCGCGAGCGAGCTGACCACGCCGGCGAGCTGGTAGATCATGACGTCCACGCCGGACTGGGCCTCGCCACGGCCGATCGACAGCGCGAACGGCGCGAGCCACGTCAGCAGCACGTAGAAGTGCGAGGCCTGGACCCCGAAGTACATCCCGACCTGCCACGCGACGCGATCGCGCCAGACCGTCTCTCCCCGACGGGCGTCGTCCGGGCGCGCCGCGGCGGCGCCGTGCCCGGCGCGGCGATGGTGGGCGAGCCAGAGACCGAGCGCGATGGGCAGCGTCGCGCACACCGCGATCAGCGCGACCCGCCAGCCCCACGGCTCGGCGCCGGTGCGGACGTGCGAGATCGGCACGACCACGCCGGACGCGAGCGCGCCGCACCCGGCGAGCAGGGCCGTGTAGAGCCCGGTCACCGCCGGGACGCGCGTGCCGAAGGCGCGCTTCACGATCGCGGGGACGAGCACGTTGACGGCGGCGAGGGCGACGCCGATCACGGCCGAGCCGATCCAGAGGCCCGCGATCGGGCCGGGCAGAGACCGGATGACGGTGCCCGCCGCGAGCAGCGCCAGCGCGAGCGTCATGACGCGGTTGATGCCGAACCGCTGCGAGGCGGAGTGGGCCAGCGGCGAGCACAGCGCCCACGCGATCAGCGGCACCGAGGTGAGGCCGCTCAGCGCCGCGATCGGCACGCCGGTGTCGGCGGTCATCTGCTCGAGCAGCGGGCCGATGCCCGTGATCGTGGCGCGCATGTTCACCGCGACCAGGCAGAGCGTGAGCAGCAGGAACCCGGTCCGGACCCCTCGAACCCGCGCGTCGACGCTCACGAGGCGCGACTCTATCGCGGTGCCCATCGGCTTCGGCTCGCTCCGCTCGCTCAGCGACCGAGAGCAACCCCCCGGTCGTTGAGCGGAGGCGAGGAACGAGCCGGAGTCGAAACGCGGCGGGATCATCCCGGCCGGCCGGGGAGGATCAGCCCGTTTCGACTCCGCTTCGCTCCGCTCAACGACCGGCAGCAACCATGGTCACCGACCGTCGTGCGAGGGAAGCGACCGCTCCTAGAAGACGATCGTGTGGTTGCCGGAGCGGATGACGCGGTCCTGGGAGTGCCAGAGCACGGCGCGCGAGAGCACGGCGCGCTCGACGTCGGCGCCGCGGCGGCGGAGCTCGGTCGTGGAGTCGGCGTGGGTGACGCGAGCCACGTCCTGCTCGATGATCGGGCCCTCGTCCAGGTCCTCGGTCACGTAGTGGGCCGTGGCGCCGATGAGCTTGACGCCGCGGTCCTTCGCCTTCTGGTAGGGGTTCGCGCCGATGAAGGCGGGCAGGAACGAGTGGTGGATGTTGATGACCGGCACGCCGACCTTCTCGAGGAAGTCGCTCGAGAGGATCTGCATGTAGCGTGCCAGCACCACGAAGTCGACCTTGCCCGCCAGGTGCTGGAGGATCGCCGCCTCCGAGGCGCTCTTGTCGGGTCCCTTCTGCGAGGGCACGTGCACGAACGGCACACCGAACGAGGCGACGTCCTCGGCGGCGTTCGTGTGGTTCGAGATGACCATCGGGATCTCGACGGGCAGCGCGCCGCGGCGGTGGCGCCACAGCAGGTCGAGCAGGCAGTGGTCCTCGGTCGACGCGAGGATCGCCATCCGCTTCGGCACGGACATGTCGCGCACGGTCCACGTCATGCCGAAGGGCTCGAGGGTCTCGGCGAGATCGGCCTCGATGGCCGGAAGCGCGCTCGTGAGCCCCTCGCGGTGGAACACCACGCGCTGGAAGAAGTCGCCGCCGACGGGGTCGCTCGAGTGCTGGTCGAGCGAGACGATGTTGCCCTCGTGGCGGGCGACGAGCGCCGCCATCGCGGCGACGATCCCCTTCTGGTCGGGACCCGAGACGATGAGGCAGGCGTGGTCGGTGAGGCCGTCGATCCGCATCCGACGATGGTATCGCCGCGGGGCGTCCGATCCGTGCCGCGGATACCCCGCCCCCGTTCCTGGGAATCTCCCGAAGGTTGGGACCTTCTTGCGTGACTTCCGCGGAAAGTCAAGACCCTGTGGTCCGCTCGCGACGGTTGGCTACGTTTGGGCCATGTCAACCGCAACCATTCGCGAGATCGCCCCGACCACCGTGGACGCCGACGGAATGCTGTCGCGGACCATGCGCATCCTGGGCTGCTTCACGGCCGATGAGCCGGAGCTGTCCGCGTCCCGGCTGGGGGTGCTGACGGGGCTGTCCTCGTCCACGCTGCACCGGATCCTGGCCCAGATGCTCGAGCTCGGGCTGCTCGCCCGCACGCCCGGTCGCCGCTACGCGATCGGCGCGCGCCTGTGGGAGCTCGGGGAGCTCTCGCCCCTGGCCCTGCGGCTGCGGGAGACCGCGCTGCCGTTCATGTCGCGCCTGTACGAGGTGACCGGGGAGAACGTGCACCTCGCGGTGCTGGACGGCCCGTCGCCGGAGCGCGCGACGGCGCTGTACGTCGGGCGCCTCACCGGCCGCACCTCGATCCCGACGCTGAGCCGGATGGGCGGTCGCCAGCCGCTGCACACGACCGGCGTCGGCAAGGCGCTGCTGGCCACGCAGAGCCGGGAGTGGCTCGACCGCTTCCTGTCGCGCCCGCTGGATCGCGAGACCACCCACTCGATCACGGACCCCGAGGCGGTCCGCGCCGAGATCGACCGCGCGCGGATGCGCGGCTATGCCACGACGCGCGAGGAGATGACGCTGGGCAACGTCTCGGTCGCGGCCCCCGTGGGCACGGTGGCGGGGCTGCCGCCGACCGCGATCGGCGTCGTGACGCGCATCGAGGGCGCCGACGTCCGCCGCCTGGGCGCGCTCGTCGTGCAGACGGCGTCGGAGCTCGGACGCGCGCTCCGCGCGGCCTGAGGGGCTTGAATTCTCACTGAGTGAGAGAATCGGGCGCCGTGCTCCGCGCCCGGTGTCAGCCTGGTGACTCCCGCACGTCGAAGGAGACGCCATGACCGACACCGCCCCGCAGGCGGCCGCTCCGGAGTCGCTTCTCAGGTCGCACGACTTCCCGCCCCAGTCGCAGATCACCGCCGAGATCGAGCAGCTCCACGCCGAGTACGCGCAGCGCGTCGCGGGCGGCGAGGACCTGCCACGCACCGTCCGCGACTTCGCCCCGTACCGCTCGAGCATCCTGCGCCACCCCACGAAGAACCCGCGCCTGGTCGACCCGGAGACGATCGAGCTGCACTCGCCGGCGTTCGGCCAGCGCGACGTCGCGGCGATCGAGTCGGACCTGACGCTGCAGCACAGCGGCGAGCCGCTGGGGGAGCGGATGACCGTCACCGGGCGCCTGCTCGACGGCCGGGGCCGCCCCATCCGCAATCAGCTCATCGAGATCTGGCAGGCCAACGCCGCCGGCCGGTACATCCACCAGCGCGATCAGCACCCGGCGCCGCTGGACCCGAACTTCACGGGCGCGGGCCGCACGATCACGAACGACGCGGGCGAGTACACCTTCACGACGATCAAGCCGGGCGCCTACCCGTGGAAGAACCACGTCAACGCGTGGCGCCCCGCCCACATCCACTTCTCGGTGTTCGGCTCGGGCTTCACGCAGCGCATCATCACGCAGATGTACTTCCCGGGCGACCCGCTGTTCCCGCTCGATCCGATCTACAACTCGATCCGCGACCAGAAGGACCGCGACCGCCTGATCGCCACGTACGACCACGACCTCACGGTGCCCGAGTTCTCGATGGGCTACCGCTGGGACATCGTCGTGGACGGCCCGGATGCGACCTGGTTCGAGCCCGAGGAGGGGGAGCACTGATGCGCGGCGACAAGATGCTGGAGCCGACCGCGGGCCAGACGATCGGCCCGTTCTTCAAGTTCGGGCTCGAGTACGAGCGGATGAACGAGGTCGCGTTCCCGCACAGCCCGGGCGCGATCGTCCTGTCCGGAGCCGTGTACGACGGCGCGGGCGCGCCGATCCCGGACGCCGTGGTCGAGATCTTCGGCGCGGACGCCGACGGCACGGTCCCGAACGCGCGCGGCACGCTGCACCGCGACGGGTATTCGTTCACGGGCTTCGGGCGCGCCATGACGACCGACGACGGGCGCTTCCACTTCTGGACGCGCGACCCCGGCCCCGTCGACGGCAAGGCGCCGTTCTTCGCCGCGATCGTCTACGCGCGCGGGCTGCCGGACAAGCTGCACACCCGCATCTACCTGCCGGAGCACGAGGAGCTGCGGGCCGCGGATCCGTTCCTGTCGGGGCTGACCGAGACCGAGCGCGCGTCGCTCATCGCGGAGCGCACACCCGAGGGATACCTTCGCCACGACATCCACCTGCAGGGCGACAAGGAGACCGCCTTCATTGCCTTCGGATAGGAGTGCATTGCCTTCTGACGCGTCGGGGTTCGATCTCGGGCTGCTGTCGCCGGTGACCGCCGGCCATGAGGGGCCGGTGTCGGACGATGCGGTGCTGGCCGCGCTGGTGGCAGCCGAGGCGGCGCTGGTCGAGGCGTACGGCGCGGTCGGCGGGCTGGACGACGTGCCCGATCGCGGCGCCGTGCTGGCCGAGGCGCGGGCTCTGGGCGCCGCCCCGATGGACGCGCGGGAGCTCGCGCTCGCCGGGGTGGCGGGAGGCAACCCCGTCATCCCGCTCGTGAAGCGGCTCAGGGCCGTCGCCGGGCCGGCCGTGCGCCCGTGGGTGCATCGCGGCGCGACGAGTCAGGACATCCTGGACACCGCGCTGATGATCGTCGCGAAGGATGCCGTCGGCACCGTGCTGGGGCGGCTGGACGTCGCGATCGACGCGCTCGGTCGCTTCGCCCGGGAGCACCGCGACGAGGTCGCCGCCGCGCGCACGCTCACGCAGCACGCCGTTCCGACCACGGTCGGACTGCGCGCGGCCACCTGGCAGCGCGGCGTGCGCCGCGCCCGGGCGCGCCTGGCCGACGCGCGCGACGCGCTGCCCGCGCAGCTCGGCGGGGCGGGCGGCACGCTGGCGTCGTTCGTCCAGATCCTCGGCGCGGAGCGCGCCGCGCGGCTCCCGGCCGCCTACGCCGACGCCACGGGGCTCGCCGCGCCGGACGCCCCGTGGCACACGACCCGCTGGCCCGTCACGGAGCTCGGCGACGCGCTCGTCCAGACGCTGGACGCCCTGGGCGTGCTCGCGGCGGACGTCGCGACCCTGTCGCGCACCGAGATCGGCGAGCTCGCCGAGGGCACGGGCGGCGGATCCTCCGCCATGCCGCAGAAGCAGAACCCCGCACGCTCCGTCCTGATCCGGTCGGCCGCGATGCGTGCGCCGCACCTGGGAGCGACGCTGCACACCGCGGCGGCGCTCGCCGTGGACGAGCGCCCCGACGGCGCCTGGCACGCCGAGTGGCCCGCGCTGCGTGAGCTGCTGCGCCTCGCGCTCGGCGCCGCCGCGCACGCCGCCGACCTCGCCGAGGGCCTTCGCGCCGATGCGACCGCGGTCGCGCGCAACCTCGCCGCCACGCGCGGCCTGATCGTCTCCGAGCGGCTGTCGATCGTGCTCGGACCGATCCTCGGCGCCGAGAAGGTGGCCGAGATCGTGCGCGCCGCCGGGCTCGGCGCCGACCTCGGACTGCTCGTCCACGGCGCCCTCGAGGCCGCGGACGCCACCGTGCCCGAGGGGCTCGACGACCTGCTGGACCCCGCGGGCTACACGGGCCTCGCGGGCCGCCTCGTCGACGGCGGGCCGGGTCACGCGGCGGCGCACGACGCGCCTCACGCCGCCCCGCCCCTGGACCCGGCCGCCGAGGCGCCGGGACCGTACGATCCGTTCGACGACGGGTCGCGCCTGCCCGAGCCGCGCGAGACGAAGCGCGGATTCGATCCGTTCGATGAGCTGTTCGGCGACGCCTCGCGCGCCGGAGAGGACGACCGATGACCCAGCCCGCTCTGACCTTCACCGCCCCCGCCGGACCCGACGGCGCGCCCCTGCTCGTGCTGGGGCCCTCGCTCGGCACGTCGGGCATCCTGTGGGAGGACGTGATCCCCCACCTGACCGGCCGCTTCCGCGTCACCTGCTGGGACCTGCCCGGCCACGGCGCGTCGAGGCCGGCGACCGAGCCGTTCACGGTCGGCGAGCTGGCCGACGCGGTGGCCGACGGCATCCGCGAGCTCGGCGCGCCCGCGCTCTACGCCGGGGTCTCGCTCGGCGGCGCGACCGGTCTCGAGCTGCTGGTGCGCCATCCGGACGTCGTGAGCGCCGCCGCCATCGTGTGCGCCTCGCCGAAGTTCGGGGAGCCAAAGATGTGGGCCGAGCGCGCGGCGCAGGTGCGCGCGCAGGGCACCGCATCGCTCGTGGTCGGGGCCGCGCAGCGCTGGTTCGCGCCCGGCTCGATCGAGCGCCGCCCGGTGCTCACGGGGCGCCTGCTCCACAGCCTGCGCGACGCGGACGACGCCAGCTACGCGCTGTGCTGCGACGCGATCGCGCAGTACGACGTGTCCTCGCGGCTGGGGGAGATCGCGACCCCGGTCCTCGCCGTCTACGGCGAGCACGACGGCGTCTCGCCGGAGGAGCACGCGCGCACGATCGCCGACGGCGTCCAGGACGGGCGGATGATCCGCATCGACGACGCGTCGCACCTGGCGCCGGCCGAGCGCCCCGACGAGGTCGCGCTCGTGCTGAACGACTTCTTCGGGGGGAACGCATGAGCCGGCCGATGGGCCAGGGCCTGAGCGACGGGGAGCGCTACGACCAGGGCATGACCGTGCGCCGCGAGGTGCTGTCTGACGCGCACGTCGACCGCGCCACGGCGAACCAGACCGAGCTCAGCGCGGACTTCCAGGACTTCATCACCCGGGTCGCATGGGGCGACGTGTGGTCCCGCCCCGGCCTCGACCGCCGCTCCCGCTCGATCGCCGTCCTGTCGTCCCTGATCGCGCACGGCCACCACGAGGAGCTCGCGATGCACCTGCGCGCGGCCATCCGCAACGGCCTCACGGTCGACGAGATCCGCGAGGTCATCCTGCAGTCCGCCGTCTACTCGGGCGTCCCCGCGGCCAACACGGCCTTCCGCATCGCGAACGAGGTGTTCGGCCCCGAGGCCTGACAGTACGACGCGGCGGCCGGAGGGAGCACCCCGGCCGCCGCGCGTGTCCGATCAGTACCCGACGGGGATGACGCCCGTGTCGGTCTGGTAGCCGGTGACCGGGGCGTGCGGGATCTCGTCCCAGCGCTCCGGGTCCTCCTGCTGCACCTCGCCGGTCGCCATGCCGAGCAGCAGCGCCTTCATGGCCTCGACGTTCTGGTTGACGCCCTTGCCGCGGCCGAGCCGTCGGGGTTGTACATCGGGATCACGTGGAACGTGTACGTGTCGCGCAGCAGCTCCCACTCCGCCGAGCCGTTCGTGCCGAGCTCCTTGAGGACCGCGAGCGTCGAGTCGACGCCGTAGGGCTCGTTGCCGTGGATGCGACCCTGCAGTCCGGTTCCTCGTCGGGTCAAGATTTCGATATGCCGCAGAATGCGCGGACGAGCGTCGATTCTGCTGACGATCGGAGGGAACCTGCGTCAGGCGCCGAGCGGGATCGCCGCGTCGCCGGGCGCGACGTCGGCGGCGCGGTGGGAGACCAGCAGCACGATGCGGTCCTCGGTCGCGCGGCGGACGTCCGCCATCACGGCGGCGGCGGTCGGGGCGTCGAGGTGGGCCGTCGGCTCGTCCAGCAGGATGACGTCCGCGCGCGTCAGCAGGGTGCGCGCGATCGCGAGGCGCTGACGCTCGCCGCCCGAGAGCGCCGCGCCGCAGGGGCCGACCCGGGTGTCGAGCCCCTCGGGGAGCCGGCGCAGCAGCGCGCCCAGTCCCGAGCGCTCCAGCACGGCGCGCATCTCGCCGTCCGTGGGAGCGTCGTCCCGGCCGCGCGCGAGGAGGAGGTTGGCGCGCAGCGTCGAGTCGAACACGTACGCGTCCTGCGGGCACCACGCCACCCGCGCGCGCCAGGCCGCCAGGTCGAGCTCCGTGAGCGGCACGCCGTCGATCCGCACGGCGCCCGCCGCAGCGGGCAGCGCGCCCATCACGACCGACAGCAGGGTGGACTTGCCGGAGCCGCTCGGGCCGCCGACCGCGAGCCACTGGCCCGTGCGCACCGCGCCGTCGACTGGCGCGAAGACCGGCGCGGGGGCGCCCGGGTAGCGGGCGGAGACGCCGTCCAGCCGGAGCTCCCACACCGGCGAGGCCGGAGTCGCGGTGCCGGTCGAGACCGGCGCGGGCTCTGCGAGCACGGGCGCGAGGCGGTGGCGCACTTCGGTGAGGGCGGGCAGCCGGTGGGCGGCCGCGACGAGGTCGGTCAGCGGCTCGGCCGCCGCGAGCGACAGCAGCGCGATCACGCACGCGAGCTCGGCCGGAGCCCCCGGCGCCCAGACCGGGACGAGGAACGCGAGCGCCGAGCACGCCAGCACCACCGCCGCGGTGCCAGCGCCGGATGCCCAGGCCACGCGGCGCTCGGCGTCCGCCAGGCGCGCGTCGGCCTCGGCCAGCACGCTCAGCGCCGCGTCGGCGGCTGCGTTCGCGCGCAGGTCGTCCGCGGCCGCGGCGAGCGAGGCCGTCCCGCGCACGAGCGCGGACCGTTCCCGGATGCGTGCCCGCTGTGCCGCGCGCGATGTGGTGATCGCCAGCAGGGAGCCGATCGCGACCGCGGAGACGACGACGAGCAGCACCCGTCCCGCCACCTCGGGGAGCACGAGCGCGGCCGTGACGCCGATGCCGGCCACCGTGAGCACGCCCGAAGCCAGCGGAGGGATGACGCGGGGCAGCAGGTCGCGCAGCTCGCCCGAGAGCGTCACGAGGTAGTCGACGGGGGAGCCGCCCTCCAGCAGGCGGCGGGATCCCGCGCCCCGTGCCGCGATCGCCCGCCAGAGCCGCAGGCGCAGCGCATCGACCACGCGGAACGCCGCCTCATGCGTCGCGAGCCGCTCCGCGTAGCGCGCGACCGACCGGCCGATGCCGAAGAAGCGCACCCCGACGATCGCCACGAGGAGGTACATGATGTGCTCCTCGACGCTCGCCCGCACGATCAGCCATCCCGATACGGCGCTCAGCGCCAGGCCGAGCGCGACCGCGGCGAATGCGAGCGCGATCCCGGCGACCCAGGGGCGGGCGGGGGAGGCGGGGGCAGGCGCCGTGGGCGCCACCGCCGTGGGGCGCTTCGGCTCGTTTCGTCTCCGCTCGCTGGCGCTCGCTCCGCTCGACGACCGGGGCGCGGGGCCGGACGACCCCCCGGCGCCGCCGACCTCGATGCGCGTCCCGGCGAGCGCGAGGGTCTCGGGCTCGTGGGCAGCGAGCACGACCGTGGCGCGCTCGGCGCGCGCGAGGATCGCAGCGCGGACGCGATCGGCCGACGTGCGGTCCAGGTGCGCGGTCGGCTCGTCGAGCACGAGCAGCGGCGCGCCCTGGTCGACGCGCGCCAGCGCCCGCGCGACCGCGAGGCGGCGCAGCTCGCCCGGGCTGAGTTCGGCGACCTGCGCGTCCGCGACGTGCTTCAGGCCCAGCTCCGCGAGCGCGGCGGCGGGATCCGCCGCACCGTGAAGCGCGAGCTCCTCGCGCGGGGTCGCGGCGAACGCCCGGGGCGCCTGCGCGGCGTAGGCCACGCCATCCGGGGCGACGCCGCAGATCGTCCCCGACACGTCGGCGTCGGCGGGCAGGACGCCCGCGAGCGCCGCGAGCAGCGTCGACTTGCCCGCGCCGCTCGGGCCCGTGACCGCCACGATCCCCGCGACGTCCGCGTCGAGGCCGTCGACCGTGGGCGTCTCCCGGCCCGCGTATCGCACGGTGAGGTCGCGGAGGGAGAGTCGTCCCGCGGGGGAGGCACCGCGGACGTCCGCGCGCCGCGGACGGGCGAGGATCCCGCGCACGCGCTGCAGCGCCGACAGGCCGTCCTGCGACGCGTGGAACGCGGTGCCCACGTCGCGCAGCACCGCGTAGCACTCGGGCGCGAGGATCAGCACGAGCAGGGCGGCCTCGAGCCCGACGGAGCCCTGCATGAGCCGCAGCCCGAGGAACACGGCGACCACGGCGACCGAGATGGTCGCGATCAGCTCGAGCGCGAGCGACGAGAGGAACGCCCACCGCAGGGTCTCCTGGGTGCGGGCACGGTACGCGCGCTGGATGCCGTCGAGCGCCCGGGACTGCTCGTCGACCCGGTTCAGGCCGACCAGCACCGGCAGGCCGCGCGCGAGCTCGGTGAGGTGGTCGGCCAGCCGCGCGAGCGCGCCGAGCGCCTCGTCGGTGCGGGCCTGCGTGTGCCGCCCGATCAGCACCATGAAGAACGGGACGAGGGGCACGGTCACGACCACGACGAGCGCGCTGACCCAGTCCGCGCCCAGGATGCGCAGCCCCACCACGGCCGGCACGACGACCGCCGCGATCATCGCCGGCAGGCTGCGCACGTAATAGTCGTCCAGGTCCTCCAGCCCGTCGGTGGCCAGCACGGCCACCGAGCCGTCGCGCCCCGCGTCGCCGTCGGCGATCCGGCGCCACAGTCGCGAGCGGAGCGTGCTCTTCACCGTGATCGCGAGCCGCCGGGCGACCGCGTCGACCGCCCATCCGGAGCCGGCGCGCAGGACGGCTCCGAGCGCGCCCAGCAGGACGATGGACCGCCCGTCGAGCGTCCCGGCCTGCAGCCCCGCGACGCCCGCGGCAACGGCACCGGCGACCAGCACGAGCCCGAGCGCACGCAGCGCCGCGAGCAGGCCGAGGGCGAGGATCGCGCCCGGCCCGACCGGGCCGAGCTCGGGGCGCTGCGCGGGCGCCTTCGGGCGCGCGGCCTCGAGGAGCCAGGGGTCGAGGTCGCGGGGAGGCTCGGTCGGTTTCGACTCCCTCGCTTCGCTCGGTCGCTCAACCACCACAGTGGTGCTGGTTGAGCGAGCGAAGCGAGTCGAAACCCCTGAAGCGGTCACCGGCGTCAGTCCTTCGCCCGGAGGATGGCGGGCACGAAGCCGTGGGCGTCGGGGATGGCGCCCGGCGCGATGCGCTTGCGGAAGATCCAGTACGACCACGCCTGGTACGCGATCACGAGCGGCAGGCCGATGGCCGCGACGACCGTCATGACCGTGAGCGTGTAGGTGCCGCTCGCGGCGTTCCACACCGTGAGGCTGTGCGCGGGGTCGAGCGTGGAGGGCAGGACGTTCGGGAACATCGCCGCGAAGATCGCGCCCGCGCCGCCGACCAGGAAGGTCGCGAAGCCGACGAACGCGAGGCGCTCGCGCCGCCCCCGGGCGCCGATCCAGCCGATCGCCGCGCCCGCGACGGCCAGCGCGACGAGCGACCACGACAGCGCCGTCCCGCCCTGGGTGAGCTGCACCCACAGCGCCCACACCGCGGCGGGGGCCAGGCACAGCGGCGACCAGGTGGCGGCGAACCGACCCGCGCGCTCGCGGACCGGCCCGTCGCTCTTCAGCGCCAGGAACGTCGCGCCGTGCACGAGCGCGAACCCGACGACCGCGAGCCCGCCGATGACCGCCGGGGGCGTCAGCCACACGAACGGATGCCCGACCCGGTCGCCGTTGGCGTCGAGCGGCAGGCCGGTCGAGGTGACCGCGAGCGCGGCGCCGATGCAGAACGCCACGACGAGGGATCCGATGCCGAGCGCCCACGTCCAGAACGCCGCCCAGCGCGGATCCGCCATCTTGCCGCGGTACTCAATGCTCACGGCACGCGCGATGAGCGCCAGCAGCGTGATCGTGAGCGGCACGTAGAGCGCCGAGAACAGCGAGGCGTACCACATCGGGAACGCCGCGAAGAGGGCGGCGCCGGCCGTGATCAGCCACACCTCGTTGCCGTCCCAGACCGGGCCGATCGTGTTGAGCATCACGCGGCGGTCGTTCTCCTTCGCTGCGCGGTCGCCCCGGGCGCTGAGGAGCATGTGCATTCCGACCCCGAGGTCGAAGCCCTCGAGCAGCAGGAAGCCGATCCAGAGCACGGCGATCGCGACGAACCAGACGATGGGGAGGGTCTCCATGGTGCTGTCCTTCGGTCTCAGTAAGCGAACGCGAGCACGTCGTCGCGCTTGTCCGGGTCGTCGTCGCCGGGGGCGTCCGGGTCGTGCCGGTGCGCCAGCTCGGGCATCGCGCTCACGGTGCCGCCGCGCACGTACTTCACGAGCAGGAACACCTCGATCACGAGCAGCACGGCGTAGATCGCGGTGAGCGAGATGACCGAGAACAGCAGCTCGCCGACCGTGGCCCCC
This sequence comes from Microbacterium lacusdiani, assembly GCF_054779895.1. Lineage (NCBI taxonomy): Bacteria > Bacillati > Actinomycetota > Actinomycetes > Micrococcales > Microbacteriaceae > Microbacterium > Microbacterium lacusdiani. Next base: position 77,749 of record NZ_BAAGXJ010000008.1, on the reverse strand, counting down.
GGCGAGACCGCGGCGGCCGTGAACATGAACACGCCGTCGATGCCGCTCGGGTCGGGGTTCGGCGCCACGACGAACGGCTGCCGTCCCATCTCGGTGAAGATCCAGCCCGCGATGTTCGCGGCGAACGGGGCCGTGATGCCGAGCACGGCGAGGCGCATGATCCAGATCGACCGCGGCACGGTGCCCTTGCGCGTGAGCCAGAGCGCCACGACCGCCGCTCCGGCCGGGATCGCGCCCAGGCCGATCATGAGGCGGAAGCCCCAGTAGGTGATCCACATCACGGGCACGTACGTGATCTCGGCGCCCGCGCGCTCGCCGTAGAGGGCGTCGTCGGGCAGCGTGGCGCCGTACGCGTCGACGTACTGCGGCTCGAGGTCGTGGATGCCGGGCATCTCGGCGCCGAAGTCGCCCTTCGCGAGCCAGCCGAGCACGCCCGGCACCTCGACCAGCGTGACCACCGAGTCGCAGTCGGTCGCCCCGGGGTCGCCGATCGACAACACCGAGAACGACGACCCCGTGTGGCAGGCGGCCTCCGCGGCGGCCATCTTCATGGGCTGCTGCTCGTACATGAGCTTGCCCTGGATGTCGCCGGTCCCCGCGACGGCGAGGAAGCCCACGACCGCGGCGACCGCGCCGATGCGCAGCGAGCGGAGCCACACGCCGTGGTCCTTCTCGTCGCGGCCGGCGACATCCGGGTGGGAGCCGACGACCACGCGCCCGGACGCGTCCACCGTGTCGATGCCGTCGGCGCGCCGGCGCCACAGGTGGTGCCAGCTGATGCCGAGCAGGAACATGCCCGCGACCATGACGGCGCCCGCGATCGCGTGCGAGAACGCGGCGATCGCCGTGTTGTTGGTGAGCACCGCCCAGATGTCCGTCATGACGGGCCGCCCGTCCGGTCCGAGCTCGACGCCCACCGGGTGCTGCATCCAGGAGTTGGCGACGATGATGAAGTACGCCGAGACCCAGCTCGCCATGGCCGCCAGCCACAGCGCCGCCAGGTGCACGCCCTTGCGCAGGCGGCCCCAGCCGAAGATCCAGACGCCGAGGAAGGTCGACTCGACGAAGAAGGCGAGCAGGCCCTCGAGCGCGAGCGGGGCGCCGAACACGTCGCCGACGAAGCGCGAGTACTCGCTCCAGGCCATGCCGAACTGGAACTCCTGCACCAGGCCGGTCGCGACGCCGACGATGAAGTTGATCAGGTAGAGCTTTCCCCAGAACTTCGTCATGCGCAGCCAGCGCTCGTCGCCCGTGCGCACCCACGCGGTCTGCAGGATCGCGACCGCCGGGCCCAGGCCGAGCGTGAGCGGCACCATGAGGAAGTGGTAGACGGTCGTGATGCCGAACTGCCAGCGGGCGATGTCGAGGGGGTCCACGTGAGGGATTCTACGAGTCGTAGAAGTAGTTCTACAGGGGATCGAATTATTTCTCCTCGACGTCGAAGTAGTTCTACGCGCCTGCGAACTCGCGTACCCTGGAGGCAGAGGGATGCGCGCGGAGGAGGTGCAGGATGGGCAGTCTGGGTGAACTGGAGCGCTCCGTGATGGACGTGCTGTGGGATGCCGACGAGGTCGCGCTCACCGCATACGACGTGCAGGAGCACCTGGAGCGCGAGCAGGGCCGCCAGCTCGCGGCGACGACCCTGCTGACCGTGCTGTCGCGCCTCGAGAAGAAGGGCTTCGTCGCGTCCGACCGCTCGGCCCGGCCGCACCGCTATCGGGCGACCGCGAGCCGCGTCGACCACGTCGCGGAGCTCATGCACGAGGTGCTCGGCGACGCGGGCGACCGCAGCGCCGTGCTCGCCCGGTTCGTGGGCGGCGTGTCCGCCGAGGACGCCGAGGTGCTGCGCCGTCTCCTCGCCGGCGCCGCCTGACGCCATGCGCCCCGCTCGGGTCCGATGACGCTGGCCGAGCTCGCCGCGGCTTCGGCGCTGATCCTCGTCGCCGTGCTGCTCGCGTGGCCGGTGCCGATCCTGCTGTCGCGCGCCGCCTGGCCGGCGCGCGCGCCCGGATGGGCACTGCTGCTGTGGCAGCTGATCGCCGTCGCGGGCGGCTTCTCGATGATCGGCGCGCTGTGGCTCGTCGGCCTCGCCCTGCTGCCGCAGTGGCCTCTGCTCGCCGCTCTTCCCGCGGCCGCGCTCGCCGCGTACCTCCTGGTGCACCTCGGCATCACGATCGTGCAGTTCGAGCGGCAGCGCCGCCGCCACCTGGCGCTCCTGCAGCTGCTGTCCGCGCCCCATCCGACCCATGCCCGCACGCGCGTGCTCGACGACGCCGCCCCGGTCGCCTACTGCCTGCCGCGCGGCATCGGGTCGGTGACCGTCCTGTCGCAGGGGCTGCTCGACGGCCTCGATCAGGATGAGCTCGCGGCCGTGATCGCGCACGAGCGCGCGCACGTGGAGCAGCGTCACGAGGTGCTGCTGGTCGCCTTCAAGGCCTGGCGCGACGCGCTGCCGTGGTTCCCCATCGCGGCGCGCGCCGAGAGCGAGGTCGCCGCGCTCGTCGAGATGCGCGCCGACGACAGCGCGCGCCGCACGACGCGCGACGAGGTGCTCGCGCGCGCCATCCTGCGCGTCGCCGGCCCCGCGGGCCCGGCCGAGCACGCCTCGTCGCGCCGCGACCGCCACCGTGACCGCTTCCTGCGGCTGTCTTTTTAGGAGCGTCTCGCACGCTCGCGCCGACGCTCCGCGCCGGACACTCGCGAGCGAGGAACGTCGCTTCGCGCCGTTCGGCAGCGCTTCGCGCTGCGGTGTTCGCTTCGCTCAACGCTCGCTTCGCTCGCATGACGGTAGAGCTGGCGGCTTCCTCTCGGTCGTTGAGCGGAGGCGACGGAGGAGCCGGAGTCGAAACGGGTCGAAGCCTGCCGGGCGACCCGTCGGGATAGGGTGGCGACACGATGGGCATCTCGCGACGCACCCTGCTCGTCGGCGCCGGGGCCGGCGCCGTCGCCGTGCTGCTCGCCTCGTGCACGGGCGACCCGGAGCCCCGGCCGACCACGGCGGGACCGACCCCCACGTCCCCGCCCGTCACCCCCACGGCCAGCCCCGTCCCCGGTGCGCCGCAGCCCGCCGCGGTCCGCCGCAGCGCCTGGGCCGCCGACCCGTTCTCCCGGGGCGCGGTCAGCTTCACGCCGCCCGGCGCGGTCCCCGCGCAGCGCGAGGCGCTCGCGCAGCCGATCGGCGGACGGGTGTTCCTCGCGGGCGAGGCCACGGATCCGGATCGCCCGGGGACGCTCGCCGGCGCCCTGCGCTCCGGCCAGCGAGCGGCGCGCGAGGTCGTCGACGCCGCCGAACAGGGCGAGCGGATCGCGGTCGTCGGCGCCGGGCTGGCGGGCGCGACCGCCGCGCGCCGCCTGGCCGAGGCCGGGTTCGAGGTGACGGTCATCGAGGCCAGGGACCGGATCGGCGGACGCCTGCAGTCCGTCTCCGACGACGCCTGGCCCATCCCGCCCCAGCTCGGCGCGTGGCTGCTCACGGACGAGGACGCCGAGATCGAGGCCCGGCTCGACGCGTTCGGGATCGAGCGCGAGCGGCTCGAAGGCGCCATCGCGCTCTCCGGCGAGGGCGAGGTGGACGTGCCCGACGCGGCGCGGATCGCCGCCGCGGTCGAGTGGGCCGCCACCCGGCCCGCCGACGTGCCGCTGGCCGAGGCCCTCGCCGAGTCGGGCGCCGATCCGGAGGATCCGGCGCTCGCTGCCGCCGTCGCCGAGCTGGCCGCCCTGGCGGGCGCCGATCCGGAGCAGCTGTCGAGCTGGTACCCGCCCCCTCTTCCCGGCACGGCGCGCACCGCCGCGCTCGGCGATCTCTCGGACCTCACCGCCCGGCCGCTCGACGAGCTGCAGGTCAGCCTCTCGACCGCGGTGGTGGGCGTCGCGTACGACGACACCGGCGTGTCCCTGCGCCTCGGCACGGGCGAGGCGCTCTCGGTCGACCGCGTCGTGCTGACGGTCCCGCTGGGCGTGCTGCAGGACGAGGGCGTCGAGTTCGAGCCGCCGCTTCCGTTCGCGCACCGCGGAGCGATCGCCGAGCTCGGGATGGGCCACCTCGAGACCATCTGGCTGCGCTACGACGAGCCGTTCTGGCGCACCGACGCCGTGCTGTGGCACGTCGTCGGCGGGGATGCGCCCATCCGGACCTGGATCAACCTCGAGCCCCTCACGGGCGAGCCGGTGCTGGTCGGCCGGGTCGGGGGGGAGGCCGCGCGCGCGTTCGCCGAGCTCGACGACGCCGCGGCCGCCGAGCAGGCGCTCTCCTCGCTCGCCCCGTTCGTCGCCGCGGGCGAAGCCGACTGACGCGAGCCGCGGTCAGCGGCGCGGCGCGGTGATCCGGCGCCGGCTCAGCCAGACCAGCGACGCCGACACCAGCGCGAACACGCCGAGCGCCGCGACGCTGGTGAGCAGGAACTCGACGGGCCCGCTCACCTGCCGCAGATCCAGGAAGTAGTACGGGTACCAGCCGATCAGCGAGCCGCGCCACATCGTGACCGCGCCCCACAGCACCGGATACGCCAACACGACGAGGATCACGCGCTTCGGCGCGCCGCGCCGCCCGGGCGCGAAGGCCCAGTCCAGCAGGGCCAGCGCCGGGAGCCAGAAGTGCAGCAGCTGATCCGACCACGGCACGTCGATCCGGATGGCGCGCTCGCCTGCCTGCCACACCAGGAACGCGAACACGATGCCGGCCGTGGTCGTCCAGCTGAGCACCACCGCGCGGATCGCGGTGATCCATGCGCGGTCCACCTGGCCGCGGAACGCCGCCAGCCCCGCGAGGGTCCACACCGCGACGAACAGGATGTTCGACTGGATCGTCAGGTAGGCCAGGAAGTTCTGCCCGGCGATCTGCCCCGAGCTGAGGCCCCAGAACAGCCGGTGCACGAGGGCCGCCGCGCACACGCCAGCCACGGCCAGCCGCAGCAGGCCGGTGAGCGTGCGGAGCGTCGCGGTCGTCACCGAGCGGGATGCCCTCCGTTCCGGCGCCGGGCGCCACCTCCTCGAGTCTAGGAAGCGCGCGGGCGGGACGAGGCCCGCGCCGGACGGCGCGCGGCGGGCTCAGGCCTGCGCCGGGACGGGAGCCTCAGGGGCGGCGCCAGTCGTCGCTCTCGAGGCTCGCGCCGGCCATCGGGCCCATCTGCAGCATGCCGCCGTCGACCGCCCAGGACGCGCCCGTCACGTAAGACGACGCGGGCGAGGCGAGGAACGCGATCACGGCGGCCACCTCCTCGGGCACGCCGGGGCGCCCGATCGGGATGCCGGGGCGCCGCGTCTCGGGCGCGTCGGCGGGGTCGATGCCGGTCATGGGCGTCGCGATCAGGCCCGGGGCCACGGCGTTCACGGTGATGCCGTGCTCGGCCAGCTCGATGGCCATGGTCTTCAGCAGCCCGCCGAGCCCGTGCTTGGCGGCGTCGTACGCGCCCGATCCGGTCTTCGGCTGGTGCTCGTGCACGCTCGTGACGCCGATGATCCGGCCGCCGCGCCCGGCGGCGACCATCCGGCGGGCCGCGCGCTGCATCACGACGAAGGCCCCGTCCAGGTCGGTCATCATCACGCGGCGCCAGCCCTCGAGGTCGACGTCGAGGAACGGCACGCTCTCGCCCGTGCCGGCGTTGTTGACGAACACGTCGACTCCGCCCAGATCGTCGGCGAGGCCGTCGATCACGTCGCCGCAGCCGACGAGGTCCGTCACGTCCAGGCGGGCGACGACCGCGCGGCGGCCCTCGGCCTCCACGAGGCGCGCCGTCTCGCGGGCGCCCTCCTCGTCGGAGTGCCACGTGACGCCGACGTCGAGGCCGTCCCTCGCGAGCGCGACGGCCGTGGCGCGGCCCATCCCCGAATCCGAGGCGGTGACGATGGCGGTGGCGGGCTGGAAGCTCTGGGGCTGAAGCATCTGGGTCTCGGTCATGGGGGCAGTCCACCCGGCGCAGCCGCTCCACGGAACTCCCTTGACAGCGGCGCCGGGCGGTTGTCCCGCGGCCCCGTCCCGCGGTACAGTATTCGCAGAACGAACACACGTTCGCACAGCGAACACGCGAGATCCCCGGATCCGCGGATGCCAGCGAGGAGGCCGGATGATCGACAAGACCGTCGCGAGCGTCGAGGACGCCGTGGCCGGGATCGAGGACGGCGCGACGATCATGATCGGCGGCTTCGGCCGCGCCGGGCAGCCGGTCGAGCTGATCGACGCGCTCATCGCGCAGGGCGCGAGCGGACTCACGATCGTGAACAACAACGCCGGCAACGGCGACACGGGCCTCGCCGCGCTTCTCGCGGCCAAGCGCGTGCGCAAGATCATCTGCTCCTTCCCGCGCCAGAGCGACTCGTGGGTGTTCGACGGCCTGTACCGCGCGGGGGAGCTCGAGCTCGAGCTCGTCCCGCAGGGCAACCTCGCCGAGCGCATCCGCGCGGCGGGCGCCGGCATCGGCGCCTTCTTCTCGCCCACGGGCGTCGGCACGCAGCTGGCGGAGGGCAAGGAGGAGCGTGAGATCGACGGGCGCCGCTACGTGCTCGAGTACCCCATCAAGGCCGACTTCGCGCTGATCAGCGCCCTCAAGGGCGACCGCTGGGGCAACCTCGTCTACCGCGAGACCGCGCGCAACTTCGGGCCGATCATGGCCACGGCCGCCACGACGACGATCGTCCAGGTCGACGAGACCGTCGAGCTCGGGTCGCTGGACCCCGAGACGGTCGTGACGCCCGGCATCTTCGTGGACCGCGTCGTCGCGGTCGGGCAGCGCGCCTGGCTGCGCGACGGCGAGTTCGTCGGCGGCGTCGACATCGAGGGCCGCCCGCTCGCGGCGGCCGAGGGAGAGAGCGCATGAGCACCCGCATCAGCCGCGACGACCTCGCGGCCCGCATCGCCGCAGACATCCCCGAGGGCTCCTACGTGAACCTCGGCATCGGCGCGCCCACCCTGGTCGCCAACTTCCTGCCGGCCGATCAGGAGATCATCCTGCACACCGAGAACGGCCTGCTCGGGATGGGCGAGGCTCCCGCGCCGGACAGGATCGATCCCGACCTGATCAACGCCGGCAAGCAGCCGGTCACCGCGCAGGCGGGTGCGGCGTACTTCCACCACGCCGACTCGTTCGCGATGATGCGCGGCGGCCACCTCGACGTGTGCGTGCTGGGCGCCTTCCAGGTGTCTCAGGGCGGCGACCTCGCGAACTGGTCGACCGGCGCGCCGGGCGCGATCCCGGCGGTCGGCGGGGCCATGGACCTCGCGATCGGCGCGAAGTCGGTGTACGTGATGACCGACCTGCTGACCAAGCAGGGAGAGTCCAAGCTCGTCGCCGAGTGCACGTATCCGCTGACCGGCGTCGGCTGCGTCACTCGCGTCTACACCGACCACGCGGTGTTCGACGTCACGCCCGGCGGCTTCCGCGTGCGGGAGCTGTTCGGCGACAACACGGTCGAGGGGCTCGAGGAGCTCACCGGCCTGAAGCTGCAGGACTGACGAGAGGACCCTCATGAGCGCATTCGTGTACGACGCCGTCCGGACGCCGTTCGGACGCAACGGCGGCGCCCTCGCCGGCGTCCGCCCCGACGACCTCGCAGCGGTCGTCATGAAGGCCACGGTCGATCGCCTCGGCCTCGACCCCGCCCGGATCGGCGACGTCGTCTTCGGCGACGCCAACCAGGCCGGCGAGGACAACCGCAACGTGGCGCGCATGGGCGCGCTGCTCGCGGGCTTCCCCACGACGGTGACCGGCGTCACGGTCAACCGCCTGTGCGCGTCGAGCGTGGAGGCGGTGCTGCAGGGATCGCGCGCGATCGAGGCCGGCGACGCCGACGTCGTCCTGACCGGCGGCGTGGAGTCGATGAGCCGCGCGCCGTTCATCGTGGAGAAGTCGAGCAAGCCGTGGCCCGCGATCGGCAACCAGACGATGTGGAACACCTCGATCGGCTGGCGGATGGTCAACAGGGCGCTCCCGTCCGAGTGGACGATCTCGAACGGCGAGTCGGCGGAGAAGGTCGCGCAGCTGAAGGGCATCACGCGCGAGGAGCAGGACGAGTTCGCCGCGCGCAGCCACCGCCTCGCCGCCGAGGCGTGGGCGGCGGGCGTCTACGACGACGAGATCGTGCAGGTGCCGGGTCACGAGCTCGCGCGCGACGAGGGCATCCGCGACGACTCCACGGTCGAGAAGCTCGCCGGCCTCAAGCCGCTGTTCGGCAAGGACGGCGGCGGCACCGTGACCGCCGGCAACTCCTCGTCGATCAACGACGGCGCCTCGGCCGTGCTGCTGGGCGCCGAGGGCGCGATCGACGCCGAGCCGCTGGCCCGGATCGCGGGCCGCGGCGTGCACGGCACCGACCCGGATGTGTTCCCGCTCGCGCCGATCGAGGCCGCGAACAAGGCGCTCAAGGCGGCCGGGCGCACCTGGGCCGACGTCGACTTCGTCGAGCTCAACGAGGCGTTCGCGTCGCAGGCGCTGTCGAACCTGCGCGGCTGGCCGGAGCTCGACCCGGAGAAGCTCAACATCCACGGCGGCGCGCTCGCGATCGGCCACCCGCTCGGAGCCTCGGGCGGCCGCATCGTCGGCCACGCGGCCCACGAGCTCAAGCGCCGCGGCGGCGGCGTCGCGGTCGCCGCGATCTGCATCGGCGTGGGCCAGGGCCTCGCGGTGGTGCTCGAGCGCTGAGAGGCCAGACGCACCGGGACGCTTCGGCGGTTTCGACTCCCTCGCTGCGCTCGGTCGCTCAACCACCACGGAGCTCCGACCTCGTGCTGGTTGAGCGAGCGAAGCGAGTCGAAACCGTCCAAGCGCACCCACGACATCGACCATCGTGCGAGCGTCCCCGTGCGCTTCTCCGTCCGTCGCATTCGCGACGGACGGAGCCTCGGCGCCGGGGGCCCAGCGAGCGTGCGAGACGCTTCTGAAAAGAGATGAGAGGCTGAGCGGATGACCGAGCCGCAGCACCGCGAGTACGTGCAGTCGTTCGCGCGCGGGCTCGCGGTCATCCGGGCGTTCGACGCGGACCATCCGCATCTCACGCTGAGCGAGGTCGCCGTGCGGGCCGACGTGACGCGCGCCGCGGCGCGGCGGTTCCTGCTCACGCTCGAGGAGCTCGGCTACGTCCGCGCGACCGGCCGCGACTTCGCGCTCACGCCGCGCGTGCTCGAGCTGGGCTTCAGCTACCTCTCGGCGCTGTCCCTGCCCGAGGTGGCGCAACCGCACCTCGAGCGGCTCTCGCGCGAGGTCGACGAGAGCGTCTCGGCGGCCGTGCTCGACGGCGAGGACATCGTGTACGTCGCCCGTGTGCCCACGCGCCGGATCATGAGCGTCGCCATCACGATCGGCACCCGGTTCCCGGCCGTCCGCACGAGCATGGGCCGGGTCCTGCTGGCCGCGCTCGACCCGTCCGAACGCCCAGACGTCGGGCCCGAGCTCTCAGACGAGCTGGACCGCGTCGCCGAGCAGGGCTGGTCGATCGTCGAGGGCGGCCTGGAGCAGGGGCTGCGCTCGGTCGCCGCGCCGCTGCACGGTCGCGACGGCGCCGCGGTCGCCGCCGTGAACATCTCCACGACCGTGACGCGGGTGTCTCTCGAGCGCCTGCGTTCCGAGCACCTGCCCGCGCTGCTCGACGCGACGCGGGCGATTGACGCCGAGATCCGCCACCTCTGAGGCGCCGCGACCGTCAGGCGGTGCCCGGGTCCTCCAGCCGGAAGCCGACCTTCAGGGTGACCTGGAAGTGCAGCACCGAGCCCTCGTCCGCGTGGCCCCGCACGGAGACCATCTCGAACCACTCGATGTGCCGCACGGTCGCCGACGCGCGCTCGAGTGCGCTCCGGATGGCCGCGTCGATCCCATCCGGCGACGAGCCGACGATCTCGCTGACGCTGTAGGTGTGAGACATCCTCGTCCTCTCCTTCGGCCGCCCGGGTGGCGGTGAGGTCCAGTCTGCTCGGCGAGCCGGGCGAGCGATAGGGCGCCGCCCCGGGTCGGCGGTCCGAACCGCGCCGGGCACCGCGGTCAGGCAGACTGATGCCATGCGAACCATCCGCGATCTGGACACCGTCGAACTGATCATCGAGGCCCAGGACCTGCTCGACTCGCTGCGCCGGTCGGAGCGGACGATCGACGCCGGCACCCTCCGCGCGCTGCAGCAGGCCGGCAACTACGTCGTCGGCCTGTTCGACGAGGACCGGATGGTCGGCGCCTCCATCGCGTTCTTCGGGGCTCCCGCGCGCCGCACCATGCACTCGCACATCACGGCGCTGCTGCCGGAGTACCGCGGCCGCGGCTGGGGCCGTGAGCTCAAGGAGCACCAGCGTCAGTGGGCGTTCTCGCGCGAGGTCGGGAACATCACCTGGACGTTCGATCCGCTCGTCGCCCGCAACGCGCACTTCTTCCTCACCGTGCTGGGCGCACGCGTGACCGGCTACGCCGTGAACCAGTACGGCATCTTCGGCGGCGGCGACGCGGGCGACGAGAGCGACCGCCTCGACGTCGAGTGGGCCCTCGCCGACATCGCCAAGCCGCCGGCCGACGATGCCGTCGTCCAGACGCTCGAGATCCCGACCGACATCGAGCTGATGCGGGTCGACGACCCCGACGCGGCGCACGAGTGGCGCCTCACGCTGCGTGCGCAGATGGAGGAGCTGCTGGGCCGCGGGCTGCGGATCGGCGGATTTGAGGCGTCGCGCGGCTACCTGTTCGTCCAGGCCTGATCAGGTCCGGGCCACCAGGGGTGGTCGTGCTCTGCCGCGTGCTCTGCGGCGTGTGAGGGCGCAGGGTGCGGGCCGGTGGGTGCCGCGGCTGTCGATCCAGGGTGGGGCTTTGACTTCGGGGATGCCGTTGCGCATCCGGATGTTCCATCCGGATCGTTCGAGGTTGTGGTGGTGCCACCAGCATCCCCGACGGCTACCCCACACGTCGCATTCGCGACGCGTGGGGCCCCTCGCCGCGGGGGCCCAGGAGGACCCCGTTGTCGGTGTGGGTGGGGCCGCCTTTGGCGTGGTCTTGGACGTGGTGGATCTCGCACCAGGCGGCGGGGATGGTGCATCCGGGGATGATGCAGCCGCCGTCGCGGGCGGTGATGGCTTTGCGCTGGTGGTGGTTGAACAGGCGTTCTTTGGTGCCGAGGCGGACGATGCGTCCGTTGCGGTCGAACACGACTTTCTGCACGGCGCCGGTGCAGGCGATCCGGTGGGCGAGGTCGGCGGGGACGGGCACGTCGATGCCGTCGATCGTCGCGACGCCGGTGGGGGACTGGAGGTCCTCCAGCGCCACGTGTACGAGGAGGGTGGGGGCGTCGCCGCCGAGGGTGGGGACCTCGAGGGAGCGGGCGGCGGCGTGGAGGGCGGCAACGAGCACGTCGTGGCGTTTCTGGGCGGGGGTGCGGGGGTCGTCGACGGGTTCGTCGTCAGTCCACGGCTCACCCTCGCCCTTATCTCGGTAGCTGTCGGTGAAGCGGACGGCGGGGTTGCCGCCCGCGTCCAGGATCCGCTGGAGCACGGCGGCGCCTTCGGGGGTGAGGTCTCCGCGTGCGGGGAACAGGCCGTCGCGTTCCTTCCCGATCGTGAACCCGCGCCGCTGGGATGCCTTCTCCGCGTCCGGGGCGGGGCCGTCCTGGTCGAGGTACGCGGCCCACGTGTCCGCCTGCACCTTCAGCTGCGCGAACGTGGGCGGCATCCCGGCGATGAGCCCGGTGGCGCTGGCGACGAGCTCGCGCTCGGCGGCGATCATGACGACCGGGTCGGCGCGGTGCGCGACCCGGTCCAGCGTGCCCGTGATCAGTTCCGCGACCGGCGTGCCGATGTCCCCGTGCCGCATCGCGGCGGCGACCTCGGGATGCCGGGGCGGGAGGGCCTCGCCGGTGAGCGCCGTCTCCGCGCGCAGCCGCTTGTCCAGCCGCACCCGCGCGACGACCTCCCGCGTCGGCGCCTGCGTGAGGCGTTCGAGCAGCTCGATCCCGTTCCGGCAGCCGTGCTGCGCGGAGAGCCGCTCGTCGAGCATCCGGTCGGAGCGGGCGTCGATCTCCCCGGCGGTGCGGACCCGGATCCCGTCCGTGAGACGGCCGAGCTCTTCGGCGAGCGGCGCGAACGACACCGTCTCCGCGTCGCTCATCCCCGCGATCTGCGGTTGCACCGACCGCAGCACCGCGATCGCCGCCCGCATCGCCTCGTGCGGGGAGAGAGCTTCGAAGATCGGCTGCTCGGCCATGACCACAGTATAGTACGTATGTACCACATAGACCAGGAAGCAGCTCGAAAGTATCGAACAGAACTACGAGACCAGCCCCGCGGCCTCGAAGGCCTTCGCGTAGATCGCCCGGATCACCGCCTGCTTGCGCACGTTGTACTGCATGACCGTCTCGCGGCCGGCGTTCGCCGCGTCAGCCGCCTCCCGCTTGACGGTGGCGTAGCGTGTGCGGTCCTCCGCATCTCGGCGCAGGTGATCGCGGAAGATGCGATGCCTCCACGGCTCGGGTGCCTCGGGACCGAACACGTGGATGTTCGACTCGCACCCGTCCCATCTCAGGCCCCGGTGGCCATCCCACCACGGCTCCCGGATGACCAGGGTGAACCCGGCGCGCTCGAGCGGGGGCAGCCACGCCCAGGGACTCGCCCCCGGCGGCGGCGGGCTGTCGGCGAAGGCCATGATGTCGCGGATGCTCGGCATGCGGTCACTGTCTCACAGGCCTCCGCCGACCCATCCGCTCCACCCCGCGACCGGTTCCGCGCACGAACTAGGATTGAGGCATCCGCGCGCGCATCCCGACGGACGCGCGCGCCCATCCCGATCCCTCCCGACCATTGGAGCCACCATGGCCGAGCCCTCCCGCCTCGACAAGGTCATCAGCCTCGCCCGCCACCGCGGGTTCGTCTTCCAGGCGGGAGAGATCTACGGCGGCTCCCGCTCGGCGTGGGACTATGGCCCCCTCGGCACCGAGCTCAAGGAGAACATCCGCCGCCAGTGGTGGCAGACGTTCGTGCGCGGCCGCGGCGACATGGTCGGCCTCGACTCGTCGATCATCCTGCCCTCGAAGGTGTGGGAGGCCTCGGGTCACGTGGCGACGTTCACCGACCCGCTGGTCGAGTGCCTGCAGTGTCACAAGCGCCACCGCGAGGACCACCTGATCGAGGCCTTCGTGGAGAAGAAGGGCCGCCAGCCCGAGAACGGGATGGCCGACATCGTGTGCCCCGACTGCGGCACGCGCGGCCAGTGGACCGAGCCGAAGTCCTTCTCGGGCCTGGTCAAGACCTACCTCGGCGTGATCGACGACGAGTCGGGCCTGCACTACCTGCGCCCCGAGACCGCGCAGGGCATCTTCGTGAACTTCGCCAACGTGCTCACGGCGTCGCGCAAGAAGCCGCCGTTCGGCGTGGGTCAGGTCGGCAAGGCGTTCCGCAACGAGATCACGCCCGGCAACTTCATCTTCCGCACGCGCGAGTTCGAGCAGATGGAGATCGAGTACTTCGTGCCGCCGGCCGAGGCGCCCGAGTGGTTCGATCACTGGGTCGAGGAGTGCTGGAACTGGTTCGTCGACCTCGGCATCGACCCGGAGCACATGCGCAGGCTCGACATCCCGGACGGCGAGCGCGCGCACTACTCCGACCGCACGATCGACGTGGAGTACGACTTCGGCTTCCCGGGCAAGGGCTGGGGCGAGCTGATGGGCATCGCCAACCGCACCGACTTCGACCTGACCAACCACATCGAGGCGTCGGGCGGCAGCAACCTCACCTACTTCGACCAGGCGTCGGGCGAGAAGTACGTGCCGTACGTGATCGAGCCGTCGTTCGGCCTGACCCGCTCGATGATGGCGTTCCTGATCGACGCGTACACCGAGGAGGAGGTGCCCAACGCCAAGGGCGGCACCGACACCCGCACGGTGCTGCGCCTCGACCCGCGCCTCGCTCCCGTGAAGGTCGCCGTGCTCCCGCTCTCGCGCAACGAGCGCCTGTCGCCGCTGGCGCGCGAGATCGCCGACGACCTGCGCGGCACGTGGAACGTCGACTTCGACGACGCCGGCGCCATCGGGCGCCGCTACCGCCGCCAGGACGAGATCGGCACGCCGCTGTGCGTCACGATCGACTTCGATTCGCTCGACGACCGCGCCGTGACCGTGCGCGATCGGGACACGATGGGCCAGGAGCGCGTGCCGCTCGAGGGCCTGCGCGCCTACCTCGCGGAGCGCCTCCGCGGCGCCTGACCCGCGCACAGCGCGACCCATCGACACCCCGCCGGCCGCCAGGCGCCCGCTCGGCCGGCTGGGCCGCCGGCGACGCCCGGATCACGCGCGGGCCCCGTCGGGAAGACGGGGGCCCGCGCCCGTGTCCGCCCCGGGTACTTACCGGGATGACGGAATAGATCCTGGCCACGGAAAATTCAATGAATGTAGAATCGTCCGCTATGGGAGGTAAACCCGGCCTCCCAGTGCTCGTCAGCCGTCAGGCTGGATCGGATCGTTCAATGTCCCCGCTCGACTTCGGCGCCCCGCTGCGCCCGCCGCAGGCCCCGCGACTCTCAGACATGGTCTTCGACCAGATCGCCGAGGCGATCGTCCACGGAGAGCTCAAGCCCGGCGAAGGCCTTCGCGACCAGGCCCTCGCCGACCGCCTGGGCGTCTCGCGCATGCCCGTGCGCGAGGCGCTGCTGCGCCTGGAGCGCGCGGGCCTCGTCGAGACGGCCGCGAGTCGCTACACCCGCGTCGTCGAGATCACTCCCGAGCGCGCGTCCGAGATCGTCGAGCACGCGGGGTACCTCTACGGCGCCGCGACGCGCATGGCGACGCGTCGCATGGACGACGCGCAGCGCGAGGAGGCCGTCCGGCTGCTCGATGCGATCGTCTCGGCCGGCACAGATCGCGACGCGTACTTCAACGCTGCGCGCGCGTTCAACCGCCACATCATCGCCACGTGCGGCAACAGCAACTTCAAGCTGCGCAGCGACCTTCTCTACACGGTCGACTACGTCACGCGGAACATCCCGCTCGCGGGCGTGCTCGACGCGGTCCTTCCGCTGATCGCCCGGCTGCGTCGCGCGATCGAGGAGAAGGACGCGGATGGCGCCGAGGCCGCCGTCCGCGAGCTCCACGGCATCGACGGCGATCTCGGGGAGGTCGCGCAGCGCGTGCGGCAGTGATCGCGCCCGGCGCGTCGCGGCCGCCTTGCCGCATGGGTACCCTACCCGGGTACTAGCATGGGCAGGGGAGGGGGTTCCCTGTTCTCTCTGCGGAAACGGAACGCCCCATTGGACGCTGTACTCGATCTCGACACCCCGCTCAGCAACCGGGGTCCACGCCTGTCGGACCTGGTCTACGACCGTCTCCGCGAGGCGATCCTGGACGGCCGCCTCGCGGCCGGGGAGCTGCTGCGCGACAGCGAGCTGTCGGCCGGGCTCGGAGCGTCCCGCATGCCGATCCGCGAGGCCGTCCAGCGGCTGGAGCGCGCGGGGCTGGTGGAGACCTCCGCCAGCCGCTACACGCGCGTCACGGCGCTGACCGAGCAGCACGTCGCCGAGGCGTGGGAGTACGGCGGCTACCTCTACGGATCGGTGTCGCGCCTCGCCGCCTACCGGATGTCCGAGGACGACCGCGCGCTCGCGCTCACGATGCTCGACGAGGCGACCGCAGCCGCCGAGCCCGGGGAGACCGCCGCGACGCTCGGCCGCCTCTTCAAGCACCTGATCGCGTGCACCGGCAACAGCCTGATCCGCGGCTGCACCGACGTGACCGCCATGATCGACCGCGCCATGCGGGTCTCCTGCGACGCCGCGACAGCGGCCCGCATCCTCGAGCACCGCGCGGCGCTGCGTGAGGCCGTCGTAGCGTGCGACGGCGTCGCGGCCGAGCGGGCGGTCCGGGCGATGTTCGGCGTGCTCTGACGCGCCGTCATCCGGTGACGGTGAGACGCATCCCCTCGCTGCCGCCCGCCTCGACCCAGGCGAGCGAGCGGGTCAGGATCCCGCGGAGCACGTCGAGGTCCACGTCCTCCAGGCGCTTCACGTAGAGGCACCCCACCCCGGTCGTGTGCGGGCCGAGCCGTGCGAGCTCCTCGGCGTGCGCGTCGACCCCGTCGAGGAGGTAGATCGTCGTGGCGGCCTTGCGCGGCGCGAAGCCGAGGATGCCGCAGTCGCCCTCGGTGCCGGTGGGGTAGCGGTAGTGGCACGAGCCGAAGCCGATGATCGTGCCCCACAGCACCGGCTCGCGCCCCGAGATCTCCCGCATGAGGTCGATCAGGATCTCGGCGTCCGCGTGGCGACGCTCGGGCGTCACTCCCAGCAGGTGCGCGGCGACGTCGCCGCCCGACGGCCTCACGTCAGCCGTTCTTGGCGGCGGCCTTCGCCGCGCGCTTGTACTCGCGCACCTTGGCGAGGGTCTCGGGGCTCGTGATGTCGGCGACCGAGCGGAACGCGCCCTCCTCGCCGTACGGACCCGCCGTCTCGCGCCATCCGGCGCCATCGAAGCCGTACTGCTTGCCCAGCAGCGCGAGGAAGATCCGCGCCTTCTGATCTCCGAATCCCGGCAGGGCCTTGAGGCGCTTCAGGACCTCCTTGCCGTCCGGGTCGCCCTGCGTCCAGATCGCGGCCGCGTCGCCGCCCCAGTCGTCCACGATCGTCTGGCAGAGCGTGCGCACGCGGTCAGCCATGGAGCCCGGGAAGCGGTGCACGGCCGGCGTCTGCCGGAACGCCTCGACGAACGCGTCCGGGTCGTAGCCCGCGATCGCGGCGGCGTCGACGGATCCGATGCGCTGCCGGATCTTCTCCGGACCGGTGAACGCCGTCTCCATCGCGATCTGCTGATCCAGCAGCATCCCGATCAGGAGCGCGAGGGGGTTGTCGGTCAGCAGCGCGTCGGCGGCCTCGTCGCCGGTGATCGTCAGAGCCATGGCTCCATCCTCGCACCGCGCGTCGCGGGCGGGGGATCGCAGCGGATCAGGCGGTGGCGATCGCGCCCGTGACCGGGCAGGACGCGGGCGCGGACGCCTCTTCGGACCGCGCGGCGGGCTCGTCGTCGACCGCTGCCGCGGCGGGACGCGCGTCGATGCCGAAGAGCGTCTCGATCGCTGCGAAGACCTCGTCGGCGCGGCCCTGCATCGCGTAGTCGGCCGCGCGGACCGTCGGCGTGTGCAGCAGCGTGCCCACCAGGTGGCGCAGGGCCGCCTCGGACTCGGGGTGGCGCGCGATCTCGGCCTCGAGCAGGCCGAACACCTTCTCGCGCAGCGCCACCACCGCCGGCTGGGCGGCGCGGCTGCGGCTGACGTCGACGAAGCGCGCGGCGGCGTCCTTGACCATGGCGCGCGCGGTGTCGGTGGCCTGCAGCTCCTCGAGCGGCGCGTGCAGGCGGATCGTCTCGAGGTCGAGCAGGGTCACGCCGCGGATCTCGCCCACGGCCGGGTCGACGTTGCGGGGCATGCCGAGGTCGATCACGAACAGCGGCTTGGCGAGACCCTCGATCGTCGCGGGGGTGACGACGGGCTCGTCCGCGTTCGTGCACGTGATGACGATGTCGCTCGCGACCGCCGTCTCGACGAGATTCGCGCGCGTGGCGTGGGCGATGCCGTACTTGGCGCCGAACTTCGCGCCGCGCCCCGAGGGGGAGTAGACCGTGATGTCCGTGACGCCGCGGTCGCGCAGCGCCGCGATGGTGGCCGCCGCGTACATGCCCGTGCCGACCAGCAGCACCTTCTGCGTCGTCCAGTCGGCGAGGCGGCTGTCGGTGAGCTCGAGGGCAAGCCGCACCAGCGAGCGGCCGGCTCGGCCGAGCGCCGTGGCGTTCTTGATGGCCTTCTGGGTCTCGGTCGCTCGCTGGAACATCCGCTCCAGGTCGCTGGTCGTCGTGCCGTGGTGGCGTGCGTCGGTCAGAGCGCGGCGCACCTGGCCGCCGATCTCGCCCTCGCCGATCACGACCGACTCGAGGCCCGCGGCCACCGCGAACAGGTGCTCGGCTGCCTTGGCCTCGGTCTTGACCGTGTACGCGCCCGCGAACTCCTCGGGGCTCAGGCCCGAGGCCGTGCGCATCGCCTCGGCGATCAGCTCGGCGCTGTCGTCGCGGTCCGTCTCGACGTACGCCTCGATGCGGTTGCAGGTCGAGAGCACCACGACGCCGTCCACGACGGGGGCGATCAGGGGTGCGATCTTGTCGGCGCCGGGTGCGGAGAGCTGCTCGAGGACGTCGAACGGCGCGGTCTTATGACTCGCGGTGACACAGAGCAGCACGCATTGATTCTACGCCGCGTCGAAGCCGGGGGCTGAGCGCGCGCTGGATCCGGGCTGCGGATGTCTCGACGTCGAGAGAACCGGCCCCTCCCGGGACCCGGCCCAGCGGATCCCGAACTTCCACGCGGCAGGATGGAGGCATGTCCCACGCCGACGCGCCCGAGCCGCGCGCCCCGCTGTCCTCGTCCGCCCTGCTGAGGGCCCTGGCCGGCGACCGTCCCGAGACCACCCCGGTCTGGTTCATGCGCCAGGCCGGCCGCTCGCTCCCCGAGTACCGCGAGCTGCGCGTCGGCACCCGGATGCTCGACGCGTGCCTGACGCCGGACCTCGCGGCGGAGATCACGCTGCAGCCCGTGCGCCGTCACGGCGTGGACGCGGCCGTGTTCTTCAGCGACATCGTCGTGCCGCTGCGCCTGGCCGGCGTCGAGGTCGAGATCGAGCCGGGGCGCGGGCCCGTCTTCGCGTCCCCCGTCCGCACGGCGGACGACGTGGCCCGCATCACCGCCATCGCGCCGGCCGATGTCGCGGCGGCGGCCGAGCCGGTGCGCGAGGCGGTGCGCCTCACGGTCGCCGAGCTCGACCGGACCGGCACGCCCCTGATCGGCTTCGCGGGCGCGCCCTTCACGCTCGCGGCGTACCTGGTCGAGGGCGGCCCGTCGAAGGAGCACCTGCGCGCCCGCGCCATGATGCAGTCCGACCCGGGGTCCTGGAACCGCCTCGCGGGCTGGCTGTCCGAGGTGTCCCGTGCGTTCCTGCAGGCCCAGATCGAGGCCGGCGCCGCGGCCGTGCAGCTGTTCGACTCGTGGGCCGGTTCGCTCGCGCCCGCCGTGTACCGCTCGCTCGTCGCGCCGCACTCGCGGGCGGCCGTGACGGATCTGCCGGTGCCGGTGATCCACTTCGGCGTCGGCACCGGGCCCTTCCTGGCAGACATGCGTCTGGACGGCGCGGCCGCCGCGGTCGGCGTCGACTGGCGCCAGCCGCTCGACGAGGCCGCCGCCCTGGTCGGCCCCGACACCACGCTGCAGGGCAACATCGACCCCGCGCTGCTCGGCGCCCCGTGGGAGGTGCTCGAGGCGCACGTGCGCGACGTGGTCGAGCGCGGCCGCGCGGCGCGCGCGCACATCGTGAACCTGGGCCACGGCGTGCCGCCCGAGGCCGACCCGGCCGTCCTGACGCGCGTCGTCGAGCTGGTCCACTCCATCCGGTCATGACGGATCTGGACGGCCTGTACCGGCACGCGCACGGCACGCGCGTCGTCGTGATCGGCGGCGGGATCGGCGGCCTCGTGGCCGCGCGCGAGTTCGCCAAGGTCGGCATGGTCGTCACGGTGCTGGAGGCGGGCGATCGCCTCGGCGGCGCGATCCGCGGCGGCGAGGTGGCCGGTCTGGAGCTCGACCTCGGTGCCGAGAGCTTCGCGACCCGCGGGGGCCACGTCCGCGCCCTGGTCGACGAGCTCGGCCTGGGCGACGCGGTCGTCGAGCCCGACCGGGCCGGCGCCTGGGTCGCGGGTCTCCCGGGCGGCAGGGCCGAGCCCCTCCCCAAGGGCGGCGTGCTCGGCATCCCGGCCAACCCGTTCGCGGAGGACGTCCGCCGGGTGATCGGATGGGGCGGCGCGTGGCGCGCGTACCTCGACCGCCTGCGCCCGCCGCTCACGATCGGGCACGAGCACAGCCTCGGCCGGCTGGTCGAGTCGCGCCTCGGCTCCGCCGTGCTCGACCGGCTCGTCGCGCCCGTCACCACGGGCGTGTACTCGGCCCGGCCGCACGACATCGACGTGGACGCCGCCGCCCCGGGCCTGAACGCGGCGCTGACGCGCGCCGGATCGCTCACGGGAGCGGTCGCGGAGCTCACGGCCGCGCGTCAGGGCAAGGCGCCCGGGTCGGCCGTGCTCGGGCTCGCGGGCGGCATGGGCCGCCTCGTCGCGGCGCTCGAGTCCGAGCTCGCGTCGGCGGGCGTGGAGATCCGCACGGGGACGCCGGTCGCGTCGCTCGAGCGTGCGGCGGGCGGCTGGCTGGTCGGCGCCGCGCGGGATGGGGAGCCGGAGGGCGCCGGACTGACGCCGCCTCCGGCCGAGGGCATCGAGCCGTCGGACCTCGACGGCGAGCGCAGCCTGTTCGCGGACGTGGTGCTCGTGGCGACCGAGGAGGCCGCCGCCCGCCGCCTGCTGGCGCCGCACATCGAGGGCCTGGCCGCCGAGGCCCCGCTGCCCGGTCCCGCGGTCGACATCGTCACGCTCGTGCTGGAGGCGCCGGAGCTCGATGCCGCGCCGCGCGGCACCGGCGTGCTCACCGTGCCCGGCTCGTCGCGCGCCAAGGCCCTCACGCACGTCACCGCCAAGTGGGCGTGGGTGCGTGAGCGCGCGGCCGGGCGGCACGTCGTGCGCGTCTCGTTCGGAACGCAGGACGAGGCCCCGGCCACGTCGCGCCTGGATCAGGACGAGGTCGCCGAGCTCGCGCTCGCCGAGGCCGCCGGCCTGCTGGGCGTGCCGCTGCGGCGGCGGCAGCTGCTCGGCGCGCGCCTCGAGCGCTTCGCCCAGTCGCAGCCCGCCTCGCGCGTCGGCCATCGCGACGAGACCGAGCGCACCCGCGCGCTCCTGGCATCCACCCCCGGCATCGGCGCCGTCGGCGCCTGGCTCGCCGGAACCGGCCTGGCGCAGGTGGTGCCCGACGCGATCGCCGAGGCCGATCGCGTGCGCCGCGCCGCCCTCTTCGGCTGATCCGCGCGGCCCCGCGACATCACAGCCCCCCGCGACGTCACATCGGGGCCGGATGGGGCTTCCACGTGCGGACCTCCCGGCGCGTGTCGTTCGACGTCGGAGCGGAGCGCGCCGACCGCGTCGTGATCGAGGCGGAGGTCGACGCGCCCGCCGGCGCCGAGCGCGCCGTCGAGGTCGCCCTCTACTCGGGATCCCCCGCCGTCGTGCTCGACCGGTTCCTCGCCGAGGTGGGGCGCCCGGCCGAGCTTCCCGACTGGGTGTTCGGGCTGTGGGCGAGCGGCAACGAGTGGAACACCCAGGCCGAGGTGCTGCGGCAGATGGAGCTGCACCGCGAGCACCGCATCCCGGTGCGCAACGTCGTGATCGAGGCGTGGAGCGACGAGTCGAGCTTCACGATCTTCCGCGACGCGCGGTACGCGGTGCGCGAGGACGGCGGCCCGATGCGGCTGTCCGACTTCACGTTCCCCGCCGACGGGGCGTGGCCCGATCCGAAGGGCATGGTCGACGCGCTGCACGAGGAGGGCGTGCGCGTGCACCTCTGGCAGATCCCGCTGATCAAGATGCGCCCGCATCCGGTGGGCCAGGCCGCGGCCGACGCGCGCGCGGCCCGCGAGGCCGGCGTGCTGATCCGCGAGGAGACGCCCGACGGCGGCCTGCGCCCGTACCGCAACCGCGGCTGGTGGTTCCCGCTGTCGCTCATGCCCGACCTGACCGACGAGCGCGCGGCGCGGTGGTGGACCGAGAAGCGGCGCTATCTCATCGAGGAGGTGGGCGTCGACGGCTTCAAGACCGACGGCGGCGAGCACGCGTGGGGCGCCGAGCTGGCCTATCTCGACGGGCGGCGCGGCGACGAGGCGAACAACACGTTCCCGACCGCGTACGCCGCGGCCTACGGACGGCTCCTCGAGTCGGCCGGCAAGGCACCCGTGACGTTCAGCCGGGCGGGGTTCACCGGGTCCCAGGCGCACGGCGCCTTCTGGGCCGGCGACGAGAACTCCACCTGGGAGGCGTTCCGCTGGTCGATGCTGGCGGGGCTGTCCGCCGCCGCGAGCGGGATCGTGTACTGGGGATGGGACATCGCGGGCTTCTCGGGTCCGATCCCGGACGCCGAGCTGTACGTGCGCGCCATGGCCGCGAGCGTCTTCGTGCCGATCATGCAGTACCACTCGGAGTTCAACCACCACCGCCTGCCGTCGAACGACCGCACCCCGTGGAACATCGCCGAGCGCACGGGCGACGCCGCCGTGATCGACGAGGTGCGGGAGCTCGTGGAGCTGCGCGAGCGGCTCGTCCCGTACCTTGCGGAGTCGGCTCGCGCGACCATCCGGACGTCCCGGCCGCTCATGCGCCCGCTCTTCTTCGACCACCCCGACGACGAGCGCGTGTGGGCGCACACGATCCAGTGGCTGCTCGGGGACGACGTGCTCGTGGCTCCCGTGCTCGAGCCCGGTGCCGTGACCTGGGAGGTGTACCTGCCGCAGGGCGAGTGGATCGACGCGCGCACCGGGGCGGCGGTGACCGGCGGCGCGCCCCACCTCGCGGACGTCGCCGCCCGCGCGACGGTGCCGGTGTTCGTGCGCGAGCCGGCGTGGGAGCGGCTGCGGGAGGTGTTCCGGCCCCGGGACTGAGGCCTAGCGGGTCGCGGTCCCCACCGCAAGCGGATGCCGATCCGGGAATACGGCGCTAGCCTTGGCAGAGTCCGTCGGCGGATCACGCGATGCGCGGTCCATTGGCACATCCGAACGACGTGAGGAGAACCCATGCGGGGGAAGTTGGGACTCGTGATCGGCCTCGGTGCGGGCTACGTGCTCGGCACGCGCGCCGGCCGTCAGCGGTACGAGCAGATCAAGACCCAGGCGCTCAAGGTCTGGAACCTCGAGCCCGTGCAGGAGCAGGTCGGCAAGGCCAAGAAGCTCGCCACGTCCAGCGCCATGGCGCTGCCTCGCGCCGCGTGGAGCGGCGTGGTGGGCGTCGCCAAGGCCGCCGCCAAGCAGGGCACGCCCGGCACCAAGCTCGACGCCGCCCTCGACGCGACCAAGGACGCGGCCGAGGACGTGAAGAAGGCGGCTGACGACCGATGACCATGCGCTCGCCGCTGCGCGACCGGGCGGACGACGGGCTCTTCACGCTGATCGGCGACGTGCCGCAGCTGGTGAAGAACCTGGTCGTCGCCGAGTTCAACGCCGTCAAGGGCTGGGCCGTCAAGACCGCGACCGACGCGGGCATCGGCACGGGCTTCATGATCGTGGCGCTGTTCTTCATCGCCTGGGTCGTGCCGATGTTCCTGGTCTTCCTGACGGCGCTGCTCTCGCTGTGGCTGCCCGTGTGGGCGTCCGCGCTGATCGTGATGGGCATCGGGGTGGTGCTCGCGCTGGTGGCCGGCATCGTGGGACTCGTCTTCTACCGTCGCATCGGCCGCCGCGAGAGCCCCATCCAGGCCGCAAAGACCGACGTGCTGATCGTGAAGGACGCCGCCGATGAGTATTGACACGCTCCGCCACACCTCACTGACGCCCCGCACCGTGGTGCCGAGCGGGATCACCGACCCGGTCGAGCGCGCCCGCGCCGAGCTGAAGGCCGCGCTCGCCGCGATCGAGCACAAGGCGAACCTCCCGGCGCGCGCCGCCGAGAAGATCGAGGCCGGCGCGGTGAAGGCCCGCGCCTTCGCACGCCGGCAGCCCGCCGCCGCGGCGGCAGGCGCCGTGGGCGTCGCCCTGGCGCTCGGCGCCGCGATCTGGGGCCTCGCCCGCCTGATCTCCCGCTGAGCCGAGGGCGGGCTTCATCCGTTTCGACTCCGCTCGCTGGCGCTCGCTCCGCTCAACGACCGGGTAGGGGAGCCCGGGCGGGGGATCCGATAGCCAGTCGTGATCCTCTCGGTTTGTCCCCCTCACCACGCGAGGGGGAGGATGGGTCCATGGCTGAGCAGCACCCCGTGAACCCGGCCGGCGACACCCTCGAGGTCGTCGGCGACAACTACAGCCTCTGGGCCGTCTGGCGCCGCGATCCCGCCCGCGCCGTGCCCGAGGCGCACGACACCGAGCTCGAGGACATCGTCTCGTTCCTCGCCGACGGCGGCGTGACGGTCCGCGGCTTCTACGACGTGAGCGGCCTGCGCGCCGACGCCGACCTGATGGTGTGGATGCACGGTCCGGTGGCCGAGGACCTGCAGAAGGCGGTGCGCCGCCTGCGCCGCACCGAGCTCATCCGCACGCTGCTCCCCACCTGGAACGCCATGGCGGTGCACCGCGACGCCGAGTTCAACAAGAGCCACGTGCCCGGCTACCTGCGCGGCATCCCGCCCAAGCAGTGGCTGACGGTCTACCCGTTCGTGCGCAGCTACGAGTGGTACCTGCTGCCCGACGAGGAGCGCCGCCAGATGCTCGCCGACCACGGCCGCAAGGGCGCCGCGTTCCGCGGGGTCACCGCCAACACGATGGCGTCGTTCGCCCTCGGCGACTACGAGTGGATGCTGCCCATGGAGGCGGATCAGCTCACCGACCTCGTGGACATGATGCGCGAGCTGCGCTACACCGAGGCCCGCCGCCACGTGCGCGAGGAGGTGCCGTTCTTCACGGGCCGCCGGATCGAGATCCCCGAGATCGCCGAGATCCTGCAGTGACCGACGCCGTGGCGGTCCCGGACGCGCCGCCCATCCGCCTGGGCACGCGCCGCAGCGCGCTGGCGATGACCCAGTCGGGTCACGTCGCCCGGGCGCTGGAGGAGGTCTCGGGCCGTCGCGTCGAGCTCGTGCAGATCGTCTCCGAGGGCGACACGAACCGCGGCTCGCTGTCGCAGCTCGGCGGCACGGGCGTGTTCGCCACCGCGCTGCGCGAGGCCCTGCTGGCGGGGGAGTGCGACCTGCTCGTGCACTCGCTCAAGGACCTCCCGACCGCGCAGCCCGACGGCCTCGTGATCGCCGCGAACCCGTCGCGCGCCGACGCGCGTGACGTGATCCTGACGCGCGATGGCGTGCCGCTTGAGGAGCTGCCGGCCGGCTCGCTGATCGGCACCGGATCGCCGCGCCGCATCGCGCAGGTGCTGCGCGCGAACCCCGCGCTCGAGGTCCACGACCTGCGCGGCAACGTCGACTCCCGCATGCAGCGCGTGGTGGACGGCGAGCTCGCCGCGATCGTGCTCGCCGCCGCCGGCCTCGACCGCCTCGGCCCGGAGACCGACCTGCGCTTCGAGCAGCGCGATCTGGGCGCCTGGCCGACCGCGGCCGGCCAGGGCGCGTTGGCGGTCGAGACCCGCGCCGACGCGGACCCCGAGCTGCTCGAGGCCATCCGGCGCCTGGACGACCCGCGCACGCGACTCGCCGTCACGGTCGAGCGCGCCGTGCTGGCGGGCATCGAGGCCGGATGCCACGCACCGGTGGGCGTGCACGCGCGCTTCGAGGGCGACGATCTGCACGTCCGTGCGGCGGTGTACGGGCTGCGCGGCGAGCATGTGATCGAGGTCGAGACGGTGGAGGCCGTGTCCATCCCCGCACCGGTACAGGGGTATATTCGGGGTCAAGGCAGTGGCAACGGTGCGGATGCTGCCGATGGCGTGGATCAGATCGACCACGCGCGCGCTATCGGATCCGATATCGCACGTCGGCTGCTCGAACGTGGGGCGGCCGACCTCGTACCGCGAGAGTCCCCCTCATGAACACAGACCCGACACATCCGGACCGGCGTCCGGGCAAGCCCATGACCGGCTGGCGCGTCCTCGTGCCGCGCGGCGGCCCGTGGGGCGACAGCGTCGCGGCGACGCTGCGCTCGCAGGGCGCGGTGCCCGTGATCGCGCCGCTGATCAACTTCGCCCCGACGGACGACTCGGCCACGCTCGAGCGCGCGCTCGCCGACCTCGCCGCCGGCGAGTTCGACTGGGTGACCGTCACGAGCGCCACCACGGTCGACGTGCTCTACGCGTACGACGCGAAGATCCCCGAGGGGACCAAGGTCGCCGCCGTCGGCGAGACCACGGCCGCCGCCCTCACCGCGGTGGGCTATCGCGTCGACCTCGTCCCCGACAGCGACAACTCCGCGGCCGGTATGGCGCGGCAGATGAACGAGCTGGAGCCCCAGCCCCGCCGCATCCTGACGCTGCGCAGCGAGATCGCCAAGCCCGTGCTCACCAACATGCTGATGGAGGCGGGGCACGACGTCCGGAGCGTCGTCGCCTACCGCACGGTCGGCGTGCCGGCCAAGGACAACGTCGTGCGCGACGTCCTG
This sequence comes from Microbacterium lacusdiani, assembly GCF_054779895.1. Lineage (NCBI taxonomy): Bacteria > Bacillati > Actinomycetota > Actinomycetes > Micrococcales > Microbacteriaceae > Microbacterium > Microbacterium lacusdiani. Next base: position 51,659 of record NZ_BAAGXJ010000008.1, on the reverse strand, counting down.
TCGGGCCGCATCAACGCGATCCTCGTCACGAGCGGCTCCGTCGCCGAGCAGGTGCGCGAGCAGTTCCCCGACATCCCCGACGCCACGATCATCGCGGCGATCGGCCCCCGCACCGCGCACGACGCCGACCTCCTGGGCCTGCCGATCCACGTGATCGCCCCCGAGCAGACGATCGACTCGCTGATCCGCGCGCTGGCGGACATCCCGGTCCCGCCGCTGTCGCCCGAGGCCGCGGCGATCCCCGAGACGGGCCCCGTGGCGACCGGCGCGATCCGGATCGACCGCACGCCGACCGGGGTGATCCACACGGTCTCCGAGGACCGGGGGCGCAGCCGATGAGCTTCCCGACCCACCGCCCGCGTCGCCTGCGGCAGTCGCCCGCCGTGCGCCGGCTCGTGCGCGAGACGCACCTCGTGCCGTCGCAGCTCGTGCTGCCGATGTTCGTGCGCGAGGGGATCGACGCACCCGTCGAGATCTCGTCCATGCCGGGCGTGCGCCAGCACACGCTGGACTCGCTGCGCCGGACCGCGGTCGAGGCCGCCGAGGCGGGCGTCGGCGGCGTCATGCTGTTCGGCGTGCCCGCGACGCGCGACGCGGTCGGATCGGGCGCCGACGACCCGGCCGGCATCCTGAACGTCGCGACCGAGGCCCTCGCGGCCGAGGTGGGCGACGCGCTGGTCGTGCAGACCGACCTGTGCCTCGACGAGTTCACCGACCACGGCCACTGCGGCGTGCTGGCCGCCGACGGCTCGGTCGACAACGACGCCACGCTCGAGCGCTACGCCGCCATGGGCGTCGCGCAGGCGCGCGCCGGATCCGCGCTGCTCGGCCTGTCGGGCATGATGGACGGCCAGGTCGCCGCGGTGCGTCAGGCGCTCGACGCCGAGGGCTTCGCCGACACCCTGATCCTGGCCTACTCGGCGAAGTATGCCGGCGCCTTCTACGGCCCGTTCCGGGAGGCCGTCGACTCGCAGCTCAAGGGCGACCGACGCACGTACCAGATGGACCCCGGCAACGGCCGCGAGGGCGTCAAGGAGGCGCTGCTCGACGTCGAGGAGGGCGCCGACGTCGTCATGGTCAAGCCCGCGCTGCCGTACCTGGACGTACTCGCCGACGTGCGCGCCTCCGTGGACGTGCCGGTGTGGGCCTACCAGGTGTCGGGCGAGTTCTCGATGATCGAGGCCGCCGCCGCGAACGGATGGATCGACCGCCGCGGCGCCATCCTGGAGTCGCTCCTCGGCATCCGCCGCGCGGGCGCCGACGCGATCCTCACCTACTGGGCGGCCGAGGCCGCCGGCTGGCTGCGCGAGGAGCTGTGAGCCCCGCGGCTTTCCTCGCCGCGCTCGCGGAGCAGATCCCGCTGCCGGAGGAGGGGCGCAACCTCATCGTCGGCATCGACGGGGTCGATGGAGCAGGCAAGACCCGCCTCGCTGATGACCTCGCGTCTGTTCTCGGCGCGACTCGCGATGTCGTCCGCGTGAGCATCGACGGATTCCATCACCCGCGTGAGCGCCGGCATCGGCGGGGGCGCCAGTCGCCGGAGGGGTTCTGGCTCGATTCCTACGACTACGCGGCGTTCCGTCAGGAGGTCATCGAGCCCTTCCGATCCGGCTTGGGGGCGTATCTCCCCGCCGCGCACGACCTCGAGACCGACCGGATGCTGGATGGCCCTCGGTTCAGCACGCCGACGGGAGCGACGCTCCTGGTCGACGGCATCTTCCTCCACCGGGAGGAGCTCGCCGACTGCTGGGATCTGACCGTCTTCCTCGACGTCCCCTTCGGTGTCTCCGTGCCGCGGATTGCCGAACGCGACGGGCTGCCTGCCGACCCGGGGGCCGCGCAGAACTCCCGGTACGTCGGCGGCCAGCGCCTCTACCTGGAGCAGTGCCGTCCGGCGGAGCGCGCGGACATCCTGGTCGACTACGCGGATCTGGCTCGGCCGATCATCCTGCGCGGCGCGAGCTGATCCTGGATCACTGTCCCCGACCTGCCGCTTCGATGCGGCACTTTGGGGACACACTCGGGTCACTGTCCCCAAGTGTCGCTTCATTCCGCCAGGTCGGGGGCAGAACGCCGACGGATCCGTCCAGCCGCGACGCGAGACAATGGACCCATGAGCGATCGCAACGACGACCTGTTCGCCCACGCCCGCGAGGTCATCCCCGGCGGCGTGAACTCCCCGGTCCGGGCGTACGGGTCCGTCGGCGGGACGCCGCGGTTCGTGCAGTCCGCGCGCGGGCCGTACATCACCGACGCCGCCGGCCGCGAGTATGTGGACCTGGTCGCGTCGTGGGGCCCGGCCCTGCTGGGGCACGCGCACCCGGAGGTCGTCGAGGCGGTCCGCGAGGCGGCGACCCGCGGCCTGTCGTTCGGAGCCCCGACCGAGGGCGAGGTCGAGCTCGCGGACCTGGTCGCGCGCCGCGTCTCGGCGGGTGGGCTCAACCCGGTCGAGCAGGTGCGCCTGGTCTCGACGGGCACCGAGGCGACCATGACCGCCATCCGGCTGGCGCGCGGCGTCACCGGCCGCGACCTGCTCGTCAAGTTCGACGGCAACTACCACGGCCACTCCGACGGTCTGCTCGCGGCGGCCGGCTCCGGCCTCGCGACGCTCGCGCTGCCGGGCACGGCGGGCGTCCCGGCGCCGATCGCCGCGCAGACGCTCGTGGCGCCGTACGACGACCTCGACGCCGTGCGGGCGATCTTCGCCGAGCACGGCGACCGGATCGCGGCCATCATCGTCGAGGCCGCCCCCGCGAACATGGGCGTGGTCCGCCCGGCCGACGGCTACAACGCCGGGCTCGCGACCATCGCGCACGACCACGGCGCGCTGCTCATCCTGGACGAGGTGCTCACGGGCTTCCGGGTCGGTCCCGCGGGCTACTGGGGCCTGCAGGTCGAGGCGGGCGAGGCGTACGAGCCCGACATCATCACCTTCGGCAAGGTCATCGGCGGCGGCATGCCCCTCGCCGCGCTCGGCGGCAAGGCCTCGGTGATGGAGCAGCTCGCCCCGGTCGGCCCGGTGTACCAGGCCGGCACCCTGTCGGGGAACCCGCTGTCGGTCGCGGCGGGCATCAAGACGCTGCAGCTCGCGACCCCCGAGGTCTACGCGGCGGTCGACGCGGCGGCCGACCGCGTCGCGGCCGAGGTGTCGGCGGCGCTGTCGGCGGAGGGCGTCGAGCACGCGATCTCGCGCGCCGGCAGCCTGTTCAACCCGGTGTTCGCGGCCGAGGCGCCGCGCGACTATCCGGCCGCCAAGGCGCAGCAGGCGCACCGCTACGGCCCCTTCTTCCACGCCATGCTCGACGCGGGCGTCTCGCTGCCGCCGAGCGTGTTCGAGGCCTGGTTCCTCACGGCCGCTCACGACGAGGAGGCCCTCGGCCGCATCGTCGACGCGCTGCCCACGGCCGCCCGAGCGGCCGCCCGTTCTCTGTAGAAGCGTCTCGCACGGGGTCGGTCGCGCGGGGTCGAGCCGGCGGCGCGGCTTCGTGCGTTTCGACTCCGGCTCGTTCCTCGCCTCCCCTCAACGACCGGGGGATCGCTCGCACGGGGTCGATCCCTTGCGGGGCCGGGTTGCCAGAGCGCGTGGATAGACTGGCGGGACACCTTCCCGCCTGCCTGAGCCGCTGCTTACGCCCGACGAGCCCGAGGAGACGTCATGCTGCTTCTCCTCGTCGCGTTCGCCGCAGGGTCCCTGCTCCTGGCGGGGCTCGCGCGTCCGCTCGGCGCCCGGGTGTTCTACGTCGCGGCGGTCTTCCCGCTCGCGGCGTTCGTGCACGCCTGCCTGGCGTCCGCACGCGTGCTCCACGGGGACATCCCGTTCGCGGCATACGCCTGGATTCGGCCGCTCGGCATCGAGATCTCGATGCGGATGGACACGCTCGGCTGGGTGATGGCGCTGGTCGTCAGCGGTGTCGGCGCGCTCGTGATGATCTACTGCCGCTGGTACTTCCGCGGCCGCAGCGAGGGGCTCGGCCGGTTCTCCAGCGTGCTCCTGGCCTTCGCCGGAGCGATGTACGGCCTCGTGCTGACCGACGACATCGTCATGCTCGTGATGTTCTGGGAGATGACGAGCATCCTGTCGTACCTGCTGATCGGGCACTACCACCTGCGCGCGACCAGCCGCCGTGCCGCCCTGCAGGCGCTGCTGGTCACCACGCTCGGCGGGCTCGTGATGCTGATCGGCGTGGTGCTGCTCGCCGTCGAGGCCGACACGACGAGCCTCAGCACGATCCTCGCGGAGGCGCCCACCGGGCCGGTCGTGAACGTCGCGCTGGTGCTGCTGCTGGTCGGGGCGCTCAGCAAGTCGGCGATCTTCCCGTTCCACTTCTGGCTCCCTGGCGCGATGGCGGCGCCCACTCCCGTCAGCGCCTACCTGCACGCCGCGGCCATGGTGAAGGCCGGCATCTACCTGCTCGCGCGCCTCGCGCCCACGTTCGGCGACGCCGACCCGTGGCGGCCCGTGATCGTCACGCTCGGCGTGTTCACGATGCTGCTCGGCGCGTTCCAGGCGCTGCGCGAGAGCGACCTCAAGCGCATCCTCGCGTTCGGCACCGTGAGCCAGCTCGGCTTCATCTCCGTGGTGATCGGCTTCGGGACGCGCGACGCCGCCCTGGCCGGCCTCGCGCTCCTGCTCGGGCACGCGCTGTTCAAGTCCGCGCTGTTCCTCGTGGTCGGCGTGATCGACCGCCAGCTGTCGACGCGCGACATCGACGAGCTCTCGGGCGTGGGCCGCCAGGCCCCGGTGATGGCGGTGATCTCCTTCGTGGCCGTCGCGTCCATGGCGGGGCTGCCGCCCACGCTGGGGTTCGTCGCCAAGGAGGGCGCGCTCGTCGCGATGCTCGACGCCGCGGGACAGGGCGACGGATGGGGCGTGGTCGCACTGATCGGCATGGTCGCCGGCTCCATGCTCACGGTGGCATACGGCGGGCGCTTCCTGTGGGGAGCGTTCTGGACCAAGCACCGTCGCGACGGATCAACCCGGCCGGAGACCGCGTGGCCCGACCCCCCGATCGGCTTCCTCGGCGTGCCGCTCGTGCTCGCGACCCTCGGGCTCGCGGGCGGCCTGGTGGCGCCGCTGCTCGACGATGCGCTCGCGCCGTACGCCGACACCGCCGCGGCGATCGAGCCCGTCGCCGCGCATCCCGCTCACCTCGCGCTGTGGCACGGGCTCGGGCCGGCCCTCCTCCTGTCCGCGGTCACGCTGCTCGGCGGCGCGATCATCCTGTGGCTCGTCCGCGCCACGGGCTTCGACATCACGGGCCGCATCCTGCAGTTCACCGCGGCCGACGTGTACTACGCGATCACGCGCTCGGTCGACCGCGCCTCGGTCGCGGTCACGAGCCTCACCCAGCGCGGCTCGCTGCCGATCTACGTCGGCACGATCTTCCTCGTGCTGGTGGTCGGCGAGGCCGTCGCGCTGTTCGCCGCGCCGGAGTGGCGGATCGCGCTGGACGCGTGGCAGGACCCCGTGCAGCTCGCGGCCGCCCCGCTCATGATCGCCGCGGGCGTGATCGCCGTGCGCGCGCGCAAGCGCTACACCGGCGTCGTCCTGGTCGCGGTGACCGGGCTGGGCATGGTCTTGCTGTTCGCCACCCACGGGGCGCCGGACCTCGCCCTCACCCAGGTGCTCGTCGAGGCGGTCACGCTGGTCGCGTTCGCCCTCGTCCTTCGCCGCCTCCCCTCGCGGATGGGCGCGCACAACGGAACGTCCATGCCGGTGCTGCGCGCGATGCTGGCGGCGTCGGTCGGGCTCACGATGGCCGCGCTGGTCGTGATCGCGACGAGCGCGCGCATCCACGACCCCGTGTCGGTCGGCTGGGCGGACCTCGCCTACGAGATCGGTCACGGCAAGAACGTGGTCAACGTCGCGCTGGTCGACCTGCGCGGCTGGGACACCATGGGCGAGCTGTCGGTCCTGATCCTCGCCGCGACGGGCGTCGCGTCGCTGGTGTTCGTCACCGACCGCGCCGACTCGCTGCAGCGGCTCACGCGCCGGCTCCCACGCGCCACGCGCGGCGCGGCCCGGCGCCGTCCGCTGGTCGAGACGACCCAGGGCATCCAGGTGCAGAGCGCGGGCACGCGCGACCGGCCGCGGGCCTGGCTGATCGGCGGGCAGCGGATGAGCGCGGAGTCGCGCTCGATCGTGCTCGAGGTCGTCGTGCGCATCCTGTTCCACACGATCATCGTCGTGTCGATCTACCTGCTGTTCGCGGGGCACAACCTGCCGGGCGGCGGCTTCGCGGGCGGCCTGGTCGCGGGAATGGCGCTCGTGATGCGCTACGTCGCGGGCGGCCGCTACGAGCTCGGTGTCGCGGCGCCCACCGACGCGGGCCATCTGCTCGGCGCGGGCATGATCCTCGCCGTGGGCACGGCGGTCGCGCCGCTCGTCTTCGACCTCGACCCCCTCACCCGCGCCGTCTGGGAGGCCGAGCTCCCCGTGATCGGCCACCTCGAGTTCGTGACGTCCACGATCTTCGACGTCGGGGTGTACCTCGTCGTGATCGGCCTGGTGCTGGACGTGCTGCGCAGCCTCGGCGCCGAGGTCGACCGGCAGATGAAGGGCGCGGGTGTCGACGGGCGCCCGCACGAGCCGTCCCGCGCGGCCGCCCCCGAGGGAGGCGCGCGATGAACGTGTCCCTCACCCTCGTCGTCGTGATGGCCGTGCTCTACGCGGCGGGGGTGTACGCCATGCTCGAGCGGAGCCTCACGCGCGTGCTGATCGGGTTCCTGCTGCTCGGCAACGCCACCAACCTGCTGCTGATGATCGTGATGGGCTTCCCCGGCATCGCGCCGTTCGCGGGCGACGAGGGCCGGCAGAGCGATCCGCTCCCGCAGGCGCTCATGCTGACGGCGATCGTCATCACGTTCGCGGTGAGCGCGTTCCTGCTCGCCCTCATCTACCGCTCGTGGCAGCTCGGTCAGGCAGACACGGTCGAGGACGACGCCGAGGACATCGCGCTGCGCATGCGCGCCGCCGAGGCCGAGCAGGTGCTCGGGGCCGAGGGCGCGGGCGACGAGGCCACCACGGACTTCGTCGACGTCGTCGCGTCGCCGCTGCGGGCCATCGACGGCGCAGACGCGCTGGGCCTGCTTCCCGACGCGCCGGTGGACATTCCGACGTCGGCATACGGTGCATCCGGCGCCCAGAGCCCGGACGGCGCGGATGACGGCGACCGCCCGGAGACGGACGAGGAGGGCCGCTCGTGAGCCTCAGCCTCCTCGTCCCGCTGCTCGTCGCCCTGCCGCTCCTCGGCGCCGCGGTGACGCTCATCGGCGGGCGCCGCCGGCGCCTCCAGGTCGTGGTCTCGATCGCGACGCTGAGCATCACATTCGGGCTCGCGGTGTTCCTCTTCGCGGTGGTCGACGGCGGCAGCCCGCTCGCGGTGTCGGTGGGAGGCTGGCCGCTGCCGTTCGGCATCGTGCTCTATGTCGACCGTCTCGCAGCCCTGCTGGTGGCGGTCTCGAGCGTCGTGCTCCTCGCGGTCCTGCTCTTCTCGGTCGGACAGGGCGCCGCGGACGGCGACGACGACACCCCGGTGTCGATCTTCCACCCGTCGTACCTGATCCTGGCCGCCGGGATCTTCGACGCGTTCATCGCGGGCGACCTGTTCAACCTCTACGTCGGCTTCGAGATGCTGCTCGTCGCGTCGTACGTGCTCATCACGCTCGGCAGCACCGAGTCGCGCATCCGCACGGGCGTGGTGTACATCGTGGTGTCGCTCGTGTCGTCCGTGCTGTTCCTGTCCGCGATCGCGGTCATCTACGGCGCGCTCGGAACCGTGAACATGGCGCAGATCGCCGAGCGGATGGCCGAGCTGCCGGACGGAGTGCAGCTCGTGCTGCACCTGCTGCTGCTCGTCGCGTTCAGCGTCAAGGCGGCCGTCTTCCCGCTGTCGTTCTGGCTGCCGGACTCGTACCCGACCGCGCCCGCGCCGGTCACGGCGGTGTTCGCGGGCCTGCTGACCAAGGTCGGCGTCTACGCGCTGATCCGGACCGAGACCCAGCTGTTCCCCGACAGCGACGTCAACACGCTGCTGCTGATCGTGGCGCTCGCGACCATGATCGTCGGCGTGCTGGGCGCCGTCGCGCAGGCCGAGCTCAAGCGCATCCTGTCGTTCACGCTCGTGAGCCACGTCGGGTACATGGTCTTCGGATTGGCCATGGCGACGCCGGCCGCCATCGGCGCGACGATCTACTACATGGTCCACCACATCGTCGTGCAGACCACGCTGTTCCTCGCCGTGGGGCTGATCGAGCGCCGCGCGGGCAGCACGTCGATCCTGAAGGTCAAGGGGCTGCTGGCCGCGGCGCCCGTGATCGCCGCGGTGTACCTGATCCCGGCCCTCAATCTGGGCGGCCTGCCGCCGTTCTCGGGCTTCATCGGCAAGTTCGCGCTGCTCGACGCCGCCGCGCAGGTCGGCACGCCGCTCATGTACACGCTGATCGTGGCCGGCATCGTCACGTCGCTGCTCACGCTCTACGCGCTGATGCGCGCCTGGAACCTGTCGTTCTGGCGCGAGGAGGACGACTCGGCCGAGACCGAGGCGCGCATCCAGCACCTCGGCACCGCGCCGGCGGCCGAGGAGGTCAGCAAGCGCCGCGTGATCCCGCGGATCATGACGTCGGCGACCGTGGGCATGGTCGCGGTCTCGGTGGGGCTGACGGTGTTCGCCGGACCGCTCTACGACATCTGCGAGCGCATCGGATCGGCCCTGCTCGAGCCGATCTCGCTCGTCGACCTGGGAGAGGTGGAGGAGGAGTCATGAGCCCGGATGCGCGCTCGCGCGCCCGCCACTTCTGGCACCAGCTGCCGTTCTTCGCCTGGCTCGTGCTGCTCTGGATGATGCTGTGGGCCCAGTTCACGGTGCTGTCCGCCGTGACGGGCGTGATCGTCGCCGTCTTCGTCACGACCGTGTTCCGGCTGCCGACCGCCGAGCTCTCGGGGCGCGTGAACCTGTGGCACGGCGTGGTCTTCATCGTCGCGTTCCTCGGCGCCGTGGTGCGCGGCGCGGTCACGGTCGCGTGGCAGACGCTGCGTCCCGGCGAGACCACCGCCGCGATCATCGCGGTGCCGCTGCGGACCGACTCCGACCTGATGATGACCCACACGGCGGTCGCGACCTCGCTCATCCCGGGTTCACTCATCGTCGAGGCCGACCGCGAGGCGCGCGTGCTGTACCTGCACGTGCTCGGCATCCGCGATCGGGCCGGCGTCGAGGCGCAGAGGCGCAGCGTGCTGCGGTGGGAGGCGCGCATCGTGCGCGCGGTGGGCTCGAAGACCGACCTCGCCGCGCTGCGGGGCGTGCACGTGGACGTCACGAGGGGAGCCGGGCGATGAGCGTCGACGCGATCCAGACCGCGCTCATCGTGGCGGCGCACGTGCTGTTCGCGGTCGCGGCCGCCCTCACGATCGTGCGCATCGTGCGCGGTCCGTCCATCCTGGACCGCGCCGTGGCGAGCGACGTGCTGCTCACCGAGGTGCTCTGCCTGCTCGGCGCCGAGATGGTCATCCATCAGCACACCCGCACCCTGCCGGTCATGCTGATCGTCGCGGCCGTGGGCGTGTTCGGGTCGATCGCCGTCGCACGATTCGTCGCGAGGAGGGATCAGTGATGGACGCCGCGCTCGACATCGCCGCGCTCGTGCTCGTGCTGCTGGGTGCGTTCCTGTGCCTGACGGCCGCGATCGGCCTGCTGCGCTTCCGCGACGTGCCGTCGCGCCTGCACGCGGCGACCAAGCCGCAGGTTCTGGGTGTCATGCTGATCGCCGCGGCGATCGCGCTGTCGATGCGCTCCTGGACCGTCGTCGTCGCGCTCATCCCCGTCGTCCTGATCCAGCTGGCGACCGCGCCCCTGAACGCCCACATGGTCGGCCGGCAGGCCTACCGCAACGGCACGGTCGACGAGGCCACGCTCGTCGTCGACGAGCTCGCCGACCGCAGCTGAGCCCGCGGCCGGGGCCTGGCCGGCCCCGGATTCTCCTGCGTCGTGTCGTTCAGCCGGCCTCAGTGAGCGAGCGCGTAGCCGCGGAACGCCTCGGCGACGCCCTGGTTCACGATCTTTCCGCCGCGCACGTTGAGGCCCTTGGCGAGGGCCGGGTCGGCGGCGGCCGCGTCGTCCCAGCCGCGGTCGGCGATCGCGGCGATGTACGGCAGCGTCACGTTCGTGAGCGCGCGGGTCGAGGTCTCGGGGACCGCGCCCGGCATGTTCGCGACGCAGTAATACAGCGACCGGTGCACGGCGAAGGTGGGGTCGTCGTGCGTGGTGGGGTGCGAGCCCTCGAAGCATCCGCCCTGGTCGATCGCGATGTCGACGAGCACGGAGCCGGGCTTCATGTCGGCGACCATGTCGCGCGTCACGAGCTTGGGAGCCGCGGCGCCGGGGATGAGCACCGAGCCGATCACGAGGTCGGCGTCGGCGACCGCCTCCGCGATCGCGAACCGCGTGGACGCGCGCGTCTGCAGCGCGCCGCCGTAGCGGCGCTCGAGCTCGCGCAGGCGGGGGAGCGAGACGTCCAAGACCACGACCTCCGCGCCCAGCCCGAGCGCGTTCGCCGCCGCGTGCTCGCCCGCCACGCCGCCGCCGATCACGACGACCTTCGCGCGGGGGGTGCCGGCCACGCCGCCCATCAGGATGCCGCGCCCGCCCTGCGCCCGCATGAGCGAGTAGGCGCCGACCGTGATGGACAGGCGCCCGGCGACCTCGCTCATGGGCACGAGCAGCGGCAGCGACCGGTCGGGCAGCTGCACGGTCTCGTAGGCGACCGCGGTGGTGCCGGCGTCGACGAGGGCCTGCGTGAGCGGCGCATCGGCGGCCAGGTGCAGGTAGGCGAAGAGGGTGAGGTCGGGGCGCAGGTGCCCGTACTCCTCGGCGATCGGCTCCTTGACCTTCACCAGCAGCTCGGCGTCGCCCCACACGTCCGCGGCGTCGGGCACGATCCGCGCGCCCGCGGCGGCGAAGTCGGAGTCCGCGATGCGCGAGCCCGCTCCCGCCCCCGCCTGCACCAGGACGTCGTGGCCGCGGTGCACGAGGGCGTCCACGCCGGCCGGGGTGATGGCGACGCGGTTCTCGTTGTTCTTGATCTCGGTCGGGATGCCGATCCGCATGGCTCTCTCCTTCGAAGCGCGGTCGGGGGTCTTCCCCCAGGATGGCAATTCTTTCGTCGCTTCCCCATATCGTGCGAAGATCATTCGTGAAATTACCGCGACAGAGGGAGGATCCCGCATCATGAGCCCCGCACGGACCCCCGAGTCGAAGAATCTGCGACCTGCCGAGCTGGACGAGCTCGACGAGCGGATGATCGAGATCCTCGAGCGGGACGGCCGGATCACGAACGCCGACCTCGCGGCGGCGCTCGACATCGCGCCGTCCACCGCGCACGCCCGGATGCGCTCGCTGATCGACCGGGGCGTGATCCGGGGCTTCCACGCGAGCGTCGACCACAACCGCCTCGGCCGGGGACTGCAGGCGATCATCGGCGTGACGCTGCGGCCGGGCTCGCGGCACGACGCGATCGTGCAGTTCGCCGACGAGGTGCGCCGCCTGCCCGAGGTGCTGCAGCTGTTCTTCGTCGGCGGCGTCGACGACTTCCTCGTCCACATCGCGGTCGAGGGATCGAGCGACGTGCGGCGCTTCGTGGTCGATCACCTGTCGGCCCAGCAGTCCGTCGCGTCGACGCGCACCAGCATCATCTTCGAGTACCACCGCAACGCCGTGGCGGCGCCGTTCCGCTGATGCGGCCGCATCCGGCGATGGGACCCGCTCCGGAGGTCGGACACGAGGACTGAGCGGATTGCACCATCCCGCTGAGCAGATCGCGGCTCTGTTTCGTCATATTTCGTGAGATCTGACATCACGTGTGCGGCGACGTACCGTGGGTGAGCCCCCGTGATCCGGGGTGAACATCCACTGAAGGAGCAACATGTCCCACGATCGCCGTGCCCTCGCCCGCCCCGTTCGCGCGCTCGCACCCCTGGCGGCCCTGGGCATGATGGCCCTCGCGGGCTGCGCCGCGGGAGGCGCCGACGAGGCCGCCCTCGGCACCGAGGAGAACCCGGTCCAGCTCGGCGTGGTCGGTGCCAGCGAGCCCTACTGGTCGGTGTACGAGGAGGCCGTCGAGGCCGAGGGCATCGCCCTCGAGATCGTCGACTTCACCGAGTACACGCAGCCGAACCCGGCGCTCAGCGAGGGCGAGCTGGACATCAACCAGTTCCAGCACATCCAGTACCTCGCCGAGTACAACGAGTCCTCGGGCGACGACCTGCAGCCGATCGGCGCCACCGCGATCTACCCGCTGGGCCTGTACTCCGACAAGTACGACTCGGTCGAGGAGATCCCGGACGGCGAGACCGTGGTCGTGCCGAACGACACCACCAACCAGGCGCGCGGCCTGCTCGTGCTGCAGTCGGCCGGCCTGATCGCGCTCGAGGACGGCGGCAGCTCGCTGTCGACGGTCGACGACATCATCGAGGACGAGTCCCGCGTGCAGGTGGACGCGGTCGACGCGGCCATCACCGTGACGTCGCTGCCGGATGTCGCCGCCGCGATCGTCAACAACGACTTCCTCGGCAACGCGGGCCTGACGGCCGAGGACGCGATCGCGTCCGACGACCCGTCCGACCCGACCGCCCTGCCGTACGTCAACATCTTCGCCGTGCGCGCGGACGACATCGACGACGAGGTCCTGAATCAGCTCGTCGAGATCTACCAGTCGACGCAGGAGGTGCTCGACGGCGTGCAGGAGTCGGCCGGCGGCACCGCGGTCTTCGCGACCACGCCGAAGGATGAGCTGCAGGCCGCCCTCGCAGACGTGCAGGAGACCATCGCGGCGCAGTGACCGATGCGGGCGCGTGCGGGATCATGATCCTGCACGCGCCCCGTCGTGTCCGGCCGGATTCGCGAGGAACCATGCCCCACATCCGCATCACCGACGTCACCAAGACCTACCCCGCGCAGCGCCGCGGGGACCGCGCCGTGACGGCCGTCGACAGCGTCAGCCTGGACATCGAGCGCGGCGACGTGTTCGGCGTGATCGGCTACTCCGGCGCCGGCAAGTCGACGCTCGTCCGCCTCATCAACGGGCTCGAACCCGTGACCTCCGGCTCGATCGAGGTCGACGGCGTCGACGTGACGAAGCTGCCCGAGCGCCGGCTGCGCGAGGTGCGGCAGGGGATCGGCATGATCTTCCAGCGCTTCAACCTGCTGCGTTCGCGCACCATCCGCGACAACGTCGCGTACCCGCTCGAGGTGGCCGGATGGCCCCGCGCGAAGCGCGCCGCGCGCGTGGCCGAGCTGCTCGACTTCGTCGGCCTCTCGGACAAGGCGGGCGCCTACCCGGAGCAGCTGTCGGGCGGACAGCAGCAGCGCGTGGGCATCGCCCGAGCGCTCGCGGCGGAGCCGGGCATCCTGCTCGCCGACGAGGCGACCAGCGCGCTCGACCCCGAGACGACCGACGAGGTGCTCGACCTGCTCGCGCGAGTCAACCGCGAGCTCGGCGTCACGATCGTGGTGATCACGCACGAGATGGATGTGATCGCCCGCATCGCGAACAAGGTCGCCGTCATGGAGGGCGGCCGGGTCGTCGAGTCCGGGCCGACGTATGACGTCTTCACGGCGCCGACGTCCGACACCGCGCGCCGCTTCGTGCGCACGGTCGTCCGCGCCCTGCCCGACGGGGACGCGCTCGCCGCGCTGCGCGCGCAGCACGAGGGGCGCTTCTTCACGATCTCGTTCACCGACCAGGGCGCGTCCGACGCGCGGGTGTTCGGGGCGCTGGCCCGGGCCGGCATCGACTTCCAGCTCGTCCACGGCGGCGTCGACGACATCCAGGGCCGCGTCTACGGCCTGCTCACGATCGCGGTCCGCGGCGACGACGCGGCCCTGCGCGAGGCGCTGGCCGGCATCGGCCCCGGCGTGACGATCACCGAGGTGCCGGATGCCGGGCCCGCGGGGAACGGGGTGGCGGCGTGAACGATCTCCTCGACCGCCTGTCACAGGTCGGGCCCGACCTGTTCGAGCAGACCGGCATCACCCTCTGGCTCGTCGCGGCGGCGCTCGTGCTCGGCGGCCTGGGCGGTCTCGTGATCGGCACGGCCATCACGGTGACGCGGCGCGGCGCGATCCTCGAGCAGCCTGTCGTGTACTGGATCCTGAACGCGCTCGTGAACACGTTCCGGCCGATCCCGTTCATCATCTTCCTCGTCGCGCTGCAGCCGCTGGCCCGGATCGTGGTGGGCAAGGGCATCGGCAACGAGGCGATCATCTTCACCCTGTCGCTCGCGGCGACCTTCGGGATCGCCCGCATCGTCGAGCAGAACCTCGTGACGGTCGACCCCGGCGTGATCGAGGCGGCGCGCTCGGCCGGCGCGAGCCCGTGGCGGATCATCCGCACGGTCATCCTGCCCGAGGGGCTCGGCCCGATCGTGCTCGGCTACACCTTCGCGACCGTCGCGCTCATCGACATGTCCGCCGTCGCGGGCGTCGCGGGCGGCGAGGGCCTCGGCAACTACGCGCTCGCATACGGCTACCGACAGTTCGACGAGGTCGTGACGATCGCCGCGCTGGTGATCATCGTGATCATCACCCAGGTCGTCCAGGGCTTCGGCAACTGGCTGGCCCGCCGCATCCTGCGCCGCTGACGCGCGCCGGATGCGGCGGGAGCCGCCTCAGGCGGCGGGCTGCTGGCCGCTCGAGGCGTTGAGCATCCAGAACACCTCGAAGCGGTCCGTGAGCATGCCGAAGTGGTCGCCCCACGGCGCCTGCGCGTAGGGCTCGACCACGTTGCCGCCTTCGGCGAGCTTCTCGAACAGGCCCGCGAGCTCGTCGGGGTCGTCGCCGAACAGCGTCACGGTGACCCGCTGGCCGCCGTCGTACTCCATGCTCGACGGGGTGTCCGAGGCCATCAGCACGAAGCCGCTCTCGAGGTCGAGCTGGCCGTGCATGACCTTGGCGTGGTCCTCCTCGGCCAGGCCGGGGTGGGGCATGTCGCCCATCTTCATGATGTTCAGCGAGCCGCCGAGCACCGACTGGTATAACTCCAGCGCCGCCGCCGCGTTGTCGCGGAACGAGATATACGGAGCGACCTTGAAGCCCATCGGGGATCCTCTCTTCGCCGGGCCGGATGCCCGGATCCAGAACCGAGGATCCCACCCGCCGCCGACATCCGGCACCCCGGACGATCGGAGGTCGCGGCACCAGGAGAAAGCCGCGAGGCGAGGAGATCCGGATCCGGATCGTCCTCGCCTCGCGGAGAAGTCCTTGCGTCGCGACGCGGCCGAGCGGCTCAGTCGGTGCCGGAGTCGAACGCCGCGGACTCGCTGGACGCCTCGACGGCCTCCGCGAACTCCTCCTCGCCGAGGCCCGCGGGCGCGGCGGCCTGCGTGATCTCGCCGGCGGCGCCCGACTCGAGCGCGCCGACCAGCTCGGCGGTCGGTCCGCCGATCAGGCCCATGCCCGCGTACTGCTCGAGGCGCGTGCGCGAGTCGGCGATGTCGAGGTTGCGCATCGTGAGCTGACCGATCCGGTCCGTCGGGCCGAACGCGGCGTCGCCGACGCGCTCCATCGACAGCTTCTCGGGCGAGTACGACAGCGCCGGGCCGCTCGTGTCGAGGATCGTGTAGTCCTCGCCGCGGCGCAGGCGCAGCGTGACCGAGCCGGTGATGGCCGATCCGACCCACTTCTGGATCGACTCGCGCAGCATGAACGACTGCGGCTCGAGCCAGCGACCCTCGTACATCAGGCGGCCGAGGCGGCGTCCCTGCTCGTGGTAGGTCGCGAGCGTGTCCTCGTTCAGGATGCCGTTGACCAGGCGCTCGTAGGCGATGAACAGCAGCGCCATGCCAGGGGCCTCGTAGATGCCGCGCGACTTGGCCTCGATGATGCGGTTCTCGATCTGGTCGCTCATGCCCAGGCCGTGGCGGCCGCCGATCGCGTTGGCCTCCTTGACGAGCGCGACGGCATCCGCGAACTCGGTGCCGTTGATCGCGACCGGGCGGCCGGCCTCGAACGTGATCGTGACGTCCTCGGCGGCGATCTCGACCGACGGATCCCAGAACCGCACGCCCATGATCGGCTCGACGGTCTCGAGCGAGACGTTCAGCTCCTCGAGTGTCTTCGCCTCGTGCGTCGCGCCCCAGATGTTGGCGTCGGTCGAGTAGGCCTTCTCGGCGCTGTCGCGGTACGGGAAGCCGTGCGCGACGAGCCACTCGCTCATCTCCTTGCGGCCGCCGAGCTCGGTCACGAAGGTCGCGTCGAGCCACGGCTTGTAGATGCGCAGGCGCGGGTTCGCGAGCAGGCCGTAGCGGTAGAACCGCTCGATGTCGTTGCCCTTGTAGGTCGAACCGTCGCCCCAGATCTCGACGCCGTCCTCGCGCATCGCGCGCACCAGCAGCGTGCCGGTCACGGCTCGGCCGAGCGGCGTCGTGTTGAAGTACGTGCGGCCGCCCGAGCGGATGTGGAACGCGCCGCACGCGAGCGCGCCCAGACCCTCCTCGACCAGCATGGGCTTGCAGTCGATCAGACGCGAGGCCTCGGCGCCGTAGTTCAGCGCGCGGCCGGGGATCGACTCGATGTCGTCCTCGTCGTACTGGCCGAGGTCGCCCGTGTAGGTGAACGGGATCGCGCCCTTGTCGCGCATCCACGCGACGGCCACGGAGGTGTCGAGACCCCCGGAGAAGGCGATGCCGACGCGCTCGCCGACGGGCAGGGACTCGAGGACCTTCGACATGGCCTCAATCCTATGGCTTCGCCGGGATCTCCCCGCCGAGTCGGCCGTCGCGGGCGTTGTACGGCAAGCTGTGAGCATGGAGTTCGCGCTCGAGTTCACCCCGGATCTCGCCATCGTCTTCGTCACCCTGTTCGTCCTCGAGGTGGTGCTCGGCGTCGACAACGTGATCTTCATCTCGATCCTCGCGTCCAAGCTTCCGCCCGAGCAGCAGGCCAAGGCGCGCAACCTCGGCCTCACCCTCGCGATGCTCATGCGGGTGCTCCTGGTGCTGTTCGCCGGATGGATCATCACGCTCGAGGAGAACCTATTCCACATCGGCGAGATGGGCTTCTCGGGCCGCGAGCTCATCCTCCTCGCGGGTGGCCTCTTCCTCCTGTACAAGGCGGTCAAGGAGATCCACCACCGCCTCGAGGGCGACGACGACCACGGCTCGGCGGTCGGCGGCAGGGCCACCTTCGGCGCCGTGCTGGCCCAGATCCTCGCTCTCGACCTGGTGTTCTCGCTCGACTCGGTGATCACCGCGGTCGGAATGACCTCGAACATGCTCGTCATCATCACGGTCGTGGTGCTGTCGTTCGGCCTCATGCTGTTCGCCGCGAAGCACATCTTCACGTTCGTGAACAAGCACCCCACCGTGAAGATGCTCGCCCTGGCGTTCCTGATGCTGATCGGCGTCTTCCTCGTCGCCGAGGGCTTCGGCGTCCACATCGACAAGGCCCTGATCTACGGCCCGATGGCGTTCGCCATCCTGGTGGAGGGCCTCAACCTCATCGCGGCGGCCCGCAAGCGCAAGCGCACCGGTCAGGCCGCCGAGCCGGTGCACCTCCACTCGGGCTACACCCCCGATGAGGAGGCGCAGGCGACCTCCGACGCCAAGGGCTGAGCGGAGCCCGCCCCTCAGCGCCGGGCGCGCATCACCAGATGATGCCGCCGCCGGCCGAGATGCCGGCCCACGTGAGCGCCACGAAGATGCCGGCGAACACGACGGGCGCGATGCCCTTGCCCTGACGGCTGAGACCCTTCAGCAGGGCGATCACGGCGAGCACGGCGGCGACCAGGGAGAGCCCGCCGCCGAGGATCAGCCCGATGAACAGCGGGATGGGCATGAGCACCAGTCCCGCGAGGCCCACCCAGAAGGCGGCCCAGGCGGTGCGGTTCGAGGACGACGTGTTCACGGAGCACATGTGTCCATCATGCGGCTTGGCGCGCGCCGATGGGCGCGATCGCCGCGCGGCGGCGGCCGATCGCGACGACCGCCCAGGCCACCAGGGCGATCGCGGCGGCGATGCCGACCACGTACAGCGCGCCGCCGGCGGTGGGCGAGTGCGGGTCGAGGAACGGGTACGGGTACCACCACGCGTTGCCGGTCGCGGGCGCCACGACCGTGTTCGCCCGCAGCATCGTGTATCCGACCCAGGCGAGCGGGAAGACCAGGATGGTCGCGATCGCGCCCCAGCCGAGCGCGCGCCGGCGCGGGGCGATCAGCAGGTCGGCCAGCAGCGCGACGGGGCCGATCACGTGCAGGATCTCGTTCGACCACGGCACCGTCGCGCCCTGGGGCCGCTGCACGCCGCGCAGCAGCAGGTTGTAGACGATGCCCGTGACGATCATGTACGTCGTCACGCTCGCCAGCAGCATCGCCAGCCACTGCGGATCGCGGTCGGCGGTCGCGGCGCGCCAGGTCCAGACCGCCGCGACCAGCAGCACGACCGCCGAGGCCACGTTGGACTCGATCGTGAAGAAGCTGAAGAAGTTCGCCGCCACGGTCGGCAGATGGGAGCCGTGCGGCGTCTCCATCGCGGCGGCGTTGGCGAGCGTGCGCTGCAGCTGCGCGATCACCGCGACCAGGATCAGCGCCGCCACCGCGACGCGTGCGGCGGCCCACGCGCGATCGATCGGGGAGCGGGCGGGTTCGGCGACCGCGGGGGCGACGGCCTGCTGGGTCATGGCCACACCGTATCGCCCGCCGCGTCGGACGTCAGCCGCCGGGCAGCAGCTCGTACTCGGACATGCGGCGCTCGAACTCGTCCTCGTCGGCCTCGCTCAGGAGCCGCTCGGCGTAGAACATGATCTGCAGGCCCTCGAGCGGCTCTCCCGTGCGTGCGTGGTCGGCCTCGCGCGCGGTCCGCCACTCGCCGGTCGCGTCGTGGGAGAGGTCCGTCATGGTGGCGTAGACCGCGACCAGGCCGTCGGGGCTCTCGCTGTACCACTCCCAGGTGACCTGGGTGCGGGGGTCGGCGCTGCCGTAGAACTTCTCCAGGATGCTCGGGTCCAGGCCCTGATCCGGGTCGTTGAACGCGATCATGCCCCACCAGTCGTGGGAGGCGAGCACGTCGTCGATCGTCCGCATGACCGCCAGCTTCCGGTCGTGGCCGCGGATCGGCTCGTTCGTCGCCGACACCTCGGAGCCGAACCGGACGAGCATCGACTCGCCGCCGTACCCGTTGCGCTCGGGGCGCAGGTCCTCGGGCAGCGGATCGGCCCACGTGTACCCGTACTCGGCCGTGAGTCGATCCCGGATCTCGGCCGACAGGGCATCGGCGGTCGCCCGCACCTCCTCGAGGGACGGGCGGCCGAGGGTGTCCTCGAGGCGCTCGCCCTTCACGCCGGGGTGCTCCTCGAGGAACCGCTCCTCCTCGGTCCTCGTGCCCGCATAGCCGCCCTCCGCGGAGGTCCGCGTCGCGCTGAGCGCGCCGACCGTGCCCACGTTGATCAGCAGGACGAGCGCGAGCGACCATGCACCGAGCGTCCGCCCGCGCGCGGTCACCAGGGCGGCCACGACGAGCCCGACCACGAGGAGCTGGAACGCGAGGAACGTCGCGCCGTACAGCGCGTCCGTGGCGCCGAGCGCGAAGGCGAGGACCAGGGCGAGCGCGAACAGCCCGGCGGCGCCGAGCGCGATCCAGCCGAGGACGCCCGGCCGCGGGCGCGGCGGGCTCGGTGGCGGCGCGACCGCCGCGGCGCCGGGCACGGGCACCCGCCGTGCGCCGCGATACCCACCGGGCGGCGGCAGGGGAGGAGCGCCGTCCGACTTCACCACGTAGCGCGCCCCCGTGTGCGCGTCGGGCCGAGGCGCGGGGCGCGGCTGCTCGTTCACCATGGCCGGTCCGTCCCCGATCCGGACTCGTCGTCGTCGCCGCCGGAGTTCTCGCGCTCGTCCTGCCCCTGCGTCAGCCGGTCCTCGAGCTCCTCGAGCTGCTCCTCCGACGGCTGCTCGGGCTGCTCCTCCTGCGGCGGCTCCTCGCCCTCGCCGCCGGAGGGAGGCGGCGGCTGCTGCTTCTCGAGCAGCCGCTCCTCCAGCTCGTCGATGCTCTGGTCGGCGCTGCGCTCCTCATCCGGCGATGCGGCGTCGGCCTCGGGCGTGTGGCACTCGGCCGGGGTGTCGGCCACGACCTCCAGGCCCTCGGTGTAGAACCGGGACGCGGCGGCCTCGTCGCCCGCCTGGCGGGCCGCGTCGCCCTGCCACTCGATCGTGATGCCGAGGTCGATCCACACGGCGCACGCCTCGAGCCCGGGCGCGAGCGGCAGCGCCTGCTCGAACAGCGCCCGGGCCTCCTCGAGCCGGCCGGACGCCGCGAGGGGCACGCCCGCGTCGTACGGCGCCTTGTACGGCTCGAACCAGTTCGCGACGCCCAGCACGCCCGCGGCCGCGATCGCGCCCTGGTGGTCGCCCGCGACGTACCCCGTGATCGTGCGGTGCGCCAGCGCGTACATCGAGAGGATCTTGACCGGCAGCAGCAGCGCGATCGCCGCGAGCGGCACCGCGATCCACAGCAGGATGCGCCGCAGCCGTGCGCGGCGCCGGTTCGCCGCGACGAGGTCGTCCGGGGTGGTCACGGCGCACCCGCTTCCGCGCGCCGGCCCGCGATCCGCAGGATGCCCGGGATGGCGCCCGCGAGCAGCGCCGCGTCCACGGCGAGCAGGCCCACGACCATCAGCGCCACGATCCAGGACAGGTCGGTCACGTCGCC
This sequence comes from Microbacterium lacusdiani, assembly GCF_054779895.1. Taxonomy (NCBI): domain Bacteria; kingdom Bacillati; phylum Actinomycetota; class Actinomycetes; order Micrococcales; family Microbacteriaceae; genus Microbacterium; species Microbacterium lacusdiani. Next base: position 30,966 of record NZ_BAAGXJ010000008.1, on the reverse strand, counting down.
CGTCGAGCCGGAGGGCTGCGTGGTCGTGGAGGTGGGCGCCGCCGGCAGCGACGGCTCCGTGCCGGGTGTGCGGTGCTGGTATTCGACGCCGAGGTCCGCGGCGATCGTGCGCAGGGCGTCCTCGTCGATGCGCGAGAGCGCGGGCTCGTCTCCGTCCTGGATGTACTCGTCGGCGCCCTCGCCGAGCCCGCCCGTCTGCACCTTCATCCGGCCGCCCTCTGCCGTGCCGTAGCCGAAGACGGCGCCGCCGTCGACGAGCTCGCCGCCGCCGCGGAACGACTCGGGCTGCGACGCGGCGGTCTGCTCGCCGTCTCCGAGGTAGAAGACCATGCGTGAACGCTCGGACGACGCCGCAGCGTTCCGCAGGGTCTCCTCGAGCAGGTCGGCCGCGATCCCGATCGAGCTGCCGCGCGAGTTCTGCGTGGGCTCGGGGCGCAGCGCCTCCATGGCCGAGCGCAGCGCGGCCGTGTCGGTCGTGAGCGGCAGGCGCAGCTCGGCCGACGCGTCGAACGTGATCAGGGCGAACCGCGCGCCGGGGTACTCCGCGACCAGCGCCGCGACGTCCTCACGCACGCCGTCCAGGCGCGGGGCGCCGTCGGCCCAGTCCTCGGCCACGATGCTCGCGGTGCTGTCGACCAGGATCACGACGTCGGTGTCGGTCGCCAGGGTCTGCGACTGCCCGCCCGGGATGCCCGGGCGCAGCGCGAGCACGAGGCACGCCAGCACGGTCACGGTGCGCACGATCCAGGCGGTGCGCGTGCGGCCGTCCGGCGCGGTGACGACGCACCGGACGGTCACGAACAGGCCCGCGGCGGCGATCAGGATCAGCAGCAGCGGATGCAGGACGGGCTGGAGGACGAGGTTCACAGGCGCGCCCTCCACATCAGCGCGGCGCCGCCCAGCACGGCCGCGAGCAGCACGACGATCCACACGTCCGGCACGTCGCGCCACACGACCTGCGCCTCGCCGCGCAGCGCGGTCGCCGCCTCCTCCTGCACCTCGTCGATGATCTCGCCCACGGTCGTCGCGCCGCGCAGTGCGTACGCCTGCCCGCCCGTGGCCTCGGCCGCCGCGATCAGCTCCGCACTGGCCCGCGCGTCCTTGCCCTCGACCGGGTTGAGTGCGAACACGCGCACGCCCGCGGAGGCGGCGTAGGCCGCGGCCTCGTCGAGCGTGACCACGCCGGCGCCGAACACCTCGTTGTCGGTCGCGAGGATGATCGTCCGCGACCGCTCGTCGTCGCGGTGGTCGAACCGCAGAGCGCAGGCGGCGAGGCCATCGCCGATCAGCGAGGCGCCCGCGCCGTTGAGCGTGCCCACCCAGTGCTCGGGGATCTCGCTCCTGTGGTCGTCGAAGCTCGCCCTGATCGTGGCGAGGTGGGCGCGCACGAACGCGTAGTCGTCCGTGAGGGGGAAGACCTGCACGGGCGAGCTGTTGAAGATCGTGAGCCCGATGCGCTCGCCCTCGAAGCCGTCGACCAGCTCCTCGAACACCTCGATGACCTCGACGTCGACTTCGCTCATCGAGCCCGACACGTCGAGGCACAGCATGATGTCGCGGCTCGTGTCGACCGGCTGGATGGTCTGCGCCGCGAGAGGCCGGGCCGCGACCACCCCGGCCACGCCGGCGGCCGCGACGAGAAGCCCGAGCGCTCCCGCGACCGCGGCGGCGCGGCGCCGCGTGGCGCGCACGACGCTGGGGAGCTCACGCAGCCGCTCGGCGCGCGCGACCGGCAGGGCGTCGCCGCCCGACGCCCCGCCGCGTCGGGCGAGCAGCACGCCGAGCCCGATCGCGGCGCCCACGATGAGCACCGCGACGGCGATGAGCCACGGGGTCGCGAGGTGCATCGGGATCAGTGCCATTCGGCCACCACCCTGCGCGCCGCCGCGGCGCCCGCGAGCGGATCGATCGCGGGCCCGCGCCCGAAGATGCTCGGGTAGTAGTGGCGGCGCAGCGCGTCCACGAGGCTCGGCTGCACGCCGCGCGCGACCAGGTCGTCGAGCGCCAGCACGGGCGCCTCCAGGCCGCTGTATTCGTTCACGAAGCGGCGGGTCAGGCGGCTGAGCTCGAGGTTGGCCCGCCGCGCATCCAGCTCGTGGGCGCGGTACGCCCGCTCGATCTCGTCGATGTCCGCGAGGTACTCGTGGCGCAGCTGCGCGACCGCGTCGAGCACGCTGGGGGCCGGCTCCCCGGCCTCGCGCCTCGGCCGGCGCTGCCGCGTGAGGAACAGGATCAGCCAGAACGCCAGGATGACCAGGGCGATCACCCCGAACGCCAGCAGCATCCAGCCGGGCGCGTACTGCACGGGCGGGTACAGCTCGTCAGGCTCCGACATGCGCCCTCCGGCTGAGCATGCGCAGCAGCGCCGGCACGGCGTCGTCCTGCGACGCGAGCTCGGCGTGGCTGATCTCGAGGGCCGTCAGCACCTCGGCGCGCCGCGCGTCCGCCGCCGCGCGCTCGGCGGCGAGCTCGGTCGCGATCGCGGGGTCGCCGTGCAGGAAGTCGGGCACGCGCCAGCCGCTGTCCACGTCGCGGCGCCCGTCGCGGCCCGCGCGCGAGCGGATCGGATCCGCATCCCGCAGCGTGAGCCACACCAGGTCGTGCTGCGTGCGCAGCCGGCGCAGCAGCCGCTCCGTCTCGGCCGTGACCGGCGCCTCGTCCGTGACGACCACCACGATCATCCGGCGCGCGATCGTGCGCGCCACGAAGTCGAGCAGGCGCTCGCGCGCGCTCGCCGCATCCGCGTCGCGGATGGCGCCGTCGATCGCGCGCAGCGCGTGCTCGAGCGCGCCCTCGCTCCTCTTGGGAGGCAGGCGCCGCACCCGCGCGGCGTCGCCGAAGACGACCGAGAAGTCGTCGTCGTGCCGCAGCGTGAGCATGCCGAGCGCGCCGACGGCCAGCACCGCGAGCTCGCGCTTGGACCGCTCGTCGCCCGCCAGTGCGCCCATCGCCCGGCCCGTGTCGATCACGAACAGCACGGTGTGCGCGCGGATGGCGCGCGTGCGCTTGACGAGCAGCGTGCCCAGCCGCGCCGTGGCCCGCCAGTCGATGTCGCGCACCTCGTCGCCGTGCTCGTACTTGCGCAGGTCCTCGAAGTCGTTGCTGCGGCCGCGCAGCAGCGATGCGTACGCGCCGTCGAGCGCGTGCATCGACTTCTTCGTGGCGTGGATGAAGAGCTTGCTCTTCACGCGCGTGATGAGGGTGGTCATGGGGTCGCCGTGATCGGGGCGGGGCCTCAGGGCGTCGGGACGGCCGCGAAGATCTGGTCGATGATGTGCTCGCTGCGCACCCCGTCGGCCTCTGCCTCGAAGTTCAGCAGCACGCGGTGCCGCAGCACCAGGTGGCGCAGGCTCCGGATGTCCTCCGGCAGCACGTGCGGGCGGCCGTTCAGCAGCGCCAGCGCGCGCGAGGCCTGCAGGAACGCGATGGAGGCGCGAGGGCTCGCGCCGTACTTGATGTACCGCGCCTGCTCCTCGCCGATGTACGGCGCCGCGTTCCGCGTCACGTACGCGATGCCGACGATGTAGTTGCGGATCGCGGCGGAGACGTGGATGCGACTCGCGACGTCCTGCAGCAGATGCACGTCGTCGAGCGTGACCGATGTGTGGACGTGGCGCTCGGGATCCAGCACGCCCGAGTCGATCCGCGCGAGGATCTCGAACTCCTCCTGCGGGCTCGGGTACTCCACGATCTCCTTGAGCAGGAAGCGGTCCATCTGCGCCTCGGGCAGCTCGTACGTGCCCTCCTGCTCGATCGGGTTCTGCGTGGCGATCACGAGGAACGGCTTGGGCAGGCGGTGCACCTCGCCGCCGATCGTGGTCTGGTGCTCCTGCATCGCCTCGAGCATCGCGCTCTGGGTCTTGGCGCTCGAGCGGTTGATCTCGTCGAGCAGCACGAAGTTCGCGTGCACGGGGCCGAGCACCGTGCGGAACGAGCCCGTGCTCGCGTCGTACACCTGGTTGCCGGTGATGTCGCTCGGCAGCAGGTCGGGCGTGCACTGGATGCGCTTGAACTGCGCATCGACCGTGTCGGCGAGCGTGCTGGCCGCGGTCGTCTTGGCCAGGCCCGGCACGCTCTCGAGCAGGATGTGCCCGCCCGCGATCAGGCCGATCAGCAGGCTCGTGCGCAGCCGCTCCTGGCCGACCATCTTGGAGGAGTACGACTCGGAGATGACGCGCAGCACCTCGGTCGCGCGGCGCATCTCGTCGGAGGTCGGCCCCGCCCCCTGCGCGGCGCCCTGCTGAACTGCGGCCTGCGGATCCATGCGCTCCCCCTTCGCGAGCGGGAGGCGTCCGCTCGCGCGCGACCGTCCCCCGGCGGTCAGCCTAGTGCGCGGCGACCGCAGTGCACCGGCCGGTCTGCGGGTGCTTCTGCCCTCCCCGATAGACTGGGACCGGCCCAGAACGCAGCCCGAAAACCGGGAGAGAGGTCGTGGGCAAACCGAGCCGTGGGCTCGTGCACAGACAAGGGGAAACCCATGCCAGGCATCGTGATCGTCGGCGTCCAGTGGGGCGACGAGGGCAAGGGCAAGGCCACCGACCTCCTCGGGGACCGCACCGACTGGGTCGTCAAGTTCAACGGCGGCAACAACGCCGGCCACACCGTCGTGATCGGCGACGAGAAGTACGCGCTGCACCTGCTGCCGTCGGGCATCCTGTCGCCCGGCGTGACCCCCGTGATCGGCAACGGCGTGGTCATCGACCTCGAGGTGCTGTTCGCCGAGCTCGACGCGCTGTCGGCCCGCGGCATCGACGTCTCGAAGCTCAAGGTGAGCGCCAACGCGCACATCATCACGCACTACCACCGCACGCTCGACAAGGTCACGGAGCGCTTCCTCGGCAAGCGCCAGATCGGCACCACGGGCCGCGGCATCGGCCCGGCCTACGCCGACAAGATCAACCGCGTCGGCATCCGCGTGCAGGACCTGTTCGACGAGTCGATCCTGCGCCAGAAGATCGAGGGCGCGCTCGACCAGAAGAACCACCTGCTGGTGAAGGTGTTCAACCGCCGCGCGATCACGTGCGACGAGATCCTCGAGGATCTGCTGTCCTACGCCGACCGCATCAAGCCGATGGTCGCCGACACCGGCCTGCTGCTGAACGAGGCGCTCGACGCCGGCGACGTGGTGGTGTTCGAGGGCGGACAGGCCACGATGCTGGACGTCGACCACGGCACCTACCCGTTCGTCACGTCGTCGTCCGCGACGGCGGGTGGCGCCTCGACCGGATCGGGCGTCGGCCCGGGCCGTCTCGACCGCATCGTCGGCATCGTGAAGGCCTACACGACGCGCGTCGGCTCGGGCCCGTTCCCGACCGAGCTGTTCGACGAGCAGGGCGACTGGCTGCGCAAGCGCGGCTTCGAGTTCGGCACCACGACCGGCCGCCCGCGCCGCGTCGGCTGGTACGACGCCCCCATCACGCGCTACGCCACGCGCGTGAACGGCATCACCGACCTCGTGCTGACCAAGCTGGACATCCTGACCGGGCTCGACGAGATCCCCGTGTGCGTGGCGTACGACGTCGACGGCACCCGCTTCGACGAGCTGCCCGTGAACCAGACGGACTTCCACCACGCCAAGCCGATCCTGGAGATGTTCCCCGGATGGCAGGAGGACATCTCGACGGCCCGCACGTTCGAGGACCTGCCCCAGAACGCGCAGGACTACGTGCTCGCGCTCGAGAAGATGAGCGGCACGCGCATCTCGGTGATCGGAGTGGGCCCCGCCCGCGACGCCGTGATCGTGCGCCACGACCTCGTGGACTGAGTGTCTGCGGTCTCGGCCGTCCGATGCGGCATCGCGCCCCGCTGAGACCGCATCGCCGCGCTGAGACCGCAGCGGGCCACTGCCGTCTCAGCGCGGGATCGCAGTCTCACCACTGAGAGGATCGACGGCATGAGGTTCTGGATCGGGGCGCGCGGCGCCGACATGAGGTCCGAGGCGCGCGGCATCATGGCCGGCACGGCCGGCGAGCCGGACTCGCCGCTCGCGAGCGGGCCGCTGGCTCTCGTCGGCGACGCGGTCGAGGCGCTCTCGCCGACGTGGCTCGCCGCGCATCCCACGCTCGACGTGGTGTACGCCGCGCTCGAGGGGCAGGGCCGCGTGGCGGCGTACCGCCGCACGGGGGAGGCGACCCTCGCACCGCTGGGCGCGCCGGTCGAGGCGGGCGAGACCGTGTGCCACGTCAGCGTCGCGCCCGACGGGTCGCACCTGCTCGCGGCCGCGTGGGGGGACGGCACCGTCACCCACGTGGCGCTCGACGGGGCCGGCCGACTCGGCGCGCGCACCGAGGCGGAGCCCTCCGCCGACCCCTACGGCGACGGCGCGCCGCGCCCGGCCCCCGACGCGGCCGCGCTCGTCGCGGAGCAGGGCGGGGTCGCCGACCTCCGTTCCCTGGTCGAGCGGGGCGCCGACGCGTCGCAGCTCGCGGCCATGCTCGCCGGAGCCACCCCGACCCCGGCGATCGGCGCGGACGCCGGGCTCGACGAGATCCTCGCGCTGCTGGGGCAGTCCAAGAACCCGTTCGACGACCCGGCGGTGCGCGACATCCTGCGCGGCGCACCCCACGAGCAGGGGTCGCCCCTCGCTGGCGCCGTCGACTTCAGCGGCGCCGCGGAGACCCCGGATGAGCCGCGCACGCCGCGCGCGCACTGCTCCGTGTTCCTGCCGCGCGGGCTCGTCGCGACCACCGACCTCGGCTTCGACCTGGTGCGCTTCTGGCGCACGTCGCCGCGCGGCGTGACGCTCGATCACGAGGTGGCTCTGCCTCTCGGGACCGGGCCGCGGCACATGGTCCTGCACCCCAGCGGCCACCTCTACGTCGTGACCGAGTACACGTGCGAGGTGTTCGTGCTCTCGCCCGGGCAGGACGGCAAGTGGGCGCTGCGCTCGGGGCTCGCCGCCTCACCCGGGTCGCTCCCCGGCGACACCGCGGCCGAGCTGGCCCGCTCGCGCGACGGGGGGTTCCTGTACGCCGGCCTGCGCGGCAGCGACACGATCGCGGTGCTGCGCGTGCGCGGCGAGGGCGACCGCCTCGAGCAGGTCGCGCTCGCCGAGTCGGGCGTGCGCAAGCCGCGCCACCACGTCATCCTGCGCGACACCCTGCTGGTGGCCGGTCAGGGCTCGGACGAGATCGTGTCGCTGAGCGTCGACGAGCGCACCGGTGTGCCCGGTCGCGCCCGCCACCGCCTGGGCGTGCCGACGCCGCAGCACATCCTGCCCGTGCGGTAGCCGCGCGGTCTCCCGGCGTTCTCCGACACAACGCAGGATCTCTGACCGATCCCGCGCGTGTCAGCCGGGTCGGGGCGGCCCGACACGCGGACGTGGCGCGGGAAGTCCTGCGCTGTGTCGGGCGATCCCGGCCGCACGGGCGATTCTGCCGTCCTCCCGCGCCGGTAACCTCGACGTATGACCGACGCGCCGATCGAGAAGCCCGAGGAGACGCTGCAGCGCCTGCGCGCGAGCATCGACAACATCGACGCCGCGCTGGTGTATCTGCTCGCCGAGCGCTTCCGGGCCACGCAGCAGGTCGGTCAGCTCAAGGCGCGTCACGCCATGCCGGCGTCCGACCCCCGCCGCGAGGAGCAGCAGGTCGCCCGCCTCCGCTCGCTCGCTGAGGCCGCGCACCTGGACCCGGAGTTCGCGGAGAAGTGGTTCAACTTCGTCGTGGCCGAGGTCATCCGCCACCACGTCGAGGCCGGCGCCGAGGCGAACGAGCGGGTCTGACCTGCCGCGCGGGCCCCGTGGCACCGGGTGGCGTGGCGAGAGCGGGTACCGTGGCCGACATGAGCCGCCGTGTGACGCTGCGGGACGTGGCCAAGGCGGCCGGCGTCTCGCGCACGACCGCGTCCAACGTCGTGATGGGCACCGGGCGGATCTCGGACGAGACGCGCGATCGTGTGCGCTCTGCGATGACGGAGCTCGGGTACGTCTACCACCAGGCCGCCGGGGCGCTGCGGCGCAAGACGTCGCGCGCGATCGGCGTGGTGGTCACGAACATCCACCGCCCCCACTTCGGCGAGCTCCTTCTCGGGCTGGAGTCGACCTTCACCGAGGCGGGCTACACGTCGCTCGTCGTGTCGACGATGGATCTGCTGGAGCGCCAGCGGCAGGCGGTCAGCACCCTCAGGGAGCACGCGGTGGCCGGGCTCGCGATCATCCCGGCGACGGGCAGCGGCGACGACCTGCTGCGCACGCTGGACGACTGGGGTGTGCCGAGCGTGTTCGTCTCGCGATACATCGCGGGACAGGACGGATCCGCGGATGTCGCGCCCTACGTCGGTCCGGACGACGTCCTCGGCGGGCGGCTCGCCGCCGACCACCTGCTCGATCACGGCTGCCGCTCCATCGCCTATGTCGGCGGCTGGCCGGACATCGCCTCACGGATCGACCGGCTCGACGGCGTGCGCTCGGCCATCCGGGCGCGCGGCGCCGAGGTCACGCTCAGCGACTTCGAGGGGGAACCCAGCGGCGAGGGCGGCCTGGAGCTCGGGCGCCGGCTGATCGCGGACGGGTCGCTGCCGGACGGCGTCCTGTGCCACGGGGACGCGACGGCCATGGGGTTCGAGCGCGCCCTCTACGACGCGGGGCTGCTGGACGCCGTCCGGGTGATCGGATACGACGGAGTCGCGGCCGCCCGCTACTTCATCCCTTCCATCACGACGATCGAGACGAACGGCTTCGACATGGGGCGGCAGGCGGCCCGGGAGCTGGTCGCGGCGCTCGAGCTCGGCCGGGAGCCGACCTCGCACCTGCAGACGCCCCGCCTCATCGTGCGGGAGTCGTGCGGTCCCCACCCCTGAGATCCGGACACGTCGCGCACGTGATCGGATCGTGACGTGCGTCGCTTTGACACCGGCATCGCCCTCTGGCACTGTGGCAGTGACGTGGTGGATCGATCTACCACCTCCGTCCGCAGGACGGGCGCACACGACCTTGGGCCAAAGGGGGCACCTGGAATGAACCGCAGAATCCTCGCCGCGGGTGCGGCGATCACAGCACTCGGAGTCGCGCTGACGGGCTGCGGTCTCCAGCAGCCCGCCGGCTCGGGCGGCTCGGGCGGAGGCGGCGCGAGTGCACCCGAGGGCGGCGGCACGGTGACGATCTACTCGCCGCGGCCGTCCGCCATCACCGACGAGATCATTCCGATGTTCGAGGAGGCCAGCGGCTACGACGTCCAGCTGGTGACGCTCGGCGCCGCGGAGGTCGCCGACCGCATCCGGGCCGAGAAGGACAACGTGCAGGCAGACGTCTGGTGGGGCGGCACGCCCTCCCTCTTCACGCCCGCCGCCGAGGAGGACCTCGTCGAGCCCTGGGGCGACGCCGTGCTCGACCTCGTCGAGGACGAGTTCCAGTTCAGCGACGACAAGTGGGTGGCCGAGATGCGCCAGCTGCAGCTGATCGCCTACAACACCGACATGCTGTCCGAGGATGAGGCGCCGAAGGACTGGGACGACCTGATCGATCCCAAGTGGAAGGACCAGATCCTCATCCGCGACGTGGCCGCATCCGGCACCATGCGCGGCATCTACGCCGCCATGATCGCGCGCTTCTACGAGGAGGACGGCAACCCCGAGCGCGGCTACGAGTGGCTTCGCGCCCTCGACGCCAACACGAAGGACTACGCGGCCAACCCGGAGGACCTGTACCTGCGCCTCGAGCGTCAGGAGGCCCCGATCACACTGTGGAACCACCAGGACATCCTGGCCCAGGCGGAGCAGGGCGCGGCCTTCGGCATCATCGAGCCGGAGTCGGGATCGCCGATCAACATGGACGGCATCGCCAAGGTCGCGGGCGGCCCGAACCCGGAGGGCGCGGAGGCGTTCGCGGAGTTCATCTTCAGCCCCGAGACCCAGGACTGGCTGGTCAACAACGCCTTCCAGATCCCGACCGTCGAGATCGAGAACCCGCCCGCGTGGCTCGAGCCGCTGACCCTCAAGGAGCTCGAGTACGACAAGGAGCTGGTCGCGGAGCACGAGACGGAGTGGATCGACTACTGGCTCGAGAACATCAAGAACCAGGGCTGATCCCCGCCGGTCGGCCGGGTTTGCGCCCGGCCGACCGGCCCCATGCACGAAAGACGAGGATGCCGTGATCCCCATTCATCTGGACGGCCTCAGCAAGACCTACGGCGAGCAGCAGGGCGCCGCCCCGACCGTGACGGTCGACATCGATGTTCAGGCGGGGGAGTTCTTCACCCTCCTCGGGCCGTCCGGCTGCGGCAAGTCGACCCTCCTCCGGATGATCGCCGGCTTCGTGTCGCCGACCGCCGGCGCGATCCGGTTCGGCGACCGCGACGTCACGCGGATGCCCGCCCACAAGCGGGGCATCGGGATGGTGTTCCAGAACTACGCGCTGTTCCCGCACCTGAGCGTCGCCGACAACGTCGCCTACGGGCTCAAGCTCCGCAAGGTCGCGAAGTCCGAGCGCGACGCGAAGGTCGACAAGGCGCTCGAGCGCGTCGGCCTGAGCGGCTACGGCTCGCGGCGGATCGATCAGCTCTCCGGCGGGCAGCAGCAGCGGGTCGCCCTTGCCCGCGCGATCGTGATCGAGCCGGAGGTGCTGCTGCTCGACGAGCCGCTCTCCAACCTCGACGCGAAGCTGCGCGAGGAGACGCGCATGCAGATCCGCGAGGTCCAGAAGGCCGCCGCGACCACGGCGATCTACGTGACTCACGATCAAGCCGAGGCCATGGCGATGAGCGACAGGATCGCCGTGCTCGCCGACGGGCGCGCACATCAGGTGGACACGCCCCGGAGGATCTACAGCGAGCCTGCCACCGCGTTCGTCGCCCGGTTCATCGGGCGCAGCAACGTGGTGCCGGGCGTCGTGCGCGACGTGGCCGGCGACACCGCGACGGTGCGGGTCGGCGATGCGGACCTCGTGGTGCGCCGGCTTCCCGAGGCGCCCGTCACCGGAGGCCAGGAAGTCGAGGTCTCGCTCCGGCCCGAGGTGCTGCGCGTGGTCGGGGAGGCCGAGGCGGCCCTGCACGGCGTGGTCACGGCGAAGGAGTTCCTCGGGTCGACCGCCATGCTGGACGTGGACATCGCGGGCGCCTCGATCTCCGTGTCGACCCCCAACATCGATGTCGAGGAGGGCGCCCGCGTCGCGCTGGTCGTCGACCCGCGTGCGGGCTGGCTCATCCCCGAGTCGACCACCGGGCGGGCCTGATGTCGCAGGCCGTACACACCCGGACCGAGGTGCTCGCCACCGACGGCGACGCCCGCGGACGCCGGCGGCTGACGCCCGGCGAGCGCTTCGTCGTGTTCCTCGCCCTCCCGGTCTTCGCCGTCATCGTGTTCTTCGTCGTGCTGCCGATGCTGCAGACGGCGGGGCAGAGCACGGGCGGCAACGGCTTCTGGGCGAACTACTCGAACTTCCTCTCCGGGGGATCGCAGCGTGCCCTCATGCTGTCCGTCGGCACCTCGCTCGCCACCGTCGCGCTGTGCGCGGTCGTGGGGACCGCGCTGGCCGTGCTGCTCACTCGCTTCGACTTCCCGGGACGGCGGCTGCTGTCGGTCCTCGCGGTGCTGCCGCTGGCGCTGCCGTCGCTCATCGGCGCGATGGCGTTCACCCTCCTCTACAACGAGACGGGGATCTTCCCGCGCGCGGCCGAAGCGCTGATCGGGATCGACGCGGGCCTCGTCTCGGTCAGCGGCGTGAGCGGCGTGCTGCTGGTGCACGTCCTCACGATGTACCCGTACTTCTATCTCTCCGTGTCGGCCGGGCTCGCCGGCATGGACACCTCCCTCGAAGAGGCCGCCGCGGGACTGGGCGCGCCCAAGTGGAAGGTGTGGGCGACGGTCGTGCTGCCGATGCTGACGCCGGCTCTCGTCGCCGGCTCGCTTCTGACCTTCATGACGTCGATGGCGTCGTTCACGGCGCCGCAGCTCTACAACGTCCAGACGCTCACGATGCAGATCGTCTCCACGCGCGTGGGCGGCAACTACGAGCTGGCCGCCGCGCAGTCGACGGTCCTGGCGGTCGTCTCGATCGGGTTCCTCTTCCTGATGCGCTGGTACCAGGGGCGCCAGACGTACCGGAGCCTGTCGAAGGGCATCCAGCGCACGCGGACCCGCACGACGGGGTGGGCGTCGGCGCTGGCGGGCGCGGGGAGCCTGCTGCTCGCGCTCATCCTGATCGCGCCGGTCGCGGTGATCGTGCTGGTCTCGTTCTCGCGCAACCGCACGTGGACGACGCAGGTGCTCCCGCCCGAGTACACGCTCGAGAACTACCTGTCGATCTTCACCGACCCCGAGTCGCTGTTCCCGATCAACGTCTCGCTGCAGATGGCGCTCTACGCGACCCTCGTCGCCGTGGTCATCGGCGCCTCGGCCGCCTGGATCATCTCCCGCTGGCCGCTCCGCAAGGGCAGAGGGCTGCTCGACGCCATGGTGATGCTGCCCTGGGCGCTCCCCGGCACGGTCATCGGCGTCAACGTGGTGACCGCCTTCGCGACCCCCACCTGGTCTAACCTCGGTCTCGTGCTCGTGGGCTCGCTGCTCATCCTCCCGGTGGCGTATTTCGTGCGGTACGTGCCGCTCGTCTTCCGCGAGACGAGCGCGTCCATCGACACGCTGGATCCGTCGGTCGACGAGGCGGCGCAGTCGCTCGGCGCCTCGCCGGTCCGCTCGATCATGACGGTCGTCATGCCGCTGGTGTGGAAGGGCGTGCTGGCGGGTGCACTGCTCGCCTTCATCGACGGCGTGGGAGAGTACGTCGCCTCGGCCGTCGTCTATCCGGTCGGCTACCCACCGATGTCGATCGAGATCTACAACCGGCTCTACTCGGCCGACCTCGGGTCGGCCGCCGCGTACGGCGCGCTGCAGATCGCGATCATCTTCGTGGTGCTGCTGCTCGTGAACTTCATCGAGCGGGGCCCGCGCGGCGACGCCGCGGCGGTGCCCGCCGCAGCGGCCGGCGTTCCCGCGGTCGCCCCCGCCGTGAAGGCGTGATCGTGGACGACACCGCCCCCATCCCGCTGTCCCGGCGGGTCGCCGAGCCGATCGACCTGACGATCGCGGAGGCCGCCGGCGACGCCGGCCGGTTCACGGACTACAGCGTCCCCGACGCGGGCATCCGCGCCCTGTACACGACCGACAGCATCTGGCAGTCCTGGCTGGACGTGGAGGTGGCGCTCGCGCGCGCGGAGGCGGAGGCGGGCATCGTGCCGGAGGAGGCCGCGCGCCGCATCGCGAAGGTCGGGCGACTGTCGGCGCTGGACCGCGACCGGGTCATCGAGGGCATGCGGGCGCAGGGGCATCCGCTCGTGCCGCTGATCGAGGAGCTCGCGCACGCGGCCGGGGACGGCGCCGGCGGCTGGGTGCACTGGGGCGCGACCAGCCAGAACATCATGCAGTCGGGGCACGCCATCCTGATCGGGCGCGCACACCAGATCGTGCGCAGCCTGCTGCTGGACTGCCTCGCCGCGCTCGGCGACCTGGCGGAGCGGTCGGCCACGATGATCATGCCGGGCCGCACGCACGGGCAGCACGCGGTGCCCATCACGTTCGGGCTCAAGGTCGCGACCTGGATCGACGACCTGATGCGCGGCCTCGACCGGATCGACCACGGCGTCCACCCGTGCCTGCGCGTCATGATGGCCGGGGCTGTGGGCAGCTTCGCGTCGCTCGGCGAGGTCGGCCCGAAGGTGCAGCGCCGCGTCGCCGACCTGCTCGGCCTCGAGCCGATGCCGGTGCCGTCCCGGGCCCTGCTCTCGCCGCAGTCGGGCTACATCTCCGACCTCGCGATCGTCGCGGCATCCTGCGCCCGCATCGCGATCGAGATCGAGACCATGATGCAGACCGAGTTCGGGGAGGTGTCGGAGCCCGTGCCGGAGGGGTCGGTGGGCAGCTCGACCATGCCGCACAAGCGCAACCCGAAGCTGGCGGCGGATGTGCTGGACCTCGCGGCGCAGGTGCGCGCGAAGGCGCCGGAGGCCGTCGCGGCCATCATCCATCCGCACGAGGCCGACGGCGGGGCGACGGCCAAGCTCGACGCCGCGATGCAGGACAGCCTGATCGCGATGGGCGATCTGCTCATGCGGCTGAAGGTCATCCTCGAGGGGCTCGAGCTGTTCCCCCGCCGGATGCGCCGCAACCTCGAGCTCAGCGGCAGCCTGATCGGCTCGGAGGCGGTGATGCTGGCTCTCGGCGAGGAGATCGGCCGGGACGAGGCGCACCGCATCGTCTACGAGGCCGCGATGCGCTGCGCCACCGAAGGCGAGGACTTCGAGCAGCTGCTGGTGTCGGATCCGCGGGTCACCCGTGCGCTGCCGCCCGTGCGCATCCGGCAGCTGCTGGATCCAGCCGGCCACGTCGGGCTCGCGCCGCAGATCGCGCGCGAGGCCGCGCGGCGGGCACGCGAGGCGGTCGCCGGGCGCTGAGCGCCGGCTCCGGGCGCCTTGTGGTCAAGACATGCCGCAGGCGCGGCGTCGGACGCGGCGTTTCCTGACCACAAGTGCGGCGTCGGGCCGGGGCTGCACGGGCCGCGCGGGCGGGAGTCGCGACGATCCTCAGCCGAACAGCAGCGCCAGCAGCGTCGCGCCGCCGCCCGTGACGAGCAGCGTGACGATCACGACCCAGGCCACCGCGCGCACGCGGCGGTTGCGGCGCTCCGACCAGTGGTCGGATGCCTCGCCGTCGGCCTCGAGCTCGGAGTGGTTGATCTGCATGCGGGTCAGGCGACCGGCTCGACGACCGTCGGGCCGAACGCGGCCGGCAGCGTGCCGGTCGACAGCGCGCGCAGCTCGGCCACGGGGATCGTGAACAGGTCCTGCACCTCGAGCGTCGGCTCGCTGTCGGTCACGCCGATGCGCATCACGGGGTAGCCGCGGCCCTCGCACAGCCCGCGGAACTTCACGTCCTCCTCGCGAGGCACGGTGACGATCACGCGGCCGGTCGACTCCGAGAACAGGGCCGTGGCGGCGTCCACGCCGTCGCGCTCCATGATCTCGGTGAGCCACACGCGGGCGCCGACGCCGAAGCGCAGCACGCCGTCGACGAGCGACTGGGCGAGGCCGCCCTCGGAGAGGTCGTGCGCGCTCGAGACGAGCATCTCGTCCTTCGCGGCCTGGATGATCCCGGCGAGGGTGCGCTCGCCGGCCAGGTCGACCTTCGGCGGGCGACCGCCCAGGTGACCGTGGATCGTGCCGGCCCACGCCGAGCCGTCGAGCTCGGTCGCGGTGGTGCCGAGCAGGTAGATGTTCTCGCCGGCGTCCTGCCATCCGCTCGGGATGCGGCGCGCGACGTCGTCGATGATGCCGAGCACGCCGACGACGGGGGTCGGGTGGATCGGCACGTCGCCGGTCTGGTTGTAGAACGACACGTTGCCGCCCGTGACCGGCACGCCGAGCTCGAGGCAGGCGTCCGACAGGCCGTCGACGGCCTGCGAGAACTGCCACATGACCTCGGGGTTCTCGGGGCTGCCGAAGTTGAGGCAGTCGGTCACGGCCGTGGGCTGGGCGCCCGTCACGGCGACGTTGCGGTACGCCTCGGCGAGCGCGAGCTGCGCGCCCGCGTACGGGTCGAGCTGGCAGTAGCGGCCGTTGGCGTCGGTGGCGATCGAGACGCCCAGGCCCGACTCCTCGTCGACGCGGATCATGCCGGCGTCGTCGGGGAACGCGAGCGCCGTGTTGCCGAGCACGTAGTAGTCGTACTGGTTGGTGATCCACGACGCGTCGGCCAGGTTCGGGCTGGCCACGAGCTTCTTCAGCTGCTCGGCCAGCTCGGCGCCGTCGGTCGGGCGCGGCAGCACGGCGGCCGTGTCGGCCTGCAGTGCGTCGAGCCACGCGGGGTAGGCGACGGGGCGCTCGTAGACCGGGCCGTCGACCGCGACGGTCGAGGGGTCGACGTCGACGATGGTCTCGCCGTTCCACGTGATGACGAGGCGGCCGTCGCCCGTCACCTCGCCGAGCACGCTGGTCTCGACATCCCACTTCTCCACGACCGCGAGGAACGCGTCGAGCTTCTCGGGCGCGACGATCGCCATCATGCGCTCCTGCGACTCGCTCATGAGGATCTCCTCGGCGGTCAGCGAGGGGTCACGCAGCAGCACGTTGGTGAGCTCGACGTTCATGCCCGAGCCGCCGTTGGCCGCGAGCTCGCTCGTGGCGCACGAGATGCCTGCGGCGCCGAGGTCCTGGATCGCCTCGACCAGGTCGTTCTTGTACAGCTCGAGGCAGCACTCGATGAGCACCTTCTCGGCGAACGGGTCGCCCACCTGCACCGCGGGGCGCTTGGTGGGGCCGCCGTCGGCGAACGTGTCGGACGCCAGGATGGACGCGCCGCCGATGCCGTCGCCGCCGGTGCGGGCGCCGAACAGCACGACCTTGTTGCCCGCGCCGGTCGCGTTGGCGAGGCGGATGTCCTCGTGCCGCATGACGCCGACCGCGAGCGCGTTGACGAGCGGGTTGGCCTGGTAGACCGAGTCGAACACGGTCTCGCCGCCGATGTTCGGCAGGCCGAGGCAGTTGCCGTAGCTCGAGATGCCCGAGACGACGCCGTGCACGACGCGCGCCGTGTCGGGGTGGTCGATCGCGCCGAAGCGCAGCTGGTCCATGACCGCGACGGGGCGGGCGCCCATCGAGATGATGTCGCGCACGATGCCGCCGACGCCGGTCGCGGCGCCCTGGAACGGCTCGATGTAGGACGGGTGGTTGTGCGACTCGACCTTGAAGGTGACGGCCCAGCCCTCGCCGACGTCGACCACGCCGGCGTTCTGGCCCATGCCGACCATCAGGCGCTTCTTCATCTCGTCGCTGACCTTCTGGCCGAAGCGGCGCAGGTAGATCTTGCTCGACTTGTAGGAGCAGTGCTCCGACCACATCACGGAGTACATCGCCAGCTCGCCCGAGGTGGGGCGGCGGCCGAGGATCTCGCGGATCTTCGCGTACTCGTCGGGCTTGAGCCCCAGAGCGTCGTACGGCTGCTCTCGCTCAGGCGTGGCGGCGGCGTTCGCGACGGTGTCGACGACGTGGGCAGTGGGGGCGTTGGTCACGCGGCGAGCTCCAGGATCGAGACGTCGCTCGGGCGGGCGGACGTCGAGGGGCCGGACGCGGTCCAGTCTATCCGCGCGCGGATACCCTCGAGGCATGAGCCGCCGCGACCTCGACCTCATCCGCACCGTCGATGAGGCCCTGCGCGGCGACGCGTTCGACCTGCTGGCCTACGCGAGCAGCGTGCTCGAGATGCTGCGCCGCCCGCTCGACGCCGACGGCAACGGGATCGAGGGCCTGCCGACGCTCGCCGAGATGGTGGACCGCACGCTGGATGACGCCGTGCGCCAGAGCGATGCGCTGCTGCTCGCGATGGCCGTGCTGCTGGATGCCGGCGGCCCGGCGGACGCCGAGCTCGCGGCCCGGATCCGTGCCGAGGCGGGCGGGCGGTGGCGCACGCTCCCTGGCTGGCTCGCGGCGCCCGCAGCTCCGGAGATCACCGGCGTCGCATCCATCGACCACGCGCTCGGGGCCGACGGGACGATCCTGGTCGGCACGACGCTGCCGGACGGCGCCCCGCTCACCGCCACGGTCTTCATCGACCGCGACGGCGGGAACACGGTCGATGACGCGTTCGTCGCGGCGGAGACCCTCGCCGACGCGCTCGCCGCGGGCACGAAGGGCGTCGACCCGGCCGAGTATCCGGTGGCGGAGGTGTCGCCCGCCGACGCGCGCGAGCGCATCCGCACCGCGATCGCGGCCGACCTCGCGCTGGAGCCGCAGCTCGTCACGGAGTCGTGGCCCGCGTGCCGCCCGCTGCTGGCGTGGATCCTGCACGCCCTGCCCGAGGGCGGATCCGGCTACCCGCGCGCCGCGGAGGACGCCGCCCTGGACGACGACCTTGTCGCGGCCGTCGAGGCGCGCGTGCCCGGATCGGCGGACGCCGCGCGCCTGCTGATCGCGCTGAACCGCGCCCACAGCGGCGGCGGCGATCCGCTGCGCTGGAGCGACACGTTCGCCGAGGACCTGCTGCTCGAGCTGCTCCCCGACGCGGTCGCCGACGACGGCGCGGACCCGGAGGCGCTGCTCGGGGCCCTGCCCGCGCTCGTCGAGGAGGCCCACGCCCGGTCCGCCGTGGACGAGCGGCTGACGGCGCTGACGCTCGAGGCGATCGACGACCTGGCCGGCGACTTCCTCGACCTGGTGGCGATGGACGCCGACGGGGAGCTGCCGCACGACGACCCCGGCGCCCGGGAGCTGTCGCTGCTCGCGCTGCGCGTGGGCGGCCGCCGGCAGCTGGATGCGCTCGACGCCGTCCCGATGACGCGCGTCGTCACCGATCTGAGGCACCTCGACGACCGGGCGCGCGCCGGGCTGGAGTCCGTCCGCGGCCTGATCGAACGGGCGGGGGGCGAGGTGTTCGACGACCCCGAGATCGTCGCCGCCGCCCTGCGGATCGCCGACCTGCTGGCCGAGACCGAGCCCCGGCTGTTCGCCAAGGGCAAGCCGGAGCTCGCGGCCGCCGCGATCGCCTGGATCGCCGGCGCCGTGAACGACGCCTTCGCGCCGACGGGCCCCGCCGCGCCCGCCGCGCTCATGACGGCCCTCGGCTTGCGCGGGTCGAGCCCCGTCGCGCGCGCCGGGAGCTACCTCGCGGCTCTCGGCGTCGACGACCCGGCCGCGTGGGCCGAGTTCCCGTACCTCCAGGACCCGTCGCTCCTCACCGCCCGCACGCGCCGCGAGATCATCCGCCGCCGCGACGCGGCCCGCGCGGCCAGCGCGTAGGGGATCGCGGGAAGAAACACGGCGTCGCACGGGTTAGGTCACACGGCCCCTGCCGTGCTGAGCTTGGTTCTCGGCTCGCGAGCCCGCCCGAACATCCCTCATCCGAAGGATCACCACCACATGCGCATCACCCGCACCGCCACCGTCCTCGCCGCCTCGGCCGCCCTGTTCGCCCTCGCGGGCTGCGCGGGTCAGCCCGCCGCCACCGGCTCGGACGCCCCCGCCGACGGCCCCGCGGCGCTCTCCGACGGCACGCTCGTCGTCGCGACCGAGGGCACCTACCCTCCCTTCAGCTACCACGAGGGCGGTTCGGGCGAGCTCACGGGCTACGACGTCGAGGTCGCGCGCGCGGTCGCCGAGAAGCTCGGCGTAGAGGTGCAGTTCGAGGAGACCCAGTGGGACGCGATCTTCGCGGGTCTCGACGCGGGCCGCTTCGAGACCATCGCGAACCAGGTCACGATCAACGACGAGCGCAAGGAGAAGTACGTCTTCTCGACGCCGTACACCGTGTCGCCCGGCGTGATCGTCGTGCCCGAGGACGACACCGACATCGCGTCGTTCGAGGACCTCGAGGGCAAGACCACGGCCCAGTCGCTCTCGAGCAACTGGGGCGCGCTGGCCGAGGAGTCGGGCGCGACCGTCGAGGCCGTCGAGGGCTGGGCGCAGGCCATCGCGCTGCTCGAGCAGGGCCGCATCGACGCGACCATCAACGACGAGCTGACCTTCCTCGACTACGTCAAGCAGAACCCCGACGCCCCGATCAAGATCGCGGCCGAGACCCCCGAGGCCGGTGAGATGGCGTTCGTGTTCACGAAGGAGAACGCCGACCTCGCCGAGGCCATCGACGGCGCTCTCGCCGAGCTGGCCGAGGAGGGCGTCCTCGCCGAGCTGGGCGAGCAGTTCTTCGGCGCCGACGTCTCGCAGTAACCTCGCGGCCAAGACCTTTCGTCTCCGCTTCTGCGTTTCGTCTCCGCTTCGCTCCGCTCAACGACCGGCGTCATCGGCCTGTCGATCCCCGGTCGTTGAGCGGAGTGAGCGCCAGCGAACGGAGACGAAACGGCTCGAATTCGCCCACGCCGGTACGCGACACCGCTTCTGTGAAAGGGGATAGATGGACTGGCAGCTGATCCTCGAGTCGTTCTGGCCGCTGGTGCTGGGCGGCCTGAAGGGGACGATCCCGCTCACGCTCGCGTCGTTCGCGCTCGGTCTGGTGATCGCGCTCGGCATCGCGCTGCTGCGGCTCTCGCCGAACCGCGTGCTGTCGTGGATCGGCCGGGCCTACGTGTCGATCATCCGGGGCACGCCGCTGCTGGTGCAGCTGTTCGTGATCTTCTACGGCCTGCCGTCGATCGGCGTGACGCTGGATCCGTGGCCCAGCGCCATCATCGCGTTCTCGATCAACGTGGGCGGATACGCGGCCGAGATCATCCGCGCGGCCATCCTGTCGGTGCCGAAGGGGCAGTGGGAGGCCGGCTACACGATCGGCATGTCGAACGCCACGACGCTGCGCCGGATCATCCTGCCGCAGGCCGCCCGCGTCAGCGTGCCGCCGCTGTCGAACACCTTCATCTCGCTCGTCAAGGACACGTCGCTGGCGTCGATGATCCTGGTCACGGAGATGTTCCGCGAGGCGCAGCGCATCGCGACGTTCACGAGCGAGTTCATGACGATCTACATCGAGGCCGCGCTCATCTACTGGATGTTCTGCACCGTGCTGTCGGCCGCTCAGGACCGGCTCGAGAGGAGGCTCGACCGCTATGTCGCCCACTGAGTCCGGATCGACGGGCCACGTGCTCGGCGAGACCCTGCTGACCGTCCGCGGCCTGCGCAAGAGCTTCGGCGAGCACGAGGTGCTGAAGGGCATCGACCTGGAGGTCCGGCGCGGCGAGGTCGTCGCCCTCATCGGCGCGAGCGGCTCGGGCAAGACCACGGTGCTGCGCTCGCTGAACGGCCTCGAGACGCCGGATGCCGGCGCGCTCGCGTTCGCGGGCGGGCCCGAGGTCGACTTCGCCGGCGGGCTCTCCAAGGCGCAGCGGTTCGCCATCCGGGACCGCAGCGCGATGGTGTTCCAGCACCACAACCTGTTCCCGCACCGCACGGTGCTGGAGAACGTGATCGAAGGGCCCGTGACGGTGCAGCGCGAGCCGCGCGATCAGGCGGTCGCGCGCGCCGAGGCGCTGCTCGACCGCGTGGGTCTGCTCGCCAAGCGCGACGCGTATCCGCACGAGCTCTCGGGCGGGCAGCAGCAGCGCGTCGGCATCGTCCGGGCGCTCGCGCTGCGACCGGACCTGCTGCTGTTCGACGAGCCCACCAGTGCGCTCGACCCCGAGCTCGTGGGCGAGGTGCTCGTGGTCATGAAGGAGCTCGCGGACGAGGGCTGGACCATGGTCGTCGTGACGCACGAGCTGCAGTTCGCGCGCGAGGTGGCCGACGAGGTGCTCTTCCTCGACGGGGGAGTGGTCGCCGAGCGCGGCGCGCCCGAGCAGATCTTCCGGGCGCCGCGCAACGAGCGCACCCGGCGGTTCCTCGACCGCATCCTGCGGCCGTTCGACTCCTAGGCGGTCCGGGCGGGACCGCGACCGCGGGTCAGCGGGCGACCAGGAACCCCAGGATCATGTGGCCGAAGTTCTGCACCAGGAAGAACACCAGGGCCACGACGATCACGACGAGGGTGGCCCACGAAAAGCCCCGCTTCAGGCGGCGTCCCTCCTCGGCGACGCCCTTGGGCGGGCGGACGAACGCCGGGTTCCCGAACGGCAGAGGCGACGCGGCGGGTGCCACGGGCTGAGCCGCGGCGAACTGCGCCGGCGTCGTGCCGGGAGCCGGGGCGAGGGCCGGGGCGCCCAGCCGCTCGTCGCGCCACCGGCCCCACTGGGCGAGCTTGTCTGGCTCTTCGGACATTCGGTGGGGGTCATGGGGTGAGGGCATGTACCTGATGCCCGAGCCGACAGCCAACCGGACAGCTGTGTTGGTCTAACGCGGTGCCGTGCGATCGGTTCAATGCGAGTGCCCGCGCCTCCACAACAGTGGGCGGCGGCTTCAACTCAGAAGCGCGACCCCGAGCCCAGTCGCAGGCCCGCGCCATTGCGATGGGTGCGGCTCGTCAGTTGGCGCCGGGGAGTCCTCGGGCTAGCGGGGACTGCAGCGGTGTGAGATGCGGGATCGGGATCGGCTTCGAACGCGTCGAGGCGACCTTCCCGCTCCGCTGCGCCATGGCAGTCAGTCGAACGTCTTCGCGCGTCGCGTGATGGCTGGCTCGCAGACCCGGCCGCATCCAGATCGCCTCGTACCCGCCGCTCGCCGCGCGCTCCACGTAGGCGATCAAGCGCTCGGCGCTTGCTTCGTCGATGCCGGCGTCGCACAGCCGCCAGGCGCCCTGGCCGAGCGGCTCGAACACCAGCCTTTGTTGATCTGCGGTGATCATCAGTACCTCCAGATCAACAATGCGCTGACAGCCGTCGTCTGCATCCCCCCTTGACAACGACCCTGGCTAACGCACGTCCGGGCGCGCGACGAGGGAAGCCTGCACGTCGAATACGACGACGACGGTGCTCCGGAGCACGAGTACGCCGTACATGAGGTGACGCTAGTCCCGGTCCTTCTGCAGTGCTCCGTATATGAGTTGGTTCTCGACGGCGCATCCGATGAGCTCGCCGGACTCCCGAACGTTGAAGAGCGGGTCGGCGATTCGATCTACACCGACGCAGAGGACTACTACGTGACGGGACTGTGGGGCGACGATTGACTCGTGCGAGCGCGCGGTAGAAGCTTGGTCGGTCGTACGCGGCGCCAGCTTCGGCCAGCCATGGGAAGTCAACGAGTAGGGGCACGCTTGACGACGCCCGGAAGATCGCCCGCGACCTCCCGCTTGCGTTCGTCGCCCGCAAGGGGATCGGTGCAAGACGTCGCTGCTTTGGGTGGCTTGGTCAGTTCAGCCGTAGGGACGGTGCCTCACTTGAGTCCTGATCGCACGAAGGCGTCGACGACGTATCGCTGGAGGAACACGTAGATGAGCAGCACGGGCACGCAGGCGAGCCCGGCGGCGGCCATCGTCGCGCCCCAGTTGTTTCCCTCGGCGCTCAAGAAGCTGCGCACGCCGACCTGGATGAGTGCATCGCCCTGGCGCATGATGAGCGTCGGCCAGAGGTATTCGTTCCACGCCGAGATGAACGCCATGATCCCGAGCGCGGCGAGCGCCGGCTTCATGTTGGGCACGACGACGGTCCAGAGCGTGGCCCAGCTCGAGCGCCCGTCGAGGTGTGCGGCTTCGATCAGCTCGCGGGGGAAGGCGCGCATGTGCTGCACCATGAGCAGCACGGCGAAGGCTCCGGCGAGCTGGGGGATCACGACGCCCCCGACGGTGCCGAGCAGGCCCATCTGCGACACGAGCACATAGTTGGGGATCATCGTGACCTGGAACGGCACGAGCCACGACCCGATGAAGAGGAACATGAGCAGCTTGCGCCCGCGGAAGTCCCACATGGCGAACCCGTAGGCGGCGAGCACGGCGATGAGCAGCTGCGCCACGGCGAGCATGATCGACATCGCGAAGGTGTTCCACAGCATGTTGCCGATGGGGATGGTGTTCCACACGTAGGCGAAGTTCTCGAGGCTGAGCGGCCAGGGCAGCAGCGTCTGGTCGAGCGCGTTCTCGGGGGCGCGGAAGGCGGTGGCGAACATCCAGTACACGGGGAAGACACTGAACAGCGCGAGCATGATCAGCACGACGTGGCCGGCGATGGTGCCGAGGCGGGTGCGGGATGCCACGGCGACATCTTCCGCCGAAGCGGAAGCCGCCCGCACGCGAGCGCCCTTGTGCAGCACGGTGTCGGCGGCGAGCGCCGGCCCGGTGACGGTGACGAATGACATGGGTGGTCCTAGTTGTCGTAGAAGCTGAGCCGCTCCTGCAGCTCGAGGAAGATGAGTGCGATCACGCCGAACCCGACGAAGAAGATCACCCCGGCCGCCGACGAGATGCCCACGTCGAAGTTCTGGAACCCGAACTGGTACAGCAGGTAGTAGATGTTCGTGGTTGAGTTGGTGGGCCCGCCCTGGGTGAGCAGGTCGATGATCGGGTAGGTCCACTGCGCGGCGAGGAGGATCGTCATGAGCGACAGGAAGACCAGGGTCGGTGAGAGCAGCGGCAAGGTGATGCGTCCGAAGATGCGGCCGGCGCCGGCACCGTCGAGTGCGGCGGCTTGACCGTATTCGGGGCTGATGCCGGCGAAGCCGGCGGCGATCACGAGCACGCCGAAGCCCAGCATCTGCCACCCGACGATGACGATGACGGCCCAGATGGCGAGGTCGGGGTCGCGGAAGACGTTCGGCATGTCGACGCCGAAGTGCGCGAGCACGGTGGCGAATGCCCCCTGCTCGGCGAACAGCCACCGCCACACGGCGCTGGTGGCGACGGGGGTGATGAGGAACGGCACGAAGATCAGCGCCTGATAGAAGGTGCGCATTCGCCCCCGCACCTGCCGTGACATGACGGCGATCGCGATCGGCAGCACGAGCGAGAAGACGAAGAACGCGGCGATGTAGACGACGGTGTTCAGCAGCGCGGTGTGCAGCTCGGGCAGCGCCAGCACCTCGGCGTAGTTCGACCCGCCGACGAACGTCTTGGGGCTTGTGGGCAGCAGGTTCCAGTCGTAGAACGACAGGCCGAACGTCTGGGCGAGGGGACTGTAGGTCCAGAGGATGAGGAACGCGGTGCCCGGCAGCACATACAGGTAGGGCAGCAGGCTCTGGGGCCGAAAGCGCGAGCGGCGCACGACGGGCGCGGATGCCTCGGCCGGAGCCGCGCCCGCTCCCTCGGCCGGCGCAGCGGCGGCCGAGGGAGCGGAGACGGTGACGAACATGGGCTGACTACTCTCCCGCCGACGCGTTGACGGCGGCCGCGTTGACGGCGGCGAGCTGCTCGTCGGGGGTCATGTTCATGAACGCCTCGAGCATCTCGGGAGTCATCTCGTAGACGGTCGGGAACTGCCCGATCGGCACGACGGAGTGCAGCACCCGGTCGCCGTAGACGTGCACGAGGTTGTAGGACTGGCCGCCGTCCTGGCCGCGGGCACCGGGGTAGGCGACGGCGAGGTCCAGCGTGTAGCAGGTCGCCGACGCGACCGACACGGGCACGCCCGCGAACGTGCTGGTGGTCGAGTAGTGCAGGTGACCGCCCAGGATGCCGCGCACGTCGGTGCCCCGGATGACCTCGGCGAGGCGCTCCTGGTCGCGCAGCTCGACCAGGGCGGCGAGCCCGATCGGGCTCGGCACGGGCGGGTGGTGCAGCGCGATGAGGGTGCCGTCGGGCGCGGGGACTTCGAGCTCGCGGCGCAGCCACGCCAACTGCTCGTCGCTGATCTCGCCGTGGTGCTGCCCGGGCACCGTCGAGTCGAGCGCGATGATGCGCAGACCGTTGACGTCGTAGACGCGGTCGACGGGCTCGGACTGGTCGGCCTCCTCGTCGAGCAGGCCGCGGCGGAACGCGACGCGCTCGTCGTGATTGCCCATCACCCAGATCACCTGGGCACCGAGCTTCTCGGCGGCGGGCTCGACGATGGCCCGCAGGCGCTCGTAGGCGTCGGGGCGGCCGGTGTCGGCGAGGTCGCCGGTGAACACGATCGCTTCGGGGCGGGCGTTGGCCTTGGTGAAGCCGTCGAACAGCTCTGCGAGGTTCTTGTCACTGTCGATGCGCTCGTGCAGCAGGTCGCCGTCGCCCACGAAGTGGGTGTCAGAGACATGCAGGATGAAGTGCTCGGGAGCGGGATGCTGGCTCGCGATGTGCGACATGGTGTGTGTTCCTTCCGATCAGACCGCGGTGGCGGCGGGGTCGATGATCACGGCGGTGAGACGCTCGAGCTCGGTGGGGGTGAGTCCGTGGGCGAGGAGGTAGGCGCTGATCGACCCGTGCTCGCGGTCGATGCGCTCGAGCAGCGCCTCGAGCACCTCGGCGGGGCTCTCGGTGATGAGTTCGACCATTCCCGCGGTCAGTTCGATGCCGCGCTGTTCGAAGACGGCGGTCATCGCGTCTGACCACTCGCCGCGCAGGTTCTCGGCGGTGGCGGCGTAGTCGGCCACGACGTCGTCGCGGTCGACCCCGGCGGCGGCGAGCGCGAAGGCCACGACGAGACCGGTGCGGTCTTTGCCGGCGGTGCAGTGCACGAGCACCGCGTCGTCGTCGTCAGCCGCGATGATCACCCGGATCGCGTCGACCAGCTGCGCCCCGCGCTCGTCGACGATGTGGTCGTAGACGGGCACGAGTCCGACGTGCGTGGTGGCCTGCGCGGCCGGGTCGGCGTCGTCGAACACGGGCAGGTGGTGCACGGTGACCTCGAGCCCGTCGACCGCGCTCGGCGCTGTGGCGCGCTCGTCGCCGCCGCGCAGGTCGATGATGTGGGCGACGCCGATCTCGGCCAGCCGGTCGCGACCGGTCGCGTCGATGCGGTGCAGAGCATCTGACCGCAGCAGCTTGCCCCACCGGCTGGTGCCGCCGGCTGCACGGTAGCCGCCGGTGTCGCGCAGGTTGTAGAGGCCGGCCACGGCGTGGCGACGCTCACGAGGCGCCGCGGTCGCGGCATCCGGCGACGAAGCGGCCGCGGCATCCGTCGCCGAAGGCGTCAGGTCGAGGTCGATGGTCATTCGATCAGCCCCTGCGCGCGCTCGGCGGCCTCGGTCATAGTGGCGGCCGGGTCGGCGCCGTTGAAGACCGCGTCTTCGATGGCGGTGGCGAGCACCTGGTCGACCTGGGCGTAGCTGTCGCCGGGGTACGACACCCACGGCTCGAGCGCGTCGAGCTGCTCGAGGTTGGGCTTCACGAGCGGGTTGGCTTCGACCCAGTCATAGAGCGGTCCGCCCTCGTCGGCCATGCTGCTGCGCAGCGGTAGGTACCCGATCTGGGTCGAGATGATCTCGTAGGCGCGGGGGCTGGTCATGAACTGCATGAGCTCCCACGCGGCGGCCTGCTTGGCGGGGTCGGTGGCGAACATCGCGAGGAACGAGCCCGAGTTGGTGGGCACGACCGCCTGGTCTCCGAACGCGGGCAGGGTGTGAGCGTCGAGGGTCCAGCCACCGGCCTCGGCGCCCATCATGAACGCGCCCTGCACGCCCGAGCTGTTGACGTGGATCGCGGTCTTCCCCTGCGCGAACGCCTCGTACTGGCTGGTGAAGTCCTCGTTGGTGAGCACGCCGTCCTCGTACATCTCGGTGAAGGTCGCGACCGTATCGATCGCGGCGTCCGAGCCGAACTCGATCGTCGTGCGGTCATCGCTCAGCACCTGGGCGCCGTTCGAGAGGAAGAGGCCCTGCATGCACCAGCTGCCGCCGGTGATCACGCACGACACGCTCATCGAGGGGGCACCGGTGGACTCGGTGATCTGCGCGGCGGCGTCGGCGACAGCATCCCACGTCGACAGATCGACGGTCTCGGGGTCGAGGCCTGCGGCGGTGAACTGGTCTTCGTTGATCCACAGGATGGGAGTCGAGAAGACGTAGGGCAGGCCGTAGGTGGCGTCGTCCCAGTCGGCGAGCACGGCGGCGCGCTCGTGGTAGGGGTAGTCGCCCCCGAACTGATCGGCGAGGCCCTCGTCGCCCACGAGGGTGCTGAGGTTCTGCGCGCCGAGGGTGGTGGCGGCGAAGTCGAGCTCGTTGAAGGTCAGCTGCGCGATGTCGGGCGCTTGCCCGGCGAGCAGCTGCTGCTGCACGCTCGCGGCGGTGCTGGTCAACGGGCTGGGCTGGCCGACGACGGTAATGTTCGGGTTCTCGTCCATGAACTCGTCCAGCAGCTGGTTGATGGCATCCGAAAAGGTGCCGACGTTCGCGAGGTTGTACGACTCGAAGACGATCTCGACCTGCTGGTCGTCGGTCAGCTCGGTGAGCGAGCCGGATGCCGCGGGCGCGCTGCCTGCGACAGAGCCGGCGCATCCGGCGAGGGCGGCGGCGCCGACGATCGCCGCGGTGGCGAAGACGGCGCGACGGGCACGGGTGTTCATGATTTCTCCTGGGTAGGGGTGAGGGGCAGAACGAAGGGAGGGAAGGCGGCTCAGGCGGTGACGAGCTCGTGCGCGGCCGGGTCGGCCACGGGTGCATCGGCGACCCACTCGAGCCGGCGGCCCGAGGCCCGGTCGAACAGGTGCACGTTCTCGGGCGCGGCGGTGAGCACGATGTCGTCGCCGGGGGTGGCGATGACCTCGCGCGAGGTGCGCACGTAGACCTCGCGCCCGGCGACGAGGCACGTGACGATCTGCTCACCGCCGAGGTTCTCGACCAGGTCGATGCGGCCGGCGATGCGCACGCCCCGGGTGTCGGATGCCGCGTGCGCAGACGCGATCGTGAGCTTCTCGGGCCGCACGCCGAGCACGACATCGAGGTCGGGCACGTCTCCCGGCCACAGGCCGCCGGCGATGCCGTCGGCGGTGACGGCGATGCTGCCGTCGATCGTGACGATGCGGGCGTCGACGAGGTTCATGGCCGGGCTGCCGAGGAAGCCGGCGACGAACACCGACTCGGGCCGGTCGTACACCTGCTCGGGGGTGCCGTACTGCTCGATGCGGCCGGCGTTGAGCACCACGATTTTCGTCGCCATGGTCATGGCTTCGACCTGGTCGTGGGTGACGTAGACGAACGTGGCGCCGAGGCGCCGGTGCAGGGCGGTGAGCTCGTGGCGGGTCTGGGTGCGCAGCTTCGCGTCGAGGTTCGACAGCGGCTCGTCCATCAGGAACGCCTTGGGGTTGCGCACGAGGGCGCGGCCGACGGCGACGCGCTGGCGCTGCCCGCCCGAGAGCTCTTTGGGCTTGCGGTCGAGCAGGTGGCCGATCTCGAGGCTGTCGGCGACCTCCTGCACGCGGGTCGCGATCTCGGCGGCGCCGAGGCGCTGCGTCTTGAGCGGGAACGCGAGGTTCTTGCGCACGCTCAGGTGCGGGTAGAGCGCGTAGCTCTGGAAGACCATCGCGAGGTCGCGCTTCTTCGACGGGAGGTCGGTGATGTCGTCGCCGTCGAGGTGGATGCGGCCGGCCGTGGGCTCGAGCAGGCCGGCGATCATGCGCAGCAGGGTGGTCTTGCCGCAGCCCGAGGGGCCGAGCAAGACGACGAACCCGCCGTCTTCGATGATCAGGTCGATATCACTGACGGCGGCGGTGCTCTTGAAGGAGCGACCGACACCAGAGAGCTGGATCGTTCCCATGAGTCGCCTTCTGCAAGCGACCTGACGAACCGGGCCTTCCCGCGAAATCCGCTTGCAGAGCTATTGCAATCGAGGAAAGTGAATTTCCTGCAAACGGAGTGTTAACGCCCATCGCCGTGGTCGATAACGTCTGGCACGTCGGATGCCTCGGCGTCGGAGCCGTCGTCGGCGACGATGTCGAGCACCTCTTCGCGCACCGCGAGGCGCGCGCGGTCGGCGGCGTCGCTCATGCGGTCGGCGACGGCGATCTGCAGGGCGTTGAGCACGAGCAGCTGTACGAGCCCGCTGCCGAGAATGCCTTGATCCCACGCCTGGAAGCGCGCACCGGCGACGAGCAGGTGGTCGGCGCGGGTGGTGAGCGGGGTACGGGCGAAGCTCGTGACCCCGATCACGGTGGCGCCGGCGTCGACGGCGGCGTCCGCAACCGCGAGGGTCACCGAGTTGGCGCCACTCGAGCTGACGATGAGGCACACATCACCGGGGGCGAGCACGCGGGCGGTGAGGTGGGCGACCACGCCGTCAGCGGGCGCTTCGCAGGGCCGGCCGTTGACGGCGAACGCGACGGCCGACGCCTGGGCGGCGGCGTGCGAGGCGCCGGTGCCCGAGATCAGCAGGCGCGGCGCGCGGGCGATGGCGTCGGCAGCGGCGTCGAACGCGACCGGGTCGATCGAGGCGAGCGCGGTCTGCAGCATCCCACCCGCCCCTCGGCCAGCCACCGCAGAAAGCCCTCGGTGCCGGCGGGTGCGTCGGGCGCGGCGGTGGCGTCGGCGGCGAGGTCACGCACGAGCAGCATGCGCAGGTGCTGAAAGCTGCGCAGCCCCAGCGCCTGGGCGGTGCGGCTGACGGTGGCCGGCGACGTGTTGGCGGCTTCGGCGAGGTCGGCGCCCGACATGTCGACCACGTCGTGGGGTCGCTCGGCGCAGATGCGGGCGACGCGCTGCGCGCTCGGTACGAGCGACGGCAGGATCGAGAGGATGTGGTCGATGGTTCCGCCGAGCGGCGGCTCGTTGAGGGGCGAGTTCATGTAGCCGGTGATCACCTTTCGGGTTCGCCGCACATCGTATGGGCGCAATGCGACCACGACCCCAACCATAGGTGAACGCAGCGTTCATCGCCTCCGCTATCCGCGAAAGGCAATTTCATGACCTCCCTGCGTCCGCTCGAGCTCCCGAACAGTGCCATGCCCGCAAGGAAGTCGGCCAAGGGTGACTCGACCGAAGACGCCCACCTCGAGCGCCGCGATGGCGCCTACGATGACCGTCCGTGCGAGCCAGAGCCACGTGATCTGTCGATCCCGGCGGTCAAGCGCTCGAACGTTCCGCACGTCGATGTTCCGCTGGCGGGGGCGCCGGGGCAGCAGACACCGGTAACCAACGACGCGAAGAAGCCTGCCACGACGATGACGCCCGCAGCGCGGAACCAGAGGGCGGGGGCGACGCGCGAAACTGATCCTGCTCATGGCCCGATCAGACCGATGGCCACTCAGACGTGAAAGGGGAGACATCGCGCCCGGGCCGAACCGTCGCACGCTGACGTCCCCTCACCGCGCAGTGCCCGCAAGGGGATGGTAGATGGGCGAGCAGTTCTGGGACTCTGGTCGACGATTCTTCAGCTCGCCTGTGGAAGTCCCTGGGACAACGCCTGTCGGATTCTCCAAACAGGAAAACCGCTGAGCTGCGCAATCAAGTCCACATCGAACTCGTGCTCGAAGTAGGCCACCCGCACCGCCCGGATGCGCGACGGATTGTCACCGAAAGCCAGTGTGAACTCGGTGGCGTAGCGCTCCCAGACGCTGAACTCATACCCCGGTGCCGTCACGATGCATTCACCTCATCCCGGGTGCAACTCTCAGGAGTGGTCGCGGTGCTAATGCGATGCTACGACACCCGTGTTAACGCCAGGACACAAGGAGATTCCGGGAAAGCTCGCTACGCACGGTGTGCACCGATACGGGGATGGCCCGCCCGGGGTGCATGGTTCACACCGGGGTGACCAAGGGAATTGGGGGCTCTTCGGACATGCGGTGGGGGTGAGGCTCGCCGGGTGATGGTCGGCGGGTAGGGGTCGAGGTCCCCG